>NZ_CP041360.1:939375-1252500 GCF_006965485.1 Spirosoma sp. KCTC 42546
TGGGAATTTACCAGGGCCGATGCCCCTTTTAAAGTGGGCAATACACAAACCGCTAATCGCCTGGCCAACGGAAATACGGTGATATGTAGCTGGATTGCAGGCAATAACAATACCGCAGAATGGGCCGGCACAGTTCAGGTTTTTGAAGTTACACCTGCTAAACAGATTGTCTGGGCGCTGTCGTCCTGGGAAAATCCGGATTTAGGTCCTGCTACGTCCATTCAATTACTGGACGAGCCCGGAAACCCGGACACAGGCGAGCAGCAACGATAATAACCGCGGCTTGGGATGACGCGCTTTAACGCCCTAAATTAGGGGCAATTTACTTATTCGTCGGCTACTCTTTTACCCTTCATGCACCGTATTCTTGTCGCAAGCCTTCACCGGGCTACCCATGTTATCAATCTATTAATGAACTACCTGCGTTCTGTTCGGGAAAAGCAATTTGAACGAAAACTAAAGCGTACGGTTGGGTTTAGCTTTACATCGGATTGGGCTAGCCACAATTATGTCAATTGGGAAAAGTGGTTTACTGGTTATGGGCATCAGCCAAATCTTCGGGTACTGGAAATCGGTAGCTTTGAAGGTCGTTCAACAGTTTGGTTTCTGGAAAATGTGTTGACGCACCCCAGTGCACAACTTGTTTGTGTTGACCCTATGCCCTGGCCAGTTAACCCGCCCCGCCCCCGGTTCATGCATAATATTCAGTTAACGGGCAAAGCCCAACAGGTGACCCTTATTCAGGAGCGCTCTGAAATTGCCCTCACCAAATTACCGCCTGCCAGTTTCGACATTATTTACATTGACGGGGCTCACGATGCTATCAACGTACTTGCTGATGGTATGTACAGTTGGGAATTACTCAAGGTTGGGGGGCTTATGCTGTTTGATGATTATCTGTGGGAACCGGATAAGCCTGAATACCATCGTTGCCAGCGGGCAATCGATTTACTGCTCAAACAGTTTGGCACCCGAAAAACACTGTTGCACCTGGATTACCAGGCTTTACTTCGAAAAGACGCCGATTAATGAGGCCTCAAGCCAAACTCATACCAATTCAACCCCGGCACCATTGAACTCGAACAGCGAATCGAGAATATTAACCGCAGGAACGCTAGGTGTATGGTGCTGAAGGGCTACGACAACGGCTCTGGCGTGGGCGTTCCCATTGCAACTTACGCATCGGCGGCCACCATGTATGAAGTCGGATTCAATCATTTTTTTTGACAGAAAACGCCGGAATACGGGGGATTTAGTTGCCATACAGCCTCATGCATCGCCGTATGCGCGGGCGTTTCTGGACGGCCGACGATCCGAAGAGAATCCACTGAATTTTCGCCGAGAGTTGCGGCCCGGAGGAGGCTTGCCATCGTATCCGTATCCTCGTTGTAGGCCGTGGTTCTGGCAGATTCCCTGTACATCAATGGCACTCACCGGCATGAGTGCCATTTACCAGGCTCGGTTCAGTAAATGCCTGATAAACCCGAGGAGACAAGTCCCGAAATTCAGTGCCTAAAACAACGTCGGGCAACGTTAGGCGGAAGCCTTCCGGCGCGTGAAGAAAACTGTTCGGCAATCATAACGCCTGAGCGGCATTCTTTGAAGAGTTTAAGTTGGGAACAGATGGACGAGCCGTGTCGACCACGATGGTATTAGTGAAAATTACTACCAAACTCCTCAAAGAACCGCTGGTTGGCAAATACATTCGGTCAATAAGCGGGTGTTGTTCAACGAGGTTAAAACGTTTGCCAATGCAAAAATCCAGCAGCTCACTAACGGAAAGCCTAGGCAACTGCGCCCCCGCTACCAGATTTTGGGAAATTTGGCCCGATTCGTCGGCAGGAAATGACGGGTACTGCCATTCGGCCAGTCGAAATATGGTGGTTTCAGCCAGTACCTTCCTCTTGTTACTGTAGTAAGCTTAGAAAGCCTTTAGACGCATAATAGGCTCATAGCTGGGATTAAATCAGTTGGGGATCGGGTAAACAAACCAGCGATCAGTCATTGCGCTTGCCCGCTGTTTATTGCCCATATCCTGATCAAGTACACTGATGGCACAACCCGCAGTGTGTATGGAGGTAAAGGTTACAAGGCTACCAAAGAACAACCCGGCTGAATGAATGCGGGTTTTAATGACGGCCGCTGGCAAACACCTTTAGTTGTGAAAGGCAGAGGATTTATCCCTATTCCCTCAAAGTAGCTTGACTTGCTAGGTTATTTGACTTTTCTGGCGATTATTGTCTGGAAAAGCGTCAGGAGAACCTATTCTTTTACTCAATCATACCAACCAGTGTATATGCAAGCGGATAAGCGTATTAAACGGAGAGACTTTTTAACCTATACAACTGGCATATTGGCAGGATTGCCTACCTTTAATATACTAGGCCAACCGAGCAGTTCTGATGTGCCTGCCGCTGGCTTTACCTTGCCGCTGGGCGTTTGTACCTCCTACGATAAAGCGGGTTTGTTGAAAAGGCTGGGGTATTCGTTTGTCGAGGAAAGCGTAGGCCGTTTTTTGATTCCTGATGAAGGAGGGGATGCCCAGTTTGAGAAGAACCGGTTGGCCCTTGCCGAAGAAACGTTTCCAGTGCGGTCATACATCTATTTTTTTCCGGGCAAGCTTAAGTCTGTAGGGCCAGACCTGCACCATGAGGCTATTTTGGCGCGGGCTGAGGTAGCGTTGAAACGGGCAAAAGAGTGCGGATCGAAAAATATCGTATTTGGCAGTGGGGGCTCTCGTGCTATTCCCGATGGGTTTGACCGGGCTACTGCCAAAGCGCAGCACATTGCCCTATGCCAGAAGATGGCCCCCCTTGCTGAAAAATATGGTGTCACCCTGGCAGTAGAGCCGCTTAACCGGAGCGAAACGAATTTTATCAATAGCCTGGCAGAGGGAGTAGAGATCATTCAGGCGGTTAATAACCCCTGGTTTAAACTTCAGTGCGACATTTACCATATGCTCAAAGACAACGAGAGCCCGGATGAGATTGTCAAGTATGGCCAGTACATAACCCACTGCCACATTGCCGAAAAACAAAAGCGGACAGCGCCCGGTGTAATGGGCGATGATTTCAGGCCCTATTTCCGCGCATTAAAAAAAATAAAGTATACCGGAGGCTTGTCGTTGGAGTGCGTCTGGACCGATTTTGACAGTGAAATTACACGAGGCATAGACGTCGTTAAAAAACAACTTAACGACGTTTGAGATGTCTTATATTCAGAACATTTTTTTCGGTGTAACCCTACGGAAAACGACTCAGCGGCCATTGACTAAAACTTCAGATTCTGGACCCGTACCGCATTTAGAATCGCCAGCATCGCTACACCCACATCGGCAAAAACGGCCTCCCACATCGTGGCCAGTCCGCCCGCTCCCAGTACCAGCACAATGCCTTTGACCACTAAGGATAAGGTAATGTTTTGCCAGACAATCCGGCGGGTAGCCCGGCCAATTGCTACGGACATGGCAATTTTGGCCGGTTCGTCATTCTGAATAATGACATCAGCCGTCTCAATGGTCGCGTCGGAACCGAGCCCTCCCATTGCTATTCCCACATCGGCCAGCGCTACTACGGGGGCATCGTTGACCCCATCGCCAACGAAGGCCAGTTTTGATTTCGGATTAACTGACAAATCCGCTTTGAGACGCTCGACCTGCGTCACTTTATCTTCGGGCAGTAAATCACCGTGCCATTCGTCCACACCGACTTGTTTAGCCACGGCTTCGACCACCGCCGACTTATCACCCGAGAGCATAACGGTATAGATACCATCTGCTTTTAGTCGTTTTACCGCTTCAGCCGCATCGGGCTTTACCTCATCGGCAATGGTGAAGTAACCCGAAAACTGGCCGTCCAGAGCCGCCATGACGATCGTGTAGGGTATCTGAGTCAACGCGTCATCAAACGAAACACTGAATTTCTGGAGCAGTTTGGCATTCCCTGCCAGCATCTCTTTCCCATCAACCCGACCTTTCAGGCCATGACCGGGAATTTCCTCTACGCCTTCGACTGAAATCGATTCATACCCTTTTTCCCCATCATGGACACGGCCGTTGTTGGCACGGGCATACGCCAGGAGTGCGGTGGCCACCGGATGGGTCGATTTACTTTCCAGGGCGGCAGTCAGCTGTGCTAGTTTATTGGCATCGATACCAACAGGTTTCACTTCCTGAACCGCAAAGACCCCTTTCGTTAACGTCCCGGTTTTATCCATCACAACGGTTTTGAGCTGGGTCACCAGATCCAAAAACACCGAGCCTTTAAACAAAATACCCTGCTTTGACCCCGCGCCTATGCCGCCAAAATACCCAAGCGGAATAGAGATGACCAGAGCACATGGGCAACCGATCACTAAGAAGACCAGCCCCCGATAAAGCCAGTCCCGAAACTGATAGTCAGCCACGAAAAAATAGGGCACCAGGGTAATTAGCAAAGCCAATCCGCAGATGGCAGGCGTATAGATCTTCGCAAATCGGGCAATGAATTCCTGCGTCTGCGCCTTACGACCCGTTGCCTGTTGTACGAGTTTAAGAATGCGGGACAGCTTGGAATCCTGGTAAGGCGTTGTTACATCCATTTCGACCAGCGATTGCCGGTTGATCATCCCCGCCAGCACCGATTCGCCTTTTGCAATTGTCCGGGGCACACTTTCGCCCGTCAGGGCTGCGGTGTCGAACGTGCCGCTTTCCGAACGCATTGTACCATCCAGACCCACTTTTTCGCCCGGCTTCACCTGCACCACAGCACCAACAGCAACGGTAGCGGCCTTCACCGTCTGGGGCTTTCCGTTTTGCATGACCGTAACTTCATCAGGACGAACATCGAGCAAGGCTTTGATGGACCGACGCGCCCGAAGGACGGCCGCATCCTGAAACAATTCACCGATGGTATAAAATAGCATCACCGCTACGCCCTCGGGATACTCCCGAATGCCAAAGGCCCCCAGTGTAGCCACGCCCATCAAAAAGAATTCCGTGAACACATTGCCACTCACGATCCCTTTCCAGGCCCGTTTCAACACCGGCCAGCCGACTGGAAGGTAAGCGGCTATATACCCGATAAGGCGGACGGGGTCTTTGAACCAATCTGCGTATTTGTCCAGCACGATACCCATCAGTAGCCCCACCAGACTGATGATGACGGGGGCATAGGTGCGTAACGTTTGTACGGGACCTGTTTTTCCTGGAGCAACGTCTGCAGCTGGAGTCGTCCCTTCTTCTAGTAGATCGACGTCGTCTTCGTGGTCATGGTCATGCCCGTCGTGCCGGTGCCGCTCCGGCGTACCGGCCGGACCGTTATGTTCATCTGCCATGTGTCTAGAGTTCAATAAAAAAAGTGAGAATGCCGAGACCAATCAAAATGCTCCCGGTAATGCGTTTTTCATAATGGTCGAGCCAGTGCCAATTTACACGGGCTAATCCCTGGTAGGAGAGGGCTGTCAACGCTACCATACAGGTAATTGTAACAAACGTGTACACGACAGCCAGCGTGGAGATGGCCCGCCAGCCAAGTGTACCGGCTGAGAAGAAGAATGTTTCAATTTCCAGGCAGGGCGAGAAGAGCATGGCCACCGATAAACTGGTGATAATGGTCGTTTTTGACCGTCCCTTTAATCCCTTTGGCACATGCTCATGTGGCGCATTGGCGTCGTGCATGGCAAAGTAGATCAGCCCCATAAAGATCAATAACAGGGAGGCAATCAGGCGGGTCTGTTCTTCCAATCGTTCAGATACTTTAACCCCAATCGCTCCGATCAGCACGCCTAAGACCACGGTGCTAAGCGTATGGAAAAAGCCACTCAGGGCCACCACCCCCAGCGTTTCCCGTTCAGACCAGCTTTCAGCGCGGCCAATCAGCACTACCGGCAGCCAGTGGTTAGGAATAGCCGCATGAACCGATCCGAGTAAAACGCTGCCGATTATTAAGTTCCAAAGCATCTGTTCGGGTTTATAGGCGCTCCTGCCTGCCTTATCAGACGGAAACAAATTGCCTCCAGTACTCGCCGAGAGGCTATCAAAGATACGATCCGATTCCGGGAGCTGTGCAACCATATGAATGTTAACCCAAATGCTACGCATAAGTTACGGACTACTCTTCTTCTGTAAACAGATTGAGGAAATAAGCCTTTGGTATGGTACTTTCTAAAACTGTCCACTAGTTGGGAAACGCCCTATCTTGCTTTTGAGCTTGTTTTACACCCGGTTAGCGTATAATTTTAGTCACCTTCATGTTAAAAATCACTTCACTAGACAAATGAAACTACTTATGGTGTTCTGGATTGCTATCCTGATCAATCTATCGGGATATGCCCAGGCAAAATTTCCTGCCGGTACCGAATCCGATTACGCAATCAAAAACTTCAAATTTGAAACCGGCGACGTTCTTCCCCAGCTCACTATTCATTACACAACCCTGGGGCAGCCGGTAAAAGACGCAACTGGAACGGTGACCAATGCCCTCTTAATTATGCATGGCACAACCGGCAATGGCCGTGGGTTTCTGAACGGTTTGTTTGCCGGGAATTTATTTGGCCCCGGCCAACTGCTGGATGCTACCAAATACTATATCATACTGCCCGATGCGGTAGGGCATGGTAAGTCGAGCAAGCCAAGCAATGGATTACACATGAAGTTCCCGCAATACACCTATGATGATATGGTTGCTGCCAATTATCAATTGCTCACCGAGCATTTAGGCGTCAATCATCTTCGCCTGATTTTAGGTACCTCGATGGGAGCCATGCAGGCCTGGGTGTGGGGCTATACGTACCCTGATTTTATGGATGCTCTGATGCCGCTGGCGAGCCTTCCCGTAGAAATTGCGGGCCGAAATCGGATGATCCGCAAAATGGCCATCGATCTGATCAAACTGGACCCGGACTGGAAACAGGGGGAGTATATGGCACAGCCGAAGGTAGGCTTAACGGGTGCCATATCGTCCCTGATTGTTATGACGAGCAGTCCGCTTCAAATGCAAAAAGGGTCACCTACCAAATCAAAGGCCGATTCTTCACTGGCGGTTCTGGAACAACGGTATTTTACTACCCTGGATGCGAATGATTTCATTTATCAGTTTGATGCCTCCCGAGATTATAACCCCGCTCCTTATCTGTCAAAAATAAAAGCGCCCGTATTTGCCATTAACTCCGCCGATGACCAGGTCAATCCGCCTGAACTCCAGCTCATGGAAAAGCACATCGGAAGCGTGAAACGGGGTCGCTACATTCTGCTTCCTATATCGGACAAAACAACCGGACATGGCACCCATTCCAACCCGACCATCTGGGGCGGTTATCTTCAGGAATTATTGGCGCTGACGGCTAACGAATAAGACATGCACACCCTTTTGCCTTTTCTGCTCGCCATGATAGCCGCCATCGTGCTGCTGAATATGTGGGCCAACAAACTAAAAATTGCGTATCCGATTCTGCTGGTTGTGGCTGGGTTGCTCGTTAGTTTTATTCCGGGACTGCCACAGGTACGAATCAATCCCGATCTTATCTTTTTTATTTTCCTGCCCCCACTCTTGTTTGAGGCTTCCTGGACGATCTCCTTCAAGGAGATGAAAAAATGGTGGCGTATCATTGGTAGTTTTGCCTTTCTGGTCGTGTTTTTTACCGCCTTGTCGGTCGCGGTAGTGGCTACCCAGTTCATTCCAGGCTTTACCATTGCGCTAGGTTTTTTATTGGGAGGAATCATCTCCCCGCCCGATGCGGTAAGTACAGGAGCCATCACCAAATTTGTCAAAATCCCCAAAGCTACGTCGGCTATTCTGGAAGGAGAAAGCCTGCTCAACGATGCATCCTCGCTAATCATTTTCCGGTTCGCCCTGATCGCTGTGGGTACCGGTCAGTTCATCTGGCAGCAGGCGGCTCTGAGTTTTGTCTGGATGGTGCTGGGGGGGGCGGGTATTGGCTTGCTGCTGGCCTGGATTTTTGTTCAGGCGCATAAACGCCTGCCTCTTGAGGCCCAATCAGCGATAGCCCTGACGCTCATTGAGCCCTATTTTATGTATTGGGTAGCCGAGCAGCTTCATTGCTCGGGCGTGCTGGCGGTAGTGAGTGGTGGCTTGTTTATGTCGACCAGGCGGCTGGTTTTTCTAAACAGTGCCAGCCGTATTCAGAGCTTTAGTGTTTGGGAAAGTTTTGTGTTCATCTTAAATGGTATTGTCTTTCTGATCATTGGTCTGGAGCTTCCCGAAATTGTGGAAGGGCTGCGCGCTAAAGGTATTCCGCTGGGAACCGCCATTGGCTATGGGGTATTGGCAACAGGGGTGTTAATTGCTGCCCGAATCATCAGTTCGTATGCGGCCTTACTGGCTACGTTTATCTTTCGCCCTGGCGTAATTCCTCGTGCCCGATCCAATAGACGGCGTTGGCTGATGCCCCTGCTGCTGGGTTGGACAGGTATGCGGGGTGTGGTGTCGCTGGCTGCGGCTTTAGCGATACCGATTACCTTAGAGAATGGTGTAGATTTTCCACAGAGGAACCTCATTCTGTTTATTACGTTTGTTGTGATCCTGCTTACTCTGCTGGTACAGGGACTTACGCTCCCTTATTTAATAGCAAGGTCGAAGTTGTTTGAGGGCATAATCGAAGAGGAGTCCGAAGAATTGACCAGGCAAAAAATGAAGCAGGGCTTGAAACAACACGTCTACCAGTTTCTGAAAAACAACTATGAAAGCGAGCTGACGGGCTACGCTGGCATGGAGAAATTCATCAAGCAATGGGAAGAGCGGGCCAAAGCCACCGACGATAGCTGGATGACCGAAAAGACAAAACTAATTTTTGTGGAAGTGCTGGAAAGCCAACGCCAATACCTAACCGAGCTCAATAAAGATCCGAAGATTGACGAAGATATTATCCGTCAACAGTTATATCAAATCGATCTGGAAGAAGAACGGTTGAAGATTATTTAATTCTCACAAAAAAATGGTGATTGCACAATTCAGCATTTTTTTGTGAGAATTTGACATCACGACAGACATCCCGTATCGGAGCGAAAAGCCAATCAAACACGTTAGGACCGTAAACGTACGCTATCAGCTAAATAAAGGTGGTTAAAAGATAGTCTTCGTTCGTGTCCAACGCTTACTCGCTTTCCTCCTGACTAGCCCGTTCCACCGTTTCTACAAACTCCTCCGTAGAAACGGTATGTATGTACGGATCGTCGACGTCTTCCTCCGAATCAGGTATATTCTCTGGATTAGCTAAACTCATGGAGCCGGAGTTAAAAGTCATAAGACAAGGGTGAAGGACTTGAACCGCTAGGCCTTACCAAATCAACTCGATTTACGGAAGTCCTATACTTTTCCAGTTATAGAACGAATATACGAGTCTGTAAATAGAAATGGTTTTTTGTTGTTAACTAACTGGTTGAGGAGCTGTTTTTGACAATTGCCAGGGTTCGTTGATCCGGTATGCCGTTAAAATACTTACCTAAGACCGCTTGAAAAACAGGATCTGTCTGATCCAGGAGGCTAAAAAGGGTCATACTGGAGTGTAATTTCAAATCGTCTGGATTGCCCAGAATTTGATTGGCCGATTTTCCCTCAATCTGAAGCATTGCGTTGGCTATTTCAACCAAACGGTTTCCTAGTATTGGATGCTCTAAGTAGTCGCGGGCTTCCTGAATGTCGTTAATGGCGTAGAATCGGGCGGTTTCACTAACGCCTAATCCGGCAATCTGGGGGAAAATATACCACATCCAGTGGGTCTGCTTTCGCCCGTTCCTGATTTCGGCTAAGGCTCTGGAATAGTTGGTATCCTGAGCGTCTAAAAAGCGCTTTAGGGAATGATCTGTTTTCATTGACGTTTGAGTCGGGAAACAAAGTAGCCTTCGTCCGAACATCCTCTTAACTGGCGAACGTGGCTAGTTGTTAGCTATCCCCTTCACTAATGAAGGGACATTCACTGGTTTAAGGTAGTTAAGAACCTTTCTGGATAGCGTGTCCCTGACACGACTCCGGCGGGCAGGATTGCTTCAATGGTTTGTAAGTCTTCCCCGGTGAGTTGCACGTTTTCGGATGCCATGTTTTCTTCTAGGTGATTGATGCGTTTGGAGCCGGGGATGGTAATTAGATCGTCGCCCTGGGCCAGCACCCACGCAATTGCTAACTGGGCTGGCGTACACCCTTTTTCGGCGGCCAGCGTTCTGACCTTTTCGACCAGCTCAAGATTTTTGTAAAAGTTCTCACCCTGGTAGCGTGGCATGTGTATACGGCTGTCTTTGAGATCGTCGGGCGTTCTGATTTCTCCGCTTAGAAAACCCCGGCTTAGCGGGGCATAGGCCACCAGACCGATACCCAATTCGCGAATGGTGGGAAGGACTTCCGCTTCGATATCGCGAGTCCAGAGTGAGTACTCTATCTGTAGTGCAGTGATAGGATGCACACCAGCCGCCTTGCGGATAGAAGCTGCGGATGCTTCAGAGAGACCAATGTAACGAATCACACCTTTTTCTACCAGATCATCCAGGGCACCAACCGTGTCTTCAATAGGCACATTGGCATCTACCCGTGCAGGGGTATATAGATCAATGTAATCCGTTTTAAGGCGTTGGAGACTGTAAAAAACAGCGTTGCGAAGGTAATCAGGACGGCCAGTTACCGAACCTGGACCCATGGATTTGTTAGGCCCGGCAGTAACCAACTGACCGGTTTTTACCGAGAGGAAGGCTTGATTACGTTTGCCTTTGATAGCCTGAGCAATTAGCTCTTCATTGTGGCCTGTACGGTAGTAATCGGCAGTATCTAAAAAGTTGTGTCCGAGTTCAAGAGCTCGTTCAATAGTGGCGATGGATTCTGTATCGTCGGATTGTCCGTAGGCACCCGACATGCCCATACAGCCTAAACCAATTGCCGATACCAGGGGCCCATTTGTTCCTAGTTTTCTGTTCATCATTTGTGTATTCAGTAGGAGAGCAAAGGTCTGGGGAACCGCAGAAAAGGAGCCGGATAAATCGTATTAGTTCCCGGACAAATCCTGAATGAAGGTGGCAATTGTTTGGCCAGTTACTTTTTTAAACAAACGTGAGAAGTAGTCAGGATCGTTGAAACCCAGGTCGTAGGCTAGCTCCTTGATAGAGCTTTCAGCATAGTAGAGACGACGTTTTGCTTCCAGTATGAGCCGGTTGGTGATGAATTCTTTAGGAGAAAGGCCGGAGTAGTGTTTAACTATGGAGTATAAACTGTTGGTGTTGAGGGCGAGTTTTTTTGCAATTTCATGGACGGTGGTATGATCGGTGAGGTTGTTTTCTACAAACAGTTTGAAACGAATGTACTGGGAAAGTTTGTCGTCTGCTGGACTTTTGGCCGTGGAAAAATAAGCGGTATTGATTTCGGTCAACAGGCTATTGAGGTGGGCCAGAATAAGCTCAGGATCGGTATCCACCGCGCTTAATAAGTCGAGCAGTATGTCAAAGATAGAGTTGAGCCGGGCAGCAGCCGATGACGTGAATTGTATTTTTTGATTGTTGAATGGATTAATGAGGAAGGGATACTGTTTGGGCAATAGAGCAAGACAATTTTCATCAAAACCCAGCTTGAAATAATCGGTGCCTTTATTGGTTACCGGGAGTCGGTGGATTTGGTGAGGCAGGATGAATAAGAGCTCGTTGTTATTTATATCGAATTGCTGGAGATCAACGCCATGCTGAGTGCGGCCTTCCCGCATAAAAAGGAAAAAGTAGTATGGTTTTCGTTGGGTAAGGCCGTATTGATCCGCGATTTCGGGAGGAAGATGGCCGAATGTAGGCGAGATAAGCCGGATAGAGAGCTTGTGGTTTTGTTTATAGAGATTAAAAAACGATTCGCTGGCTTGCATAGGGTAAAACTAGCGAAAATAGTAGCTGAGGATCGAGGAGCGATGAAGTCCGAATAACTCTTTTATGGCTTTAAAGGCCTTGAGCTGGCTTTGTGCGGTACACACTAAGGCAATTATGGGCCAAGCCAAGTTGTGTGCCGATATTGGGATATTTATCCAGAATGATGATAAAACGTGCAGGAGCAGGATTGTCGGGTTATTCGAACCTTCCAGTTTTTAGGTTGTTCTACTACTCGTTTGACACTTTTCCTGGTCGATTACTAGTTGTAGGGTTGGACTAAGAAGTGGCAGCTAACTCTCAAAATGTAGTACTATTAATTGAAAAAGCCGCTTACCATTTCTGCTAAGCGGCTGATTATCAATGTGGGCCAGGTAGGGCTCGAACCTACGACTTACTGATTATGAGTCAGGCACTCTAACCAACTGAGTTACAAGCCCGTTGCTGATTGATTGCTCAGATTCAGCGATGCAAATTTACGGATTTTTTTGACAGAATGGCAGAATTGACCGGATTTTTGGTCTATTATCTCATCAATTCATACCCATAATCCGGCTGTAATCCTATCTGAACTATCTTTGCTTGATGGCAACGCCGAACAAGAAGAAGATCCTGAATGACCCTGTTTATGGGTTTATTACCATACCAACTGAGTTGCTCTTCGATTTAGTCGAGCATCCCTACTTTCAGCGACTCCGTCGGATTAAGCAACTGGGTTTGTCGGAATACGTTTATCCAGGGGCGCTGCATACACGCTTTCACCATGCGCTGGGTGCTATGCACCTGATGGGGCAGGCAATGAGTACCCTCCAAAGCAAAGGTCATGCAATTACCAGCGAGGAATGCGAAGCGGCACAGATTGCTATTCTGTTGCATGACGTTGGGCATGGGCCATTTTCGCATGTATTGGAATGCTGTTTACTGGATAACGTGCCACACGAACAGATATCGCTGATGCTCATGCATGACCTTAATCGGCAATTTGGAGGAGCATTGTCGCTGGCTATCCAAATGTTTGAGGGAACGTACAAAAGGCCGTTTTTCCATCAGCTCATTTCGAGCCAGTTAGATATGGATCGGATGGATTACCTCAACCGCGACGGGTACTATACGGGGGTAGCTGAAGGGGCCATTGGAGCCGAGCGTATTATTAAAATGCTGGATTTGGTCGACGATCAGTTAGTTGTGGAGGCTAAAGGCATTCTGAGTGTCGAAAATTTCCTGAACGCCAGACGACTGATGTACTGGCAGGTTTATTTGCACAAGACCTCAATTTGCTGCGAGTCGATGCTGATTCAGATTTTGCGACGGGCACGCTTTCTAAGCCGTCAGGCGAGTGGCGAGCCAGTCTTTGCTTCCGATGCGTTCCGGATGTTTCTATGCGAGAGTATATCACTAACTGATTTTCAGACAAACCATATTTATCTTGATGCCTTCACCAAATTAGATGATTTCGACATTTGGACCTGTATTAAGGAGGGCGCTTCGCACTCGGACCCGGTGTTGTCCATGCTTTGCCAGATGTTACTTGATCGGAAGTTATTTAAAATCATGCTGTCGACGGAGCCGTTCGCGGGTGAGTTGTTAACCCAGCTCGAAAGTCAATTGCGACAGACAGGAATGCCCGATGACTGGCTTTCGTATTTTCTGGTGGAAGGCCAGGCAACAAATGCGGCTTACCTCCCCTCAGGCGATCGTATTGCTATTAAATTAAAATCAGGGAAAGTGATTGACATTGCCGATGCATCGGATCTGTCAAATATCCAGGTACTCACCAATATTGTTCGTCGATATTACGTTTGCTGGGCAAGGAATTTGGTTTTTAGTAAAGGAGTAAAGTAGGTGGAGTGAGTGAAGTAAGTGAAATGGGTGGAGTATATTAAGGGAGTAGCGTACATATTCTGGGGTTGACTCACTCAACCAACTCCACTTATTTCTCCAACTCCATTCACTCTACCTACTTCACTTGCAGAACAAATTGCGGAAAAGTGCAATTTGTTAGCTACCTTAGCGGCCTTATTTCCCGCTAATAATGGGTGTTTTGCGACGGCAGTCATAAAATATATGAAGTTTACAGTTAAGCAGATCGCTACACTGCTTGGGGGCGAAGTTGCCGGAAACGATGCGCTGACAATCACCGGATTAGCTAAAATTGAAGAGGGAAAGCCAGGCGATATATCGTTTCTGTCTAACCTCAAATATGAATCACATCTGTACACCACTCAGGTATCAGCTGTGATTGTTGATCGGTCGTTTGAACCTAAAAAGCCGGTTTCGCCTGCATTGATATTTGTAGAAAATTCCTACTCCGCTTTTACGCAACTGCTGGAAGAATACCATAAGCAATTAATTTTTGCCCGAGTTGGTATTGAACAACCATCGTATATCGGCGACGGTAGTCAGGTGGGTGAGCAGATTTATCGGGGTGCGTTTTCCTATATTGGCCGTAACTGCCAGATTGGAGAGAGTGTAAAAATATACCCTCACGCTTACATTGGCAACAATGTTCGTATTGGTGATAATACCATTATTCATCCGGGCGTGCGGATTCTGGATAACTGTATTATCGGCCAATACTGTGTTATCCACCCTAATGCGGTGATCGGTAGCGAAGGGTTTGGGTTTGCTCCACAGTCAGACGGTACCTACAAAACAATTCCGCAGTTGGGTAATGTTATTCTGGAAGATTATGTAAACATTGGCTCTGGAACTACAGTGGATTGTGCCACTATGGGTTCAACGATTATCCGGCGAGGAGCTAAACTGGATAATCTGATCCAGATTGGTCATAATGTTGAGATTGGTAAAAACACCGTTATTGCTGCTCAAACGGGCATATCAGGCTCTACCAAACTGGGTGATAATTGTGTTATTGCCGGTCAGGTTGGATTTGCCGGTCACCTCAGCATTGCCAATGGTACAAAAGTTGGCGCGCAGTCGGGAGTAGGGAAAAGTATTGACGAGGAGGGTACAGCCATTAATAGTTCGCCCGCTTTTGGTTTGAAAGAAAGTATGCGGTCATTGGCTGTGTTTCGGCGTTTACCAGAGCTGGATCAACGGATAACAAAGTTGGAGAAGAAAAACGAAAAATAGTTTACGGTTTACGATTTACGGTTTACGGTTGGCTGACGCGCCAGTTCTTCCCGCGTTAGCCAACCGTAAACTGAAAACTGAAAACTGTAAATCGCGCCGGCGATCCGGTGAAAACGAATGAATACCAAACAACAGACCATTCAGAAAGCCATTTCGGTATCGGGGGTAGGTCTCCATACGGGCGTTCAGGCAACGATGACGTTTTTGCCAGCGCCAACGAATCACGGATATAAATTCCAGCGAGTCGACCTGCCGGGGCAACCCATTGTGGATGCCGATGTAGACAACGTTGTGGATCTCTCCCGGGGAACAACCATTGAGCAAAGTGGTGCCCGGATTCATACGGTTGAACACACACTGGCCGCACTGGTTGGTTTGCAGTTAGACAACGTCCTGATTCAGTTAGATGGCCCTGAGCCTCCAATTATGGATGGTTCATCTATTCAGTTTATCGATGCCCTGCGCGATGCCGGTATTGAGGAACAGAATGCCACCCGGAATTACTTCGAGGTGAGCGAATACGTTCACTATCGCCTTCCTGAAAAAGATATCGAACTGGCTGCGTTGCCCTTGAACGATTACCGGATAACGGTGATGGTTGATTACAACTCGCGGGTTATTAGTAGTCAACACGCATATCTGAACGACATTAGTCAGTTTCCTGAACAGATCGCTAACTGTCGGACGTTCGTATTTCTGCATGAGCTGGAAGCGCTGTATAAGCAGAACCTCATTAAAGGGGGAGACCTTACCAATGCTATCGTTATTGTAGATCGCGATGTGCAGGATGGAGAGCTGGATTATCTGGCCGATTTGCTTCACAAGCCCAAGGTGAGTGTGAACAAACAGGAGGGTATTCTGAACAATATCAAGCTGCATTACCCAAATGAGATGGCCCGCCATAAACTGCTTGACGTAGTAGGTGATCTGGCGTTGATTGGTCGGCCTATCAAGGCGCAAATCCTGGCTGCCCGGCCTGGGCACGCGGCTAACGTAGCCTTTGCCAAAAAGATTAAGAAACTCATTCAAAAAAATGCGGCCAATCAGGTGCCGCAGTACGACCCGATGCAACCACCGGTACTGGATATAAATCGGATCTCGCAGTTACTGCCTCACCGCTATCCGTTTCAAATGATTGATAAAATCATTGCCCTGGACGAAAATAGCGTGGTGGGTATCAAGAATGTGACCATGAATGAGCCGTTTTTTCCGGGGCATTTCCCTGGCAATCCGGTTATGCCAGGTGTCATGCAGCTTGAAGCTATGGCACAAACGGGTGGAATTCTGGTACTTAGCACCGTGCCCGACCCTGAAAACTATTGGCCATTTTTGGTAGGCATTGAGAATTGCCGATTCCGGCGCAACGTTTTGCCTGGCGATACCGTAATATTTAGATGTGAGTTTACCTCCCCTATGAAGCGCGGTATCGTTAAAATGCAGGGCCGCGGCTACGTTGCGAACCAACTGGTATGCGAAGCTGATATGATTGCCAGTCTGGTTAAAAAGAAATAGTCACTAATGGGCATTTCTGTCATTCAGTTGCCATTCATCGTAGCAATAAATGACTATTAATGACTACTAATGACCATCAATGACGAAATTATAATGATTCAACCATTAGCCTATATTCACCCTGAAGCGAAAATTGCGCAGAATGTGGTGATCGAACCGTTTGCCATTATTCACAAAGACGTTGAGATTGCCGAAGGGTCATGGATTGGTTCGCATGCGGTTATTAATGAGGGTGCCCGCATTGGCCGAAACTGTAAGATTTATCCGGGTGCCGTTATTTCATCGACTCCGCAGGATTTAAAATTCAATAACGAATATACCCGGACGTATATCGGCGATAATACGACGATTCGTGAATATGCGACCATCAGCCGAGGTACGGAAGAACATTGGAAAACCGAAATCGGGTCGAACTGCCTGATTATGGCCTACGCCCACGTGGCCCACGATTGCCGAATCGGTAATCATTGCATCATTACCAACAATGTGCAAATGGCTGGTCACGTTCACATGGGTAACTGGGCTATTATTGGTGGATCAAGTTCGGTGCTTCAGTTCACGCGTATCGGTGCTCATGTCATGATTTCCGGTGGTTCATTAGTGCGTAAAGATGTGCCCCCCTTTACAAAAGCCGCCCGCGAACCTCTTTCCTATACGGGTATTAACTCGATTGGATTACGTCGGCGGGGATACGATAACGATAAGATCAATCAGATTCAGGAGATCTACCGCTATATCTACATGCGCGGTTTGAACAATGCCGATGCCCTAACACAAATTGAACTGGAATTACCACCGTCCGATGAACGGGACGAAATTGTCAATTTCATTCGCTCGTCGGAGCGTGGTATTATGAAAGGTCCGACTTCTCACGGAGAGCGGGAATAAAGGTGATGAAGGTTAATGGATAATGCATAATGGCTAATGAACAATGCCTACCTCGTGTAACATTATTCATTGGCCATTGTGCATTAGCCATTAATAGTTATCCATTTATGAACATAGTTGCTGAGCAGTTAGGCAAGAAATATCGGAAGGAGTGGATTTTTCGGCGCGTTAACCTGACGCTCACCGCCGGAACGAGTTATACGTTCGTAGGGCCGAATGGGAGCGGCAAGTCTACGCTCCTGCAACTACTGGCTGGGAGTTTACCTATTACAGAAGGCAAATTAACCTATCAACAACAGGGCGTTACTGTTGACCCCGATAACTGGTTCCGTCAGATCAGTATAGCCGCTCCGTACCTGGAACTGGTTGAGGAGTTAACGTTAAACGAATTGCTCACGTTTCACCAAACTTTTAAGCCATTTAAAGCGGGGTTAACGGCTAGCCTGATTGCCGATCAGCTTCTATTGACCCACGCCCGGCACAAAGAAATCAAGTACTTTTCGTCGGGAATGAAGCAGCGGGTTAAACTCGGTCTGGCGTTTTTTTCTGATTCTCCCATTGTCATCCTCGATGAACCTACATCCAATCTCGACCGACAAGGAACGGACTGGTATCAGGAGCAAATACAACAACTGATCAGTCCCTCTAATCAATCTCCCCAACTGCTGCTCATCGGCTCCAACCAACCCGAAGAATACGATTTCTGTTCCAACGTGATTGACATCACGCAATGGAAATGAACCAGCAATTATCCTTCTGCCCGCAATACGTCTAATGGCGGTCTTGTCAGCACTTCACGACTGTTGAATACGCCAATTAGAACGGTCAATGCGGTAACCACAAGTAGAACAACGAGCAAGGGGATGGCGTCTGGTCGATAGGGAACTTCGAACACAAATTGGGCTAATGTCCAAGTGCCAACAATTGACAGTAAAATACCCGACAAGGCTGATAATAGACCCAGCAAGCCATATTCGACAACGGTAATGCTCAAAATCTGCTCCCGGCTGGCCCCCAATGTTCGGAGTAGAACGCTTTCGCGCAGGCGCTGGTATTTACTGATAACAACCGAACTGGCCAGTACTAACAGGCCCGTCAGGATACTGAATAGGGCCATAAACTGGATCACAAACGAAATTTGCGCCAGGATTTCATCAACCGTTTTCAGGATCAAGCCAAGGTCGATTGCCGATACGTTTGGAAACCGACTGACCAGACCCCGCTGCAGTACAGCCGAGGTTTTGTTATCCGGTACCCGCGTCATCAGCACATGGAACTGCGGAGCCTGTTCCAACACCCCCGATGGAAAAACGACCAGAAAATTGGTCTGAACCCGGTTCCATTCCACCTCGCGCGTGCCGCCCACAATGGTTTGAATAGGGGCACCCTGGACATTAAAGTTGAGCGTGTCGCCGAGTTTGAGGTGCATCCGATCAAAGAAGTCTTTTTCCATGGATACGTAAACGTTGCCATCGGCCTGATATGGCGCTTTTCCGGATGTCAGCTTCTCCGAGGAAATTAGTGAATCACGGTAGGTAACCCGGTATTCACGGGTAAATGCCCACTTCGGCGTTTTTTGAGCGGTATCTTTCCGAATAACCTCGCCGGTTTTTCCATTGATGTCTGACAGGCGCATTGTTACAATGGGTGCTTCCTGTAAAATAGGTAGTTTTTGCCCGGTCACTAACGCACGTACGCCCTTAATTTGCTCATTCTGAATATCGAACAAGACCATATTGGGCTGCTTGCCACTCCCCGACAACTCAACCCGACCCAATAGTAAGCCCTGAGTGAGATAGAGGGTTGCAATCAGAAATGCCCCCAGACCTATAGACGTTACCAGGATCAACGTTTGATTATTAGGCCGATAGAGGTTCGCTAAACTCTGCCGCCATACGTAACTCCACGACGTTGGGAAGAACCGGCGCACCAGCCAGATTAGCGCTAAACCAAGGGCCGTCAGAATACCAAAGGCTACAGTCAGCCCGGCTGTAAAGCCAATGGCCAGCATTAGATTTCGCGTTTGTAAATAGGCAAACCCAACAATGAAACCGAGAACAAGTAAATAAACCAGCCATCGCAATGGGTCCCGACCACTTAGATCATCTTCGTAAGAGCTACGCAGTGTTCGTAATGGCGAAACATTCCGAATGGCTAATAAGGGCAGCAACGAGAACAGGACTGAAATCAGCAGACCTGTGCCAATACCTCCCAGAATGGCCGACCCCGATAAGGCTGTTTCGACCGTGATCGGGAGGAAATTGCCAAACACGCGAGGCAATACTAATTGGACCACAGACCCGACCAGAGCACCAATCGTAGCACCAATCAAACCCATGAGGGCGGTTTGAAGTAAATAGATCAGGAATGCCTGCCGCCCACTGGCGCCGAGCGTTCGCAGGATGGCTACCGACGTTACCTTTTCTTTCACATACAACTGCACGGCGCTGGCTACACCCACACACCCGAGTAACAAGGCAACAAAGGCGACCAGACTCAGATATTTTGTGAGGTCGGCAAAAGAGCGTCCAGTTTGTTTTTTGCGTCCGTCGACGGTATCGTAATTAACGCCTTCCTTATCCAGACGGGCCGAAATCGTTTTTATGAATTTCTCAACATCCGTTCCCGGCGTAAACTGGTAGTAGTATTTGTACGCTACCCGGCTGCCTCGCTGCAGCAGACCTGTATTAACCAGAAATTGGTTCGGGACAAAGACGGTGGGCGCTACCGTAGCAGCAATGGCGGCCTGCCCCGGTGTTTTGGTAACGCGTCCCGCAATCAGGAACGACAGGTTGCCTACTTTTATAGAGTCGCCGGGTTGAGCGCCTAGCTGTACCAAAAGTCCATCGTCAACTAAGGCAACGCGGCTGGCGGCTTGTCGGAAGGTTTGAATAGCGGACGTGGGTTGTACCTCCCAGGTTCCGTAATACGGAAAATTACCCTGCAATCCTTTCACCTGCGCCAGGCGGACACCCCCGGTTTTAGGGATGGATACCAGTGAGGCAAACGAAACCTCATAGGCTCGGTCGCGGCCGGTTGTTTTGAGTAACTGCTGTGTTTTAGGCGAAGGAGCACGCGACCACGAGAGAGTGAGGTCGGCTCCCAGAAGCTCGCGAGCCTGATCGTCGATGCTACGAGCGAGGTTATCACCAAACGAATTGATAGCAACCAATGCTGCAATGCCGAGCACAATGGCCGACATAAACAGAAGTAGGCGTTGACGACTCCGGCGACTATCGCGCCAAGCCATTCGGAAGAGCCAGGACATGCTTAAAGAGTGAAAGAGTGAATGTGCGAAAGAGTGAAAAGCGAAATGGAGAGTAATCACTCTTTCACTCTTTCACTCTTTCGCCCTTTCGCTCTTTGGTGTCTGAGATAACCGTACCACCCTTAATGCGAATAATGCGCTGGGTGCGGGCAGCTAATTCCATATCGTGGGTTACGAGAACGAGGGTAGTGCCCGCTTCTCGGTTGAGTTCAAAAAGCAGGTCCACAACCGTTGCGCTGGTATCAGCATCGAGGTTACCGGTTGGTTCATCGGCGAAGAGCAGTTTAGGGCGGTTAGCAAAAGCCCGCGCCAGCGAAACACGTTGCTGTTCACCCCCCGAAAGCTGGGTAGGGTAGTGGTGTCCGCGCTGACCTAATCCCACGCGCTCAAGCAGGGCCTGTGCAGCTTTAGCGGCTCCTTTTTCGCCCCGAAGCTCCAGTGGTACCATCACGTTTTCGAGTGCAGTAAGGGTAGGAAGCAACTGGAAGTTCTGGAAGATAAACCCAACATGCTGGTTTCGAATGGCCGCACGCTGGTCTTCATTGAGTGTATCCAGCCGGATATCGTTCAGATAGACACTGCCCGACGAAGCCCGGTCCAGACCCGCGCATAATCCCAGCAGGGTAGTCTTGCCACTGCCCGATGGTCCCACAATGGAGAAGGTATCGCCCGGTTCCAGGGTGAAGTTCACGCTATGCAGCACGGTTAGGTCGCGGCCCCCGCTTGAATAGGTTTTGGTGAGATTTTCGACGCGCAGAATACTCATGGAAAAATCGTTTTAACGCAAAGACGCAAGGGAAGGTAAGGTTCGCAAATTATTCTTAGCGTACTTTGCGTTCTTTGCGTTTAAGTTATCTAACCGATGCAAAACCAATGAAGTTCTGCCAGAATCGCCAAACGTTCTATTCTGTGATAAGCGGCCTATTGATGCTCCTAACGGTCTGGGGGTGTGGCTCATCCGATACGAAAACAAATTCATCCACTACCAATGCCCCGGCAACCCAACCGGATTCTAAATCAGCCACCGCATCTAAAAAACAAATCGTGCTGTTTTACGGCAATAGCCTGACGGCAGGCTACGGTGTGGAACCATCGCAGGCTTTTCCAGCCCTGGTAGGGCAGAAAATCGACTCCGCTGGATTGAACTATACCGTTGTCAATGCTGGCCTGAGTGGCGAAACGACAGCCGGTGGAAAAAGCCGGATTAGTTGGGTGATGCGCCAACCCGTTGCGGTATTTGTGTTGGAACTGGGCGGTAATGATGGCCTTCGGGGACTTCCGCTGGCTGCTACCCGGCAAAATCTGCAAGCCATTATAGATACGGTTCGACTGAAAAGCCCGCAGGCTACTATCGTGCTGGCCGGTATGCAGATTCCACCCAATATGGGGACGTCCTACACCAAAGAGTTTCGGGGATTATTCAAGGAGTTAGCAGATAAAAACAGAGCTGTTCTGATTCCGTTCCTGCTCGAAAACGTGGGCGGTATTCCTAAACTAAATCAGCCTGACGGCATCCACCCAACCCCCGCCGGGCATAAAATCGTAGCCAATACCGTGTGGGAAGTGCTGAGGCCTATTCTGAAATGAGTTTAAACACAGAGACACGGGGAACACAGAGAAAAGCAAAAAGCTCTGTGTTCCCCGTGTCTCTGTGTTTAAACTCAAAATGGATAGCCTACCCCAATATTGAATACCAGATTCTCTTTTCGCCATTGCTTGCTGCCAAAGGCCATTTTATCCACAATCCACTCACTGCCGTCGGTCTTGTAAGGTTTACGTAAGGGGGTTGCCAGATCGAGCCGGATCAGGAAATAGGATAGGTCGATACGGATACCGACGCCGGTACCAATGGCAATCTGTTTCAGGAAGTCGCTCGAAAATTTGGCTTCCGGCCCAAACGTATCGACGTCTGAATACGACCAGACGTTACCCGCATCAACGAAGATAGCGCCCTCAATAAATTTATTGAATTTCGCTCGAATTTCGGTGTTGGCTTCAAGCTTAACGTCGCCACCACCATCCTGAAACAAAGGCACATTCCGAATCGTATCGCGGGTGAACAAACCGGGGCCAATGGCGCGCGGACGGAATGCCCGAATACTATTGCTACCCCCAACAAAATACTGCTTGGTAAATGGTAATGACCTGCCTTGCGAATTGCCATAGGTGAAGCCAACCCCAGCAAACAGGCGGTTAGCCCAGGTTATGCTGGGTGCCAGTCGCCGATAATACCGCATATCGGCATCAATCCGAAAATACTGCGCATACGGCACGCCAAAAATGCCATTCCGGTCATCTGTCTCCAAGGGTTTGCGGAAAATTAAGCTGGCTAGATTACCTGCGATTTCAGCATTACCCGTAAAGCGGAAGGTGTTAGGTGAATTCGACCGGGCTGGTGAATTGTAACTAAACGTGTACAGGCTACTCAGAATAAGCTGATCGGATTTAAAAACAGTATTGGTGTATTGTCGCTTGACAATATCAGCTACTGCCGTGTCTGTTAAAATTTCATAGACCCGGTCAGTAACCTGGTTCAGCGGCACATACACGTAGTTGATATTGAATGGCTGAAAGACGTGTTCAACCTGCTGATTCTGTCGCCAGGCATACCCAAATGTTGTTTGCGCTGAATTGATTCGGTACAACCCGCCCCGCAGGATGGTTTGATAGCCGATCGTCGCGTTGGTTTTGGGCAATGCCTGCCGCTGGTCATATCGGAACCGGAAGGGAGCTACCAGCCGTGGGAAACTTAAGATCGCGTCGGTTCCGAAGCGGTAATTCGTTACGCCTTCGCCAACATCACCCACTTGAAATTCAATCCCTGCATTCGCATTAATGGTCAATAATTCCGCCCGTTTAAGGGCGTTGCGGTTGCGCCAGCTTACCACCACCTGCGTACCATTGAAGTTGTTGGAGCGAGAGGTACCATCTAATTCGACCCGCATGGATTTTTCGGGGTAGGGTGTCAGGTAGTAGCGTACATCCAGCACGGCGGAGTCGCCCTGTTGATCGGGTTCGAAGCGGTTACGAACAAACTTGAACGCGCCCACATTGATGAATCGGGAGAGCGTAAGATCCTGCATTCGGCTACTGTAGCGTTTACCCGGCAGTACCGTTACAATGTCGCGGAATAGTTTCGGATTGAACCGGCGTGTAGAATCGACAACCTGAAACTGATCTTCTGTTTCGTAGGCCTTTCGTTGATTCGTATCGTTTCGGGCCGTAGAGAGCGTGTAATTCGGGAAAATAAACACATTTCGAATCGAATACGGTATGCTGGCCGCATCGGGTATTTCGGGTTTGATTGCAAAAATGAGTTTCGTACGGTGAGCTACCGAATCATTATCGGCCAGTACGGCTATATAATCGGGCAGGAAGTAATAGAAGCCGCGCTGCTTGATGGATTGGCTGATTCGTTCCCGTTCTAATTTGATATTATCGAATAAGTATGGATCACCTTTCTTGATAACTGTTCGTCGTAATGAAGCACGAAGTGCCTTACGGACGGGAGTTGAGTCGACCAGAAATGCTACGGAGTCAATATAAAAGCGGGGTTTTACGTCAACATCATAAACGCCCCTCGCTTTGTAGCCCTCTTCCTTTAGCTTCCCCGTTGCATCCGATCCAAAATAGCCAGAATTCTGTAACGTAGCCTTGAAAATAGGGATGTTAGATGTGAGGGCCTTCGCACTGGCGAATACGGGTTCTTCGCCAAATTTCTTTCGAAACCAGGCCCGAAACCCATTCTTTTTGGGTTCGCCAAATAGATAGTATAAGCCAACTTTGTAGGGGTAACCAAAGAGCTGTTTAACTGGGCGAGGCCGACCTAATTCTGTTAGTTGCGTTTGTATTGATTTCTGATCGCTGGCCGAAATAGTTGAATCCGCATGGATAACTACGTCTGTACCCATGTACAAGCGTTCGTTAGCAGGCAGGTGTTTGGCAATGTTACAGGCGTTGAGTAAGCAGACGATCAGGCAGAGGGCAAGAGGCAGGGGGCGCGGAGCAAAGAGTAGAGTCGTTTTTCTGCCCTTTTGTAGCGAGGCAGAAGACGAGGTAAGCAAAGAAAAATGGCTTTTTAACAAATTCTTCATAACGGATCAATTCGCTGAGGGAGTACCGGGCGACCGGCGTAAAATGTCTGCCAGTGTGTTATAATCCACGGTAATAATAAACCCAACTCCTGTTTCAATAATGTATCCATCCAGTACTGCCTGATAGTCATTGCGCCGGTATGCTCTAAGCACATATCGACCGTCGCGCGTAACGTTGTAGTTAGCAGATACGTTGTCGAATACCTGGTTCTGACTGGGTGTGGCTGCGCTGGCCGAATTGTCCAGAATGAAGTTTTTGCCTACCGAAACCGTGACCCTGCCAGATAGAAAACTCCGGGATAGGCCCACGTTCAAGTCGGTACGGCTGCCGTTGGTGGTACCACCCGTATTGGCGCTACCTGCCTGCGACAAGAGATTAAAGTCTACATCAAACCCTTTTAGCACATTCGATGCCAGCCGCCCTAACTGATCAGACAGGAGTTTACTAACACTACCAAGGGCTATATTTTTCGCCTGGGTATCCAGCCCGCCATTGTCCGAACCCGAGAAGAAATCCGATGTGTTTTCGGGTAGGAAGCGGTTGAGAATCAAGAGTGCGAATACCTGTTTGTTGATTTGTGACTGATCCTGACGTAAGGTTTTTAACTTCGCTTCAATGTTGTTACCCAGTTCACTATTGGATGCATCTGAATTATTTTCGACTTCTGGCAAACGAATATCAAAGTCTAGTTTCGGAGCGGCTAAGTTGTTGCTTATACCTAAAGCTACTTCGAATGGCAGTTTGCGTTTAAGGCCTGCTGCGTCCGTGGTTGTCATCTCGCTACCGACTAAATCGCCGGGGGGGACCGAAACTTTGTAGATGGCGGTCATATTGATATCGGCTTTGAGGGGATCGCCCGTGAAGTTGATATAACCGCCCTTCTGGATCTCAAACTGCCGTTTCAATACCTGATAGGTCAGTGAATAAGAACCCTCAGTCACTTCGTAGCGGCCCAATACGGTCACCTGACCAGAGGCATTGACCCCCACATTAAGCTGTGCATTACCCCGTACCCGCAGGTTATCGCCATTAAGCTCATCCACGACGATGGTTAACTCCGATTTCTCATCCGCTTCGAGGTCGAGGGAAATCGTCGAATTGGTGAGTTGATCGAAGGCGAGTCTGGGTGTTTTTAAACTGTCTGGTTTCGGTTTGTATAGATACTTGGTCAGTACCAGTGAGTCCTTGTGATTGATAAACGTAACGATCTTGTTAGACTCATCCGCATTTAATGACTGGTCGGGCAGGACCATCGATATTTTGCTATCCTCATCAAGTCGAATGGTACCATTGACCGAAGGACTGCTTCCTGTTCCTTTGATCCGTAGATCCGAGGTAATCGAGGCCTGTCCGTAGGCATAGTCATTGTCTTTCCGAGCGGCATTCAACACCTGAAAATGATCCGCCCGAACGCGTAGATTATAGGCTACATCTGGTAAGTTTTTAAGAACAACGGTTCCATCAGTTGTGAGGATACGGCCCTTTTCATCTCGTAACTTAAATGAATTCAGCGTAATCGTCTGGCCCGAGAATGCGAGTTTCTCCTGATCAATATGGTAGGTTGCATTCAGTTGCTTGATGTTAAACGCCACCGAGTCGAAGGCCACGCTACCGTCCATGACGGGATTGTCAATCGCGCCCGCTACCGTGAAATCACCAACAAGCTGACCCTTTGCCTGGCGCAGTTCACCAAAGCTGAAGGCTTCAATGGTGCGGGCATCTAATCGGTTCAACTTAATAGCCAGATCAAGCGCTTGTTTGGCGTTCTCTGGGTTATAAAAACCTGTTACGGTTGCGTCATTGTAAGGTCCTGACAGGGCTGTGTTGACGTTGATTCGGCCATCCGAGCTATTATTAAAGCGGGCGGTTAGGTTACCGATAGGCTTACTCATCACCTTCAGGCTATCCACATAGATCGACCCGATGAAGGCGAGACTACTTGTCGTACTCATGTAATCGCGCACAACAATGGTACCGTTCAGTTGTCCGCTGGCCAGAGTCGTATCCTGATTGGCCAATCGTGCCAGATTAGCCAGCTCAATGGATCGGGCCGTTACCCGAATGGGTGCGTTGCCATACTGTTCTGTATTGTTTATTTCAAGTGATTGCTGACCTGTTGCAATGCGTATATTATTGATCAGTACGCCATCTTTACCATATTGGGCGAAGCCAGCAGTATCAGTTTGCCAGCGTTCGTAATTGGTAAGCAATCCATTGGGGGCAAATTTGAAGCGGTAGCTAGAGTCAACAACACTCAATGTGCCCGCAAGACCATGAAGATCCTGATTGATGGAGTCTTTATTGACAATGGCAAATCGGAACTGGTTATTGGCGGCTACCCCATTTAGATCCGTTTGCCGGATGTTCATGCCGTTATATAACACCCCATCAATTTGCCCATCAACTTTCAATTGATTGTTAGCTCCTCTCAGCGCAAATGTGCTCCCTTTTAACGTCGTAGTGTCGTACACAACAACACCTGTGCGCAAGGTAGCCGATAGGGTTGTATCGCGACTATTGTCCAGATAAGCGTCAAACCGGACGGTATCCAGACGGGTTAAATCAGGGACAAAGGCCTGAAATAATGGATTCTGATACGCTTTTAGCGATAGTGTAAAGGCGTGTGGTGGCGGAATTCTCTTGTAGGCCAACGAAGGCAAAGCGATATACTGACTGATTTCACCCGCAATGATGTCGTAGAGTTGTGCGTAATTAAACTGCCCGTTCAGTTTGAGCTGAGCACCTGGCAATCGGGCAACTACGTTTTTTGTGTTCCCATTCGCGGCTAATCGGGCGTAGAGCGAATCAATGGGATAGCTCTTCCCATTCAGACTCAACACGGCGTCACTCGCCGAAACGGTGCCGACGGGTTTGGCCGGATCGGTAGAAGCCATGTCGAGGATAATCTTTCCTTTGAGTGAGAGCGGGTCTTTATACAGTTTTAGTTTTTGCAGGTTTAATTCCTGAATAACCGTTTCGCCAACCACACTCGGAAATTCGCCTTTCAATCCGACTTTCGTATCAATCGTTAGGTTCGCATTGGGATCGTTAAGGGCACCGGTTAGGTTCAGTAACCCATTGGCTAATCGACCTTTTGCATCCAGATTCTGGTACGTATAGCCGTTCAAATCGGCTGATTGTATGGCTAGATCAAAATTAGTTGTCAGCGTTTTTACGTCGATACCGCGCCCATCAACGGTGGCCCGGCCGGTTATTTTACCAATGGTACCCGTTTGCTTGAGCCACTTGCCCGCATCGAACTCATTGAGCTTAAGCGTTCCTTTATAGGTTTGATTTTTACCCGAAACAAAGCCCGCCAATCGTCCATCGAAATCTGCTGTACCCCATTCGGTATTTACTTTCGTATTTAAAATAAGGTCATTCAACTGACCATTAATTTTTCCGGTCAGTTTTATAGAAGGTGGTAACGCAATGGATGAGGGAATGGACCCTTTGGGAGCCAGCTTGTTAATATCGGCCAGGCTGGTGGTTGCTTCCTGCACCGTCATGGCTACACCTAAATGGTCAGGATCGGTTACATTTGTCAGCTTACCACTGGCCCGGACTCTCGTGCCGGAGAGCATGGTCAGTTCAACACGCGGCAGATTCAGCGCAGCCAGTGTACCCACGACCTGAGCGTTGGCTTTGAACACGCCCCCTTTGTTCCCTGCAAAGGGGGGCGTATCGGCTAACGAAGGTGCCAGTTGAAGCACGTCATCTACCGATAGGCGACTGTCGCGAAGATTTACCCGAACGTTCACTCGCTTGGCAAAACGCGGGTTGCTCAACTGAGCGAGCGAATCGTAACGGAGTACCAACTGATCCCGAAGGAGGGTGGTTGGGGTTTGAATATAGAGCTTAGTCAGCGTAGTAGTCGTATCTGTGTAGAGCAGATTTCCGTCAAGTTGCTGAAGTACAAAGCCACTGGTTGCCCGGAAACGACCATTGCGGAGCTGTCCGCTAATGCGTTGGCCACGCTTGCCTAAATCCTGATAAACCAGAAAGCGCCCGTCGATACCCAGATTTCGTAAATCGAGGTGCCCATAATCCAGTCCCTGTTTCTGCCGAGGTGCTGTTTCGTCATCGTACCGAATGCGGTTGTTAGCAAACCGAACATTGGTGACTTTTGCTTGCCATCCTGGGGAAGCGGAAGTCGTAGCTGTTGGAGCCGTAACGGTTGGCTTTTTAGTCGGCTTAGTTAAAATGGCAGCAACATCTGCATTGGTAAGATTGAGGGATTTGATACCAATTTTTTCGCCCTCCAAGTATAAATAATCCGACTCCATGGCCAATTGCTCGGCACTACCCTGCGTTTTGAAATCGGCGGTTTCAACCCGAATGTCCCA
This sequence comes from Spirosoma sp. KCTC 42546, assembly GCF_006965485.1. NCBI lineage: Bacteria > Pseudomonadati > Bacteroidota > Cytophagia > Cytophagales > Cytophagaceae > Spirosoma > Spirosoma sp. KCTC 42546. The sequence continues at coordinate 968,399 of NZ_CP041360.1, forward strand.
CTTGGCATGATTGATCTGCCATTTTCCAAGAGCAAGATCAAGTGTATCGCCGGGTTTACTGGGTGTACCTGGTGGCGTAGGCAAGCCTTCGTACAGGCGCGTATACACGTTCAGTCCGTTGGCTGTTACGTTCGATAAATGGTATTGGGATTTGTTTACGTCAGTCTTGTCGAATGTGGCCCGAAGGCTATCCAGGTAGGCGTTTACATCAGCTCCTGTTACATCATCTTTATACTTAATCCGAACATCCCGAAGCGCAATCCCCGTCAACTTAATGGCCATTGGCGTCGATACAGTGTCGGAGGGTTCGGGGGCGGTACCTGTATCAAACGCGTCGAGGATATACTGAAAGTTAAACGCAGTGTCGGGTAACGTTCGGGTGACGTTCAGGCGAATATGCTCCAGCTCAATCTGATTCAGGGCAACTCGGTTGTTCAGCAAGCCCCACATATCGAGGTCCACTCGCATGCGGCCACCATTTAAAAGTGTATCGCCCTTAGGTGTTTTAAAGAAAACATCTTCTAACTCAATCCAGTCGGGAATCGAGTATGTAACGCGACCGATGTGAAAGGGCGATTGAAGTTTTTTGGCGAGGTAGGAGTTCACCTGCTTCGTTACGAACTGCTGACCCCAGGGTGTAGTTGCCACAAGCACCACGAATCCCCCCAGCAGCAGAACGAGCGCAAGGATACCAAGAAGGACACGAACGATCAGTTTCGCCACAATAAATTAAGTTTTCCGGTTGGCTGGAAACCGGTTTAGCGTTGTATAGAGATAACAAGGTTTCCTTTCATAACTCGTCTGGAAGGAAATATGTTAAGCAGATAATGTCAAAGCTACTAAATGTCCAGAAACATCTACAATTTTTCAAATTGAGCAGCCTGGCTAACAAGTTTAAAAGCTCTTTAGTCTATACGCGCTTTGCCGTACTATTGTTGCTATACGCTAATCATTGGCATCAACCAATCGTCTAATCAGCTAACCTTTTGTAAGGTGCAAGGACTCTTTCTTGAACAAGTTGTTGCAGACACGGGGTGAAGGGGGTAATTTTGGGCTTCACTTCGGTTCAACCATGAGCAACCTCTTTACTGCTGAATCCATTATCAGTTTATTAACCCTGACATTTTTGGAAATTGTCCTGGGTATCGATAATATCATTTTTATTTCCATCGCGGCCAATAAGCTTGCCAGGAAAGACCAGCCTAAGGCCCGGAATATTGGTCTGGCTTTGGCCATGGCCTTTCGACTCGTACTCTTGCTGGGAATTTCGGTAGTTATATCACTCAGCAAACCGTTTACGCACATTGACGCTGGCTGGTTTAAAGCAGCCTTTACAGGGCAGAGCCTGATTTTGTTTGGTGGGGGATTATTCCTGCTCTACAAAGCCACCTCCGAAATTCACCACAAACTGGAAGGGGGCGACCATGAGGAAACGGGTAGTGTGAAAAGCAAAACGACCGTTTCGAGCGTGGTTACGCAAATTGCTATCACCAATATCGTTTTCTCGATCGACTCTATCCTGACGGCAATTGGCTTAACGCAGAACGTAGCCATTATGATGATTGCGGTAATCTTATCTATCCTAATCATGATGTTCTTTGCCGGGCCCGTCGGTAAATTCGTAAATGACCACCCCACGATTCAAATGCTTGGGCTGACGTTCCTGATTATGATTGGTTTTATGCTGGTAGCTGAGGGAGCCCACCTGTCGGAAGTTGTCATCTTCGACCAGGAAGTGGGTAGCGTACCCAAAGGTTATCTCTATTTTGCGATCGCGTTCTCACTCCTGGTCGAATTCCTGAACATTCGCCTGCGTAAAAAACAGAAACCTGTTAAGCTGCATTCCTACGAAGGCCAACCCGATCAGGATGGAATGATCTAATTTTGGCGATTCGTTGAGTGGGTGAAGTAAGTGCAGTCGGTTTTAGTGACCATACTTACTTTACCCACTTCCCCTAATCCACTACTTCACTCACTTCACGAATCCCTGATTTGTCCTTAACCGATCAATTACACGACATTATCAATAGCCTCGGCGGTTTTGGACCGGAGGTGTGGTTGTCGGCGTCTTTTTGTGTGCTGCTGGTAGCCGAACTGGTATTCGTTCGGGTCATGCCGATGCTCAGGGTTCGTAAATGGTTGGCTGGATTAAGTGTTGGGATCGTCTTGGTTGCTGGCGTTTGGGTTGTGCTAGCGCCTACGCGAGGGTACCTATTCATGCATCTGCTGTTTGTTGATAATCAGGCTATTTTTAGCCAGGTTGTTATTGCGTTGAGTGCAGCAGTTGTCCTGCTGTACGAAGCGTTCACACCATCGGAGCAACTGGGTAGCCGACCGAAATTGCCCCTGGAATGGTACTCATTACTCGTGGCTATGACGCTTGGTTTGTTTGTGATGACTCTATCAGTCAACATGCTAAGCATTTACCTGAGCATTGAGCTGGTTTCCATCTGTTCCTATCTACTAACAGCGCTCACCGCCGATCGTAAGGCATCTGAAGGCGGGATTAAGTATCTCCTGTTTGGGGCGATCAGTTCAGCGATCATGCTGTACGGTATGTCGTTACTCTATGGTATGACCGGCACGCTTGATCTTACCGCTGATGTGTTTGGTGCAGAACTCGCCCGGCAAGATACAGCTGTGGCTACAGTAGCTATTCTGCTAACGGGAGCCGGATTGTTTTTTAAGCTGGCTGGTGTTCCCTTCCACGTCTGGACCCCCGATGCGTACGAAGCCGCTCCAGTACCCGTGGCGGCCTTCTTTTCGATTGGGCCCAAAGCAGCTGCTGTACTAGTTCTGATGCGGATTGTAACGGCCCTGCCGCAGGAATCGTCTTTTGGTGGTGCTACGGCGAGTTCATTACAAACGCCATTGGCTATACTGGCGCTGGCTGGTATTTTGATTGGTAATCTGTCCGCCCTTCGTCAAACCGATGCGAAACGACTATTAGCTTACTCAACGATTGCCCATGCTGGCTTTTTGCTAGTGGGCGTTGTGGCCATGAATCAGGCTGGCTTTGAAGCCGTGTTGTTCTATGTTGGCACCTACCTGTTTATTTCGCTGGCCGCTTTCTTCCTGGTCGATTTGCTGGCTCGCAGTAATGGCAGCGATTTAACAATTAGCAGCTTTGCGGGATTGGGCACCAAACAGCCTTTATTGTCGGTAGCACTGACGGTAGTTATGCTTGCCCTAACGGGTTTACCGCCAACGGTTGGTTTCACCGCTAAACTCCTGTCATTCTCTGCGCTTTACGATGCTTATCAACATACAGGGAATGCCTGGTTACTGGCCTTGTTTGTGCTTGGCCTGCTGAATGCGTTGATTTCATTGGTCTATTATCTTAAAATTCCTTTCCTTCTCTTTTTTCGGCCGATGGCTTCCCGATCTGAGCCTCAGTTAGCTCTTCCAGTACCCAAAGTTGCTGCCTGGCTGGCTGTTGGATTAGTCATGCCCATAATCGCTTTATTTCTGAAACCAGAGCTTCTTTTACATTGGTTGGTGAACTGGTAACTAACCTCCATTAGATCAAATGAACCTGTCGACGTTCAGAAAAGGGTACTTTTTTCGTTTCTTTGCTCCTCAATACGTTTTCTGTGCCTATGAATCCGGTCCTGGATATGACCCTCGATGAACTGTTTGATCAGTTCGATAAACTCCGCGTTCTGATTATTGGGGATGTTATGCTCGACTCCTATGTATGGGGGCGCGTTGAGCGGATTTCGCCCGAAGCACCCGTTCCAGTCGTAACGGTTGATCGGCGGGAGTTGCGCTTGGGTGGCGCGGGTAACGTATTGCTAAATGTACAGGCACTCGGTGCTGAAGCAATTATTTGCTCAATTATCGGTACCGATGGGCCGGGTGATCAACTTCAACAGGAACTCTGCGACCGGGAGCTAAACTGCGATGGTCTGATCCGAAGTGCTGACCGAATTACAACGATCAAAGAGCGGATTATTGCCGGTTCGCAGCAGGTAGTACGTGTGGATACTGAAACCGACAAATATATCACGTCTGCCGAACGGGCGCAGTTAATTGCAAAGGCAAAAGAGCTGATTCCAACCTGCCACGTCGTTATTTTTGAAGACTATGACAAAGGTGTTCTGAGCAAAGAAGCCATTGCCGAAATCACCGACTTTGCCAATGAACAGGGCGTTCCAACCGTGGTTGATCCGAAGAAACGCAACTTCCTGTCTTATAAGAATACCACGCTTTTCAAGCCAAATTTGAAGGAGTTGCGTGAGGGGCTAAAAGTTGAATTCGACGTAGACAACGCTGATGAGTTTCAGGCAGTTGTTACGCAATTGAAGGAAACGCTAAATCTGAAAGGTGCGCTTATCACTCTCTCGGAACGTGGCGCTTTTATTGACTATAATGGCGAGGCACTGAAACTCCCGGCCCACGTTCGTAAGATTGCCGACGTATCGGGTGCGGGCGATACTGTCATTAGCATCGCTGCCTGCTGCGTTGCGCTGAAACAATCACCGAGCATTATTGCGGGCTTGTCGAATCTCGGCGGGGGGCTAGTGTGTGAATCGGTTGGCGTAGTGCCAATTGATAAGGCACTGCTAAAAGAAGAAGCGAAAGAGCATTTATAAGATGGTCGAACTGGTGGTGCTGCCTCCCTTATCTGTGGTGCCGGGTTCTAAAACCTGGCACGAGTAGGTTTCTCAAAACCTGCTCGTGCCAGTTACTTGTCAGCAATAGTTAGGTTTTGAGAAACCTAACGTGGCAGGTTTTAGAACCTGCCATCACGGAATCACGGAATGAGGGATTCGGAAGAGATTTGACCTCACAGAATTGAAAACTCCTTCACCGCATCCACAAAGCACCTTGCTTTGCCGGGGTCAGTATCGGGATAAATGCCGTGGCCAAGATTGGCAATATAATGCTGGTGGCCAAATGAACTGAGCATCTGCTTTACTTCTGCCCGAATCTGGGAAAAATCAGCGTAGAGAACGCAAGGGTCCAGGTTGCCCTGCAAGACCCGGTCTGGAATCAACTGTCGTGATTCGTGCGGGTCCATGTTCCAGTCAAGACCGACAACATCGCAGCTCAACTGCCCAATTTCGTGCCGGGCGAAGAAAGCACCTTTGGCAAAAACCGTTACGGGTACATCACTGATCAGATCGCATATTTGTTTGATATAGGGGAGCGAGAATGTACGGTATTGTTCTGGGGACAGTATACCGGCCCACGAATCGAACAACTGGATGAGATCGGCTCCGGCGCGTATCTGCGCCTGCAAATAGGCAATGGTACTATCCGTAATTTGCTGAAGCAGTGCATGGGCAAAATCAGGATCGGTGTAGAGTAGTTTCTTGGCTACCGAGAAGGTTTTTGAGCCTTTACCTTCGGTCATGTAGCAGAAAATGGTGAACGGCGCACCGGCAAACCCAATCAGGGGTACCCGGTTGTTCAGCTCTTTTTTAGTGAGCTTAATGGCGTCCAGTACATAACCCAGATCACTTTCGGCGTCGGCTACGCGCAGTCGGCTCAGGTCAGCCATGTTGCGAACCGTGGTTGGGAAAACCGGTCCACGACTTTCGATCATTTCATAGGGAAGCCCCATTGCTTCGGGTACTACCAGAATATCGGAGAAAATAATAGCGGCATCCACATCGAACGCATCGACGGGCTGAATAGTCACTTCAGCTGCTAATTCGGGCGTTTTTGCCAGGGTTATGAAACTGCCAGCCTGCTCCCGAACTGCCCGGTATTGGGGTAACACGCGTCCGGCCTGGCGCATCATCCACACAGGTACACGCTCGGTCAATTCGCCCCGTGCTGTGCGGAGCAGCAAATCATTTTGTAAAGTCATGGTGCAAAGATAGGCTTGAAAAGAAGATCTTAATTGCTCAGTTGTATTGATGATTGCTCTTTAAGATTAAATAGCTTAGATTTCACAATATTTCAAAATTTGGGAAATATTATGAAATAATATGGGAAAGATAGAGGTTCCACCCGCTAATAAACCATATGAGGTCTATTTTCAGAACTTTATAGAAAAAGGGTTATTGGGCCTACATGCTGATTTATATAAAAAAGGGATTATTCGAAAAATAAATGACGATTATTTGTATTGGAGTGAAGTAAAATATAGAGTACCTACAGAATATAAGGATGTGCTTACACCTATTGACTTATGGTCCGTTGTAAAAGAGAATCGTTCGCATGACCGACGCTACATTGAGCTGGCCAACCATGGGTTTTATTTTACAAAGACAGATTCACTTGAGCAACAGCTCCATGAGTTCGATTTACACTTGGCAGGAGCTCTTGGTGAACAGGAAACGGCGACTAGCGAAGTGGATAAGCACCACTATCTCATTGGTTCCATTATGGAAGAGTCTATCGCGTCGAGCCAGATTGAAGGTGCTGTTACATCGAGGTTAGTCGCTAAAGAAATGCTTCGGAAGAATCGTGCACCACGAAATACTTCGGAACGAATGATCGTCAATAATTACTCAACCATACAACACATTGTTAAAACAAAAAAGGAGCCTCTGACTGAAGCAGGTCTACTAAGATTACATCAGTTAATTACTGAAGATACTTTAGAGAAACCCAACGAATCAGGCCAATTGAGGCAAAACGACGACATTTATGTAGTTGATGCCATTAATGGGGATGTCGTTCATGCACCACCTACTCATAAGTCTCTGCCAGCATTTGTTGGCGAGTTATGCCACTTTTTTAATGATGAGACGCCCGATTTTTTTATCCATCCGGTTGTAAAAGCAAGCATTATCCATTTCCTGATTGGCTATTTTCATCCATTTTCCGATGGAAACGGACGAACGGCACGAGCCTTATTTTATTGGTATCTCCTGCGTAAGGGCTATTGGTTGACGGAGTATTTATCTATTTCCCGAATTATTATGCAGTCAAGAGCACAGTATTATAGGGCCTTCCAATATACTGAAGCCGATGAAAATGATCTAACTTACTTTGTTCTCTATCAGGTAAAAACGCTTAGCAGGGCGTACGATGAACTAAAGAAATATATTGACCAGAAAAACCAGGAAAAACGCCAATTACTAGCCTTACAGCGTACTGAAAAATTGCCGCCCCGTCAGGCGCAGATAGTGGAGTGGGTACGACAGAATCCAAGCGGTACGGTGTCTATTAAGGAAATTGAGACACGGCTCGGTATATCCAATCAAACCGCTCGAAATGATATCCGGGCTTTGGTAAAAGTGGGGTTTCTTGAGGAACTGCCCATTAATGGAAAAGAGAGACATTATATACAGGGCGAACGTTTGACCGGCAAATCGTAGTTTTGTGCTTTACACATAGCTATGCCTTCTCTCTTTATCGATGCCGAACGTTTACGTGATCTCAACAGTGGGTTAGGTCAGGTGTGTTTACATTTGGGGCACGAACTCGTTCGCCGGCGCCCTGACAGTCGCGACGGCGAACCCTGGAACCTTACGTTTCTGGTACCAAGAGGAAAATCAGGCGTTTTTGGCGATTCGGTATCCTATATTGAAGCATCCTGGCGACGTAAGATTTGGATTCCCGGCCAATATGACGTTTGGCACTGTTTACATCAGGACTCTGTTTATTTACCACGTCGGTCTCAGTCGGCAAAACTAATGCTGACGATTTATGACCTGAATTTCCTGGAACGGGCTGATTATTCAGAAGCTAAAAAAGCCCGACGAATTGCCCATCTTCAGCGGAAAATCAATCGTGCATCGTTGCTCACTGCTGGTTCAGCTTTTACGGCGTCGGTGGTTAAGGAACATCTGCATGTTCCTAAAACATTGCCTTTGAAGGTCGTTTATACGGGCGTAGCTGTCAACCCAAACAACACACCCGTCGATTTGCCTGCAGGCTCCCCGATTGCCCAATTCACTCAATCATCTTTCTTTCTCTTCGTCGGCGTTATTCATCCAAAGAAGAACGTGCATACGCTTCTTCCACTACTTGAAGCCTTTCCTGATTATCGGCTCGTTCTGGCCGGTCCCGACCGCCATTCGTATGCGCAACACATCCGCGAACAGGCCGAGAAACTCGGTGTGGCCGATCGGTTGTTGATGACTGGCGCAGTCGATGAAGCCACTAAATTGTGGCTCTACGCCCATTGTGAAGCATTTTTATTCCCATCATTGACGGAGGGGTTTGGACTACCCGTTGCCGAAGCTATGACATTCGGTAAACCCGTATTTACCTCGAAGCTAACGAGCCTGCCCGAAGTAGGTGGCAAAGAAGCCTATTATTTTGAAAATTTCGAGCCGGAGAGCATGGCTAAAATTGTGCACGATGGGCTACACGACTTTGGCCAAAACCCATTGCGTGAAGATCGCCTACGCCGACGAGCCGCCGGTTTCAGTTGGCCAAGTGTGGCGAAAGAGTACTGGAAATTGTATGAGGAGTTAATCGGATTATCCCCTATTTAGCGATATGACAACAGAATTTCAATGCCTACAGGTTTCAGAAACTGAACCGAAGCAATTTAACCTGGCGATTACCACAAAGCATATCGACGAATTACCTGCAGGCGATGTCCTGATTCGGATTTGGTATTCATCGCTCAATTATAAAGACGCGTTATCGGCTTCGGGGAACAGGGGTGTTACCCGGAATTATCCGCATACGCCGGGTATTGATGCCGCTGGCATTGTCGAAGAGTCGACAGATGAGCGCTGGAAAGCTGGTGATCAGGTGATTGTGACGGGTTTTGACCTGGGCATGAATACCAGTGGAGGCTTTTCGCAGTACATACGAGTTCCGGGCAACTGGATCGTGAAACTTCCGGATGGAATGACTCTCCGCGAAAGCATGATGTATGGAACGGCGGGCTTCACGGCTGGATTATCGGTACAGGCGCTGATCAAAAATGGGATTACGCCAGAGAAAGGCCCTATTGTGGTAACCGGCGCAACGGGTGGCGTCGGTTCGGTAGCCGTGGCAATTTTAGCGCAGTTAGGCTATGCTGTTAGCGCGGTGAGTTCAAAGGAATCTGCAAACGATTTTCTAACCGCATTAGGCGCAACCGAACTGATTCCGCGCTCCGATATGGAAGACCAAACGGGTAAAATACTGCTTAAACAACGCTTTGCCGGAGCAGTCGACACAGTGGGTGGTTTGGTGCTGGCAACGGTACTCAAAAGTCTGAACTATGGTGGCGTGGCCACCTGTTGCGGTATGGTCAACGGGGGCGAATTACCTACTACCGTATTTCCGTTTATTCTACGTGGCGTTCAGCTTGCAGGTATTGATTCGGTGGAGCATCCCATCGATCAGCGACCTTCACTCTGGGAATTGCTGGCCACCGACTGGAAGCCTGCTGGCCTGGAAAGCCTGGTTCACGAACTAAGTTTAGCTGAGGTTCCCGACGCCATTCAAACCATACTCCAGGGTAAAATGCAGGGTAGGGTAGTGATCAGGGTTGATTGATATGGCTTCTGAATGAATCGCGTCATGGTTAGGCTATATTTTTATGCGTTTTTTGCGACCGTTGAGCAGAAACTGCCGCAGTGCTATTGCAATGGCGATGTAGTAAATCAGGCAAAGTGTTTCTAATAATGTGTTTAAGAGTAAGATTGAATTGCTGGATAATCCCAAAGAATACGTTGGAAACAGGTACTTGTTTGCCAGTAGTAAGGATAAGCTAAGAATATAAGCACTGATGTATAAGGTGGAGTTTGGTTGTAAACTTGCAGCGTTGACCTCATTCCTATTCTGGTAGAAAAAGATAATACTCCTTAACAGATTGCCGAATACTGAACTTGTTACAAATAGAAATCCCGCTCCTAAGGCTGACTCGACGGTTTCCTGCTGCCCCAGGTAAATATTTAGGATAATCAAGACGATAAACGCCCCCAACCCTATAAACCAGCGCGAACCATACATAAATGATCGAATCAGTTGCCACTCCATCAAACTAAGTTGTAGTGCTTTCTGCCTCTGATATTCCTCCTCCATTTTCAACAATCCTTTCCTTCCACCAAATCCTGAATGGAGTTCCAGAATGGCTGTGTCGAAAGCCATTCCCTTATCAAGACGGTCTTCTATGCCTACTGCGTAATGGTCAGTTAGTTCCGCAATTAGGTCGTTGTTGAGCAGCCAGTTTTCCTTGCGCAGGTGGTTGTCTATGGCGGTAAGTTGGGCGGGAGTGAGCATGGTAGGTACTTGAATTATGAATGGCAAATTAGATTAAGCGTTAGCAAAACCTTGAGCAGACTGTTTATGATAAAGCTCAGCGTAAGTAAGCGTGTACATGATGGCAACAAACGCGAGGGCGGCAGATAAACCGGTATGCCACTCGAACAGATAAGGGTGATTCATTACGGAGTTTGCACCGTCAAAAAAGAATGACCCCACGAGTATAGGTAGTTGAATGACAACTAAATAAATGTAGTTGCCGTATCGGGCTTGCCGGTAAACGACTTCGCGACGAAGGGAAGTCAATAGGGTTTGTTTTCGTATTCGTTTATGCCAAAACAGACGTAGTTCGCTGGGGATAAATAACAGATAGGGTGCAAATACACATACGAAAAACACCGCAGACAGCATACCCGGCGATAATGCTTTGGCAGTTGAATAGGCCAACAGACCTACTAATAACGTCGTTATAAGTGTGGGCCAGCGAAAATAACAGCGTACGATGCCCCAGTGCTGAATCTGTAACTGATGAAGCAATAGTTTTTTATACCGTTCCTGAATGTGTAGAATGCCCGGCCCGCTTCCTAACTCAAGCCAGGCTTTTCGACTGGCTTCGGCAAAAGAATAATTCTCACCCATCCATTTTTCTGTCAGGCTTGCATAATGATCGAGTAATTCATCCATAACCTCACTATAGGTAATGTTGGCTAAATCCAGTAGATCGTGACGAAGTAGGCGAAGTTGGTCGAGGGTGAGCATGGGTTAGTTGGCTAAAGCCTTGGAGCGACGAGGCTGAATCAGAACAAAATCGATAATAACCGTCCAGACAAATAGATACACGAAAACAATGGTTGTTTGGTAAGGTATTGAATAGGTTGAAATTGCCCGGATAGTGGTGCTTCCCCAGAAAAAATTAAGTATGTTCAATAAATTGATCGCAAGAATATACCTGTAGAAAACATCCCAAAACGGTTTCATCGACTGCCTGTTTCCAGCTACGTATGAATAGCCATTTCGCATAAAGAAGGCAATTATGGGTAAGCTCGAAATACTCACCAAAGAAATGTTGACCCAATCCATCCAATCGTTGATGAGCCCTTCTGTTGTAGACCAATAGGCTGTGCCCAGCAGTAATAAGGTTAAACTCAACCGGGGAGGTCTAAAATAACTCCCAATTAATTGTCTTAACTGCCTGGCTATAATTGGGGTATGGTTTCTTTTTTTCTCCTCTTCCATATCAAGTAGTCCCGCACGCCCACCGAAATTTTGATGAATTTCACGCAGCGCAACATCAAAAGCCATCCCCTACGCTAGTTTCTCGTCAATGCTGTTGATGTAATGGTCGGTGAGTTCAGTAATCAGGTCTTCATTGAGCAACCAGTTTTCCTTTCGCAGGTGATTGTCTATGGCGGAGAGTTGGATGGGAGTGAGCATAATTAAATACTAGGTTTCAATTTCAATACCAGATTTAGATTCTCCAGAAACGAGGCTAATTCAGCGATGCGTCCGGCGGCTTCGGTATGGCCGGTTTTGGTAAGTGAGTAGTACTTGCGGGCGCGGCCATCCACAATTTGCGTTTCGGTGGAGAGTAAACCTTCGGCTTCGAGTTTGTGCAGCGCGGGGTAAAGGGCGCCTTCGGTAATAGCCATTTCGCCTGCTGTCAGGTCTTTCACTTTCTGCGTAATCTCGTAGCCGTACATCTTCTCACGGTCTTCGAGCAACCGCAAAATCATGACCGACAGGCTACCTTTCAGTAAAGAGGAGTTATTGGGTGCGTTCATACCTCAAACGTACAAAAGAAATCTACATACATACAAGTCTTAGGTATTAAATCTGAACCTGGATTTTTATGATTTATTTGATTGCCCTGATTTTGTTTACCTAGAAAGGTGAGTGATAAAAATCATAGTCAGTCAGACTAATCATAAAAATCCCGGTTCAGACTACCTTTGCAGAATAATGAAAACGTACCTTCGATTACTCTCGTTTGCCAAACCACTAGGACGATTTCTGACGCCGTTCGTACTGACGTCGTTACTGTCCAGCGTATTTGGCGTGTTGAATTTTACATTGCTCATTCCGCTGCTCAGTATCCTGTTCGATAAGGTCGATGCCAAACAAATGCAGGAATTTCTAAGCCAGCCAGCTCCTTCGTTGACGACCGGTCCTACCGAATTTTTTAGATACTATTTTGCACAAGTATTTCAGGAGTACGGTAAAGTAGGGGCGCTGCAGTTCGTTTGCTTCGTCATAATTCTGTCGGTACTTCTAAATAATTTATTTAAATACCTTTCCGTTAGGCAGTTAGAGTCTTTTAAAGCCCGGATGGTCGCGAAACTGCGTGAAGCCGTATTTGCAAAAACGCTCCAATTACACCTCGGTTTTTTCTCGAATGAGCGAAAAGGAAACCTGATTTCCCGTACCACCACCGATGTACAGGAAGTTGAAAACTCCATTGCCAATACACTCTCGGCAGCCTCCAAGGAGGTGTTTTTGTTGATTGGTTATATCATTGCGCTGCTCAGTATTTCGGCCAAACTGACCTTGTTCGCTATCCTGGTGATTCCGGTTTCGGGTGTGTTTATTGCCACCCTTGTTCGGCGAATGAAACGCGACGCGCAGGAGGGGCAACAACGATTAAGCGGCCTGGTGAGCCTGCTGGATGAAACCTTCGGTGGTATGCGTGTGGTGAAAGGATTCGTAGCCGAAGGCTTTATTTTGGATAAATTCCGTCGTGAGAATGAAGGGTATCGGGATGCCATTCGCTCGCTGGCCAACCGGCGGGAACTGGCATCTCCGTTCTCGGAAGTGGTAGGTGTAGCGGTTGTGGCTAGTATTTTATTCTACGGTGGATCGCTGGTATTAAGTGGACAGTCGGAGCTGACAGCGTCTGAATTCATTGCTTACATCGCTATTTTCTCCCAGGTAACACGTCCGGCAAAAGACATTTCCAATGCATTTAGCGGATCACAGCGGGGACTGGCTTCGGGAGAACGCGTACTGGAGTTGATTGACACGCCACCCGCCATTCAGGATAAGCCGAACGCGGTAACACTCGCCAGTTTCAGTGACCGGATTTCGGTGAAGAACGTATCCTTTGCCTACAATGCCGATACCCCCGTTTTGCGTGGCATCAGCTTTGATCTGCCCAAGGGAAAAACCATTGCGCTGGTGGGCTCGTCGGGTGGTGGTAAGTCGACAATCGCCGATCTGGTGCCTCGGTTTTATGACCCAACTTCTGGCCAACTCCTGATTGATGGTGTGGATTTGCGCGATTGTACCATGACTTCACTACGTTCGCAAATGGGTATTGTCACGCAGGAAAGTATTCTGTTCAACGATACGATTTTCAACAATATCGCCTTTGGCAGCGTAGCGACTGAAGCGCAGGTTATGGAAGCAGCCCGCATTGCCAATGCCCATGACTTTATTATAGCACAGTCGGATGGTTATCAGACCATTATTGGCGACCGAGGGGGAAAGCTGTCGGGCGGTCAACGGCAGCGGATCAGCATTGCCCGAGCTATTCTGAAAAATCCCCCGATTTTGATTCTGGATGAAGCCACATCGGCTCTCGATACGGAATCCGAAAAACTGGTTCAGGAAGCACTAACCCGCTTAATGGCTAATCGTACAACTCTCGTAATCGCCCACCGACTCAGCACGATTCAACATGCCGATGAGATTCTGGTCGTGAATCAGGGTCGTATTGTGGAACGCGGTCGGCACGATGAATTGCTGACGCTGGATGAAGGGTTCTACCGGAAATTGAGTACGATGCAAAGTGTTTAGTAGAGTTGGTAATAAGTTGACTGAGTGGAGTAAGGTCATTATATGAAGCTGGATTCTTCAATAACAACCTGGTTAAATCTGGCTTGACTCACTCCACCTATTTCACTGACTCCACTAGTTACTACTCACAACTATTGTCCATTCTGGCCCACTAAATACTTTATAGGTCTCCGAAAAACTGCCCTGATTAACCGCAACCGAAAAGTTCATCAGGCTATTGATATACGCCATATCCTCGCCGATGGCAACCTCGCCAAACGTATTTACCCAACGAACGGATTTGTCGTAGAGGAGCTTATCGTTTTGGTAAATCTGAACATGAAGGGGGGCTCCCGGTTTCACACCGAGTTGCTCAATCATAGCCTTAGGGATATTGCTCCAGACGTTCCCGTACTGAATATCGAGTATGGGGATATTCCCCTTTACAATTCTACCCTTGTATTCTGCTTTCTGGTACGGTAATCGAACCACTTCATTTGGCAACTTCGCGCCAACCTGTTCAAAGGTAATGGTGCGCGAAGCCAGTCGGGCTGCGGTGTAGGCATATACATCCCGTCCGTGGAAGGTATAGGATTCATTTGAGTTTTTTCGCCGATTAATCGCTTCGTTAATTTGCCGGACTTGACTGATACCTAGTTGCTCGGCTACTAACGTGAGGGTACCATTGTCGGGCGTAACGATGTAATGTCCGGATTTTGTGAGCAGTACAACCGAGTGACGATCTGTACCCACGCCCGGATCGCAAACTGATACAAAAACGGTTCCTTTTGGATAGTAAGGCGCTGTTTGGTAGAGCCTATAGGCCGCTTCCCAAATGTTGTAGGCCGGAATCTCGTGTGTGAGATCAAACAATTTGAGCGTTGGTGATACGCCCAGCGCTACGCCTTTCATCGCCGATACTGCCCCATCTTTCAGGCCAAAATCGGACTGAAAGACGACAATGCCATTCTGAGCCTGAACCAGTTGCTGAGTAGTTAAGAAAAAGAAGAGGATAAACCCGTAGATAATACGCATAAGGCCAGATTTTGGAAGTTGGAATGAAGGACTTACAAATTGATAGTCCACCGATTCATATTCACTAAATAAATAATCATTCCTATACCAATCAAACTCACTACGTCGGCAAGCGTAAACGCAAGGTGAATCCAGTTAAAATCAATAGGGGTAAGGCTCAGGAAATAGCCAATGAAATAAATTGCCCAGGCTCCCGCTATTATCTGGGCCGATAGTCGGAAAGCTGGATGCGCCTGTCCACCGAATTCTTTCCAGAGTCGGTTTAGTGTGAAGAGGATCGAGACATAGTCGATCAGGGCAATAAGTCCCCAGACTAATTTGGGTACAAGCTGAATTTCGTTGTCGAATGACAGCTGCTCGTGACCGATATAGCTGGCAAACACCATGAATAGCGTGGCCATCAGTAGACCCGCTATTTGTCGTTTGTGAGCGCTAACCTGAATGCGAAGTAAGTTGAGTAATTGAAATAGCAGTAAGGGCGTAGTAATAAACCAGGCCATGTAACGATACTGTCCAATAGCATTATACGACTCCCGAATAAGCGTCTGTCGATCATTCGGATCGCTCACAGTAGCTATTTCTGACAGTGTATTGTAGTAATAGGTCTGAATCAGGTAATAGGTAAGGCCTGCTACAGCGACACTAATAATAGTCAAACTAGAAATCGTGCTATAGACCGGGCTTTCCTGAGCTGGGCCAGTCATTCTTGGCGAAACCAGTGCGAAGATGAACATGCCTAAAAAGGCAAACATAGCTACGATCAGGAAAAAATACGTAACCATGGGTAAAAGACCAACAGTGCCTGCCGTTGGAATAAATGAATCGGCAACTTCCATAAAAACAGAAATGGTAGGCATGAATATACCTACCATTTTTAAACGCACCGCATAACCACTCGTTTATTTAGGCATTGCCTTAATTTGAGTCATTTCCACCTTCGATTTGTCAATCAACTGCTGGGCATAGGTCCGCAGCGTAGCGTTTTTTCCGTATTGCAGGTAGGTTGTAGCCAGGTCAATTGCATCCTGACGATGATCGAGCAATAAGGTTGAAAAGTTCTTATCCAGATTGCCCGTCAATTTATCGCTGGAACCTGTTTGCTGCAATTTCAGGCTCATGGCTTCAATATTGCGGCTTTGTTGCTGGGAAAAAGCCTGGACGGGGCGCGTTGGCTTGAGCTGACGGAGCGTTCCATCGAGCATAGTCACATCCGAATCGGTAGTTGTCAGCAGCGTTTTGGCCATTTTGGTTAGTGCTGTATCTTTCCCGCTCTGGATTTCCTGTTTCAGTAGATTCTGGGCACCTTGTGCATGAAGTTTAGCTTGAAAAGCATAATCAAAGTCCGGGTCGCCCGTTGGTACCAGCTTCTTTATTTGGGTAACCGTCTGCTGCAAAGGGACAAGAAGCGTTGTTTTAGCCGGATCGTTGGTAGTAGAAGTGGCTGCGGTTGTGCCGGTTGTTGCCTGGGCACAGGCCGCTAGCGAACCACTGGACAAGAGGGCGGCAATAGCCCAGATTGATAAATTGGATTGGAGCGTTTTCATTGTGTGTACTGAGTTCATGGAATACGTTTCGCCGGTAAAGTAACTGGCTTATACTCTAAAGACAAGAATTAGGCCAGAAGGTTTAGTGGATGTGGCTTAGTGGCAGAGAGATAAGCTGATTCTACCCAATAAAAGAAGGGACCGAATTTCGGTCCCTTCTGGAAGTATCATTGTTAGATCGTGATTATTCGGCAAGGCTTTGGGATAGGAGGGAGGAAATGATACGGGTGTTATCTGGGTCGTTAAATACAGTAGAAAGTGATTTTATAAATTCTTCCTCATTCTTAGCTTCCATAGGAATTCCCAAGGTGAAACTGTCGCCATCCTCTTCATTAAAAATCTCAATACCCGATACGACTGTGACCGGGTAGTAGCCGATAATCTTGTGCCTTACTGAAAAAAGCATATAGCGGTAATTGTTTATAGCAGGGGCTACTATATAAAAATGTTGTATTATTTGTTCATTGCCTGCCTGAACAGTTTCTACCTCCGCTGAAAGTACGTTATTGGTTTTTTTCATTAAATATCCGGCCTGCTCCTTCAAGATAGCTTTTGGGCTTTTCGTTTTATCAATGGTAAATTCAGGCCACAGGTTTTGCGTTTCCATATTTCTTAAAATTTCAGCGTAAAGAACAATGGCAAATGATCAGAGTAAGAATTCTGATCAGGTGTATTTCGTGTTGTTATCAGTGAAGTTACACCATCAGTCTGAATAATCTCTAAACTACCTTTTACAAAATTAGTCACCAGGCTAGGCCGTATCAATACCTGATCAAATACGTTCCATTCGTAACAAATGTGTTCAGCATGTTTGTAATAATACGTGCCGGAAACATCCTTATTCAGATCACCAAACAAACTCCAGGTTGGATTATAAAAGTAGGGGTATTCGCGTGTTTGTACGGTTCGGGAGCCACGGCTGGCTACTTCACTCGACATAGTACCGTGAAAGCCGTTGGCCTTAATCATCCCTGTCTCGAATGGATTCATGTTGAAATCACCAAGTACGATATGGCGGTCAATACGAGCTCTATTTTCTACCCTAAGAAGCTGATCCGCGGCTAATGATGCCGCTTCATTCTGGCTTTCTGACGTAAAATTTCCTTTATCAACTAAATGAAGGCCTGTTAGTAGAAAATCTTCACCAGTTGGCAGATGTACATGTCGGGTTGTACGTCGATGATCTTCTTCAATTGGTACAATCGAATCGTAATGAAACTTGGTAATGATTGTAATCTTTTTGCACTGAGATAAGGGATGATTATGAAAGTAATAAGGCCCATGTGTATTCAGTGCCTGAATAAGTCGAACGGAACTAGCTGGATTCTCAGCTAGTATCAGAATATCAACGGCTTTACTATGTGCGAGATTGGCAATCTGGGTAGTCAGATATTTCTTTTGAACATTCCAGAACAACACATTAAGTAATGACATACTCTAACGAAAAAAAGCCCGGTACATAAAAGTGCACCGGGCTCAAAAGTAATTGCTTTTTGGTTACAACCGAATAATCTCCGCGCCGATGGCATTCAACCGCGTATCGATGTGTTGGTAACCCCGGTCAATTTGCTCGATACTGTCGATAATGCTGGTTCCCTTGGCCGACATGGCTGCAATGAGCAACGCAACCCCTGCCCGAATATCCGGCGACGACATGCGGATTCCTTTTAGAGGAACCTGCCGGTTTAGACCGACTACGGTAGCGCGGTGTGGATCGCAGAGAATGATCTGAGCGCCCATGTCGATCAGTTTATCCACAAAGAATAGCCGACTTTCAAACATTTTCTGGTGGATAAGTAAGGTTCCCTGCGCCTGAATGGCGGTTACGAGAACAATGCTCAATAAATCGGGGGTGAAGCCGGGCCAGGGGGCATCCGCCACGGTCATCATGCCGCCATCCAGAAAACTCTCGATCTGGTAGTGCTCCTGAGCCGGAACATAAATATCATCACCCCGAAACTCCATCTGAATACCCAGCCGTTTGAACTGGTCAGGAATGAGACCCAATTCAGGAATCCGGCAGTTTTTAATCGTAATCTCCGACTGAGTCATGGCCGCTAAGCCAATGAACGAGCCAATTTCGATCATGTCGGGCAACATCGTATGCTCAGTCCCCTTCAATTCCGTAACGCCTTCGATCGTGAGCAGGTTAGAGCCTACTCCGGTGATTTTCGCACCCATCGAATTCAGCATTTTACTCAGCTGCTGAAGATAGGGTTCGCAGGCAGCGTTGTAAATTGTTGTGATCCCTTCAGCCATCACAGCCGCCATCAGTATATTAGCCGTGCCGGTTACTGATGCTTCGTCGAGGAGCATATAGGTACCACGCAAGTTGCTGGCGTCAACCTGGTAATAGCCCCCGTCATTAGCGTCATAATTGAACTGAGCACCCAGTTTCTCGAAGCCTAAAAAGTGCGTATCTAACCGCCGACGACCAATTTTATCACCACCGGGGCGAGGAATACGCCCTTTTTTGAATCGGGCCAGCATAGGGCCGAGTAACATAACCGATCCGCGAAGAGCGGCTGCCTTACGTTTATACGTGTCGGATTCCAAGTAGTCCAGATTAACATCGCTGGCCTGAAAACGATACGAACTTTCACCAATTTTGGTTACCCAAACGCCCAGGTCTCCCAGCAAATCAATAAGCTGGTTGACATCTCGGATGCCGGGAATATTATGAATGATAACAGGTTCTTTCGTGAGTAATACGGCGCAGAGGATTTGCAGCGCTTCGTTTTTTGCTCCCTGCGGAATGAGTTCGCCTTTGAGCTTGCGCCCACCTGTAATTTGAAAAGATGCCATTCGTAGAATTGTGAATGATGAATTATGACCGGGTCGCCGGTGCGATGATGAATGATGCTGATTACATCTGTGCTCATCATTTACAATCGCACCGGCGACCCGATCACCATTAAAAATTTATCGTCTCCGACGTGGGCCGTCTGATCCACCGTCGCGATCGTTCCGATTCCGGTCGTTGTTCCGATTTGGCCCGCCTGGTCCACCATTTCGGTTGCCGAAATTACGTTGACCTCCGTCACGCGATCCTCCATCGCGGTTTGGCCGCCCTCCCTGATTCGATCCCGATCCGCCATCGCGTGGTCCACCATCCCGGTTATTCCGATTACCGAAATTACTACGCTGCTGGCCACCATCGCGGTTTGGTCGTCCCTGGTTCGATCCTGATCCACCATCCCGGTTTCGATCGTTGCGGTAAGCATTACCTCCGATTCGCTGGGGTTGGTCGCCTGTACGTTCGCGGGGAGTAGCTTCAACCAAACCTTCTTCCCGAATAAGCTTGATATCATCGTAGAGCTTACCGTTCGAGAGTTCGATCAGGCTCTGGTAAATAGTTTCGTCTTCAACGGATTCTTTATTCCAGGCCTGATAAAACGTACGCATCAGGCGTGTCAGGTAAGAAACAAAGGCACGCCTTTCCTCAGGCTCTTCCAGCGAGACAGCCTTAGCGATCAATAAATCTACATTGCGGCCAAAATGTTTAAATTTCAGATGGTGCGTGTTGTAGGGAACCCGCTGGGGCTTTTTGCCTAGTGCTTCTTCGGATGGGGGCGGATATGGGCTATCAACATCCAGTGTGAAACCAGACATAATGTACAGGTCATCCCACAATTTATTGTAGTAATCCTGACCGTCTTTCATGTTGGGGTGAATTTGCCGCATCAATTCGATCAGGATATGCGCATAACGAGTGCGTTTTTCCCGATCTTCGATGTTGACCATGTTGTCAACCAACTTTTGGATACTACTGCCGTATTCTTTCAAGTCCTTATCGGATTCGTGTTATATAAAACAAAAGTACAAAGAAAGGAGCAAGGGGCAAGGAGCACGGAGTAGGCTACAGAGAGTTGTTAGGTAGATTATGTTATTTTTGCACCCTGCCCGTGCACCCTGCTCCATGCTAACGAACTTCCGCACCGAACTTTCCGATACCATTCGATTGAGCGTACCCATTATTATTGCTCAGTTAGGGGTGGTGCTGATGGGAGTTACCGATAACCTGTTTGTTGGCCGGCTGCTAGGCGCTGTTCCCTTAGGCGCTGCTGGTCTTGCCAACTCACTTTCCTTCCTGATGTCGAGTATTGGCGTCGGTGGCCTGACGGTAGTAGCAGCACTGGTTTCTAAAGCTTATCATCAGAACGATCCAGCTGGCGTCAATCGATTGTTTCGGGCGGGTCTTCGGGTAGCTATACTACTTAGTATTGTACTGGGCGGACTATCGGTAGTACTAGCGTTTAACTTTGGCTTATTTGGCCAAACAGCGGAAGTAACTCGACTGACACGCAATTTTATGTTTATCCTGAGCGCTTCTCTGCTACCACTCATGGTGTTCGTAGCAGCACGACAGCTCTGCGACGGGTTGCGTTATCCACGTGTGGCCATGGCCATTACGCTTTCTGCCCTGCTGATCAATGCTCTGTTTAATTATATACTTATTAAAGGAATAGGACCTTTCCCAGAACTGGGCCTTATGGGGTCGGCGTCGGCTACGTTGTTGTCCAGGATATTTATGGCGGGGGCTATGCTGCTGTACATCTACCGGGCGCCCCGGTTCAGTATCTACTTAACGGCTGCTTTTCGTTCATTACCGACGACCGATGAAGTCTGGCAAATTCTGCGATTGGGTATTCCTGGTGGCCTTACGTTTTTCTTCGAGGTCGCCACGTTTGCGCTGGCAGTCGTCATTGTTGGCTGGCTTGGCGAAGACCGCCTGGCGGCTCACCAGATTGCTATCAATATGGCGTCGGTTACATATATGATGGCAACAGGCATTTCATCGGCGGCTGCCATTCGGGTAAGTGCTGCGGTAGGGCGTGGGAGCCGCGAGGGTGCATGGCGGGCAGGTGTAGCGGCCTTTATGCTTTCGATTAGTTTTATGGGTGTAATGGCGTTAGTATTTCTAACCGCGAACGATTGGTTGGTAACGCTCTACATTCGGGACAACCCAGCTGTCATGAAGATTGCAGCCTCGTTAGTTATTGTAGCGGGTGTCTTTCAACTGTCCGATGGAGTACAGGTTGTTGCCTTGGGAAGTTTACGCGGTTTATCCGATGTAAATATTCCGACGCTGATCACCTTGTTCTCTTACTGGATCGTGGCTTTGCCCTTAAGCTATGTACTGGCTTTCCCGTTTGGGATGGATGCCATTGGGGTCTGGATTGGCTTACTGGCTGGCCTGACTATTGCCGCTGTTCTATCAACGTGGCGGTTTTTTCGGCGTGTTAGTCGGGCTGATTTATCGCTTACCAGTGTTCCGGAATCGCTGAGCCACTAGGTTTATTGTCTGGATACTGTTGCTCACGTTCTCGCTTGTCGGCTTACTTCATCCCCTCCAGCATGTCAGCGCGTGTTGGTCGGTCAGGCGCTAGTTCGTAGGCAATTCCTTCCCGGTCGAGGTAGTCCATGAACAGGGAATAGCTATCCTTCTCAACGGTAAATACATACCAGTTTTCGTACGGTTCGTTGAAGTGCTCAACTTCGGTTAGCGATGCACGTTTTTGCAACTCCTGATATTGGCTTCTTTCGAGACTACTTTGTTTGATAAGGAAATACCACACGTAATGATTTTTGATTTACGATTTAGTAGAAAACCCCGCGTAACAATTTGCTACACGGGGTTTTATGCCAATCAACTGTAGGCAGGGATTATTTATTCACGGCCAGAATATAATCTGCCAGCACGAGACCTGCTTCGTTTAGATAAAGGTCTTTTTTCTTCTTAGGCGCGTTTGGCGAGGGCGTCCCTGTTTCGTCAACCGGGGCCGATGCCTGCGATACTTTATTGGCAGCTGCCCGTTTCCGTTCGGCTTCCTCACGCTCTTTTCGCCGTTTCGACTCCTGCAAGGAAACAACCGTGTTCTCCTTAGCTTTCTTGAAGTCGGCCAAATCCTGCGCCAGTTGTTTCAGTTCAGGATCTGACTTAAGCCGTTGGTCGAAGCGATCCCGCAGACGACTCAGAATCTTATCGTCGAGCCCACGAGACTGTTCATAGCGAGTCGAATTGATCTGATCCCAGGGCAAGGCACTTGGCTGTGAGCTTTCGCCATACTCTTCGGCTGAGAAAGCCGACGGAAACTGAACATCCGGCGTTACGCCCTTATGCTGTGTGCTACTGCCATTGATGCGATAGAACTTCTGAATCGTCATTTTTACCTGACCAACTTTCTCCGGTTCTTTCGGTAACCATTGGTTAAGGTCGATCAAGGTTTGGACGGTTCCTTTCCCAAAGGTTTGACCACCAACGATAATGCCACGTTTGTAATCCTGAATAGCAGCGGCAAAGATCTCCGATGCCGATGCACTGAAGCGATTAACGAGAACAGCCAGCGGACCGTCGTAGGTTACAGATGGATCTGGATCGGTATATACTTCAGTTTCGCCAGTTGATTCGCGCACCTGAACAACAGGTCCTTTCGGAATAAACAGGCCTGTGAGGTTGATGGCCTCGGTCAGTGAGCCACCCCCATCATCACGAAGGTCAATAACAATACCAGCTACTTTTTCGGCTTTCAGGGAGTCAATGAATTTTTTTACATCACTCGTCGTGCTACTAAACCCTTCTTCGCGCTTACGGGCACCCTCAAAATCGCGATAGAACATCGGGATATTGATAACGCCAATTTTAAAGGTCTTGCCATTATCGGTCACTTCAATGACCTCTTTTTTAGCGCGTTGTTCTTCCAGTTTAATTTTCTCCCGCACTAACCGAATTTCTTTGGGGGGAGCGCCTGCCAGCGCATTGGGCGAAACAATCTGAATACGAACTACCGTGCCTTTAGGTCCTTTGATAAGCTTGACAACCTCATCAACCTGCCAGTTCATGGTGTTTACCATAGCGCCATTATCGCCCTGGGCAACTCCCGCAATTTTATCGTTTACCTTTATCAGGTTGCTTTTGAAAGCTGGTCCACCGGGTAACACACTCGTTATTTTAATGTATTCACCATCTTCCTGAAGCATTGCTCCAATACCCTCCAGCGACTGGCTCATTTCCTGATTGAACCGATCTGCATTCGTAGGCGAAAAATAATTGGTGTGCGGGTCAAGCGCTTCCGCAAATGAGTTCATGTAAATCTGAAACACATCGGCACTCTTGATCCGGCCATAAGCCTTATCGAGGTTTGCGTAGCGCTGTGTCATGGTAGCGGCAACGGCACTATCTTTCCGGTTACCCAGCTTAAGCTCCAGCGCCTGATTTTTCAGGATCTTACGCCACAGATCATTTTGCTCTTCTACGGTTTTAGGCCACGCAGCTTTCTCCCGATCGGTATTGAAACTTTCATCTTCAGTGAAGGTGAACGGCTTCTTGATCTGATCTTTAATAAATTCGCTGCGTTCCTGAAAGCGTTTACGGAAAACGTTGTACAGGTCATAAGCAGCCGTCAGGTCACCATTAACGAGTGCGTCGTCAATTTGGTAACGATACTTCTCAAAAGCCGCTACATCCGATGCGAGCAGATACGTTTTATTACCATCCACTTCTTTAAGGTAATTATCCCATACGACTGACGAGAGCGAATCGTTGAGTTTTACCTTACGGTAGTGATAAGTCGTCAGCAATTTAGCGACCAGCGTCTCTACTTTCTCCTGCGAGATAGAAGGTTTCAGGTCATCAATTGTGGACGACGTCGGCAATGTATGCAGCGACGAAACGTCGCCTGTAGCACCATTCGAGGGCGAATCCGGCTGAAAACTCAGCATCAGCACGGGCAATAGGGTTACCAGATACTTTTTCATCTATATTACCCAGGTTATGATTAGTCACTTGGTGAAGTAAGTGAAATAGGTAAAGTAAGTAGAACAGGTCAACTCACTTTCACTTACTACACTTAATTTACTCACTACACTTACTTCACCTAATTTACCTACTTCACTGCTTTACTATATCAAGCAACTCAACATCGAACACTAATGTTGAGCCAGGTTTAATATCGGCACCGGCAGCCCGGTCGCCATACGCTAAATCAGACGGGATGTACAGCTTCCATTTTGAGCCTACTGGCATCAGTTGGAGAGCTTCTGTCCAGCCTTTAATCACTTCTGTAACACCAAATTCAGCGGGTTGGCCACGTTCTACAGAACTATCAAATACTTTTCCGTCGATCAACCGACCTGTATAGTGTACCTTAACACGATCTGTGGCCGTTGGTTTGGCACCCGTGCCTTCTTTTTCAATAGAATACTGCAAACCACTGGCTGTAGTCACTACACCAGCCTTCGTTTTGTTTTCTGCCAGAAACGCACTGCCAATTTTCTTGTTTTCAGCAGATGCCTTCATGCCTTCGGCATTGCGGCTAGCCATTTGCTTCTGCATGAAATTGTTCATTACCTGGCCACACTGTGCCTGCGTCAGCTGGGTTGATTGGCCTGAAAGAGCATCTTCAAGACCGCGCATCAATAAGGCGTTGTTGAGATCAGATATGCCTTGTTGCTTTAGATTCTGGGCCATAAATACCCCGATACTATAGCTAACTGAATCTTGGGTAGAGACTATTTTGGTTCCCGATGTTGCGGGTTTAGCGGTTGTAGCTGGTTTAGCTGAAACAGACTTTTTAACAGCAGGCTTCTTAACTTGTGCAGTCGCGGAACCGGCGACAAAAACGGCCGACGCAATACCGGCCAGCATCCATTGATTAAACTTCATGCGAAAATGAAACGGGATGTATGTAAACAAAAGGTGATACTACTGAAACGTGAAGGAATAGGATAAAAGTTTAGTTATGGGTTGGTTAGCCTAAAAAATAATTAGTCAATCACTTCCTGATCCAATGCTAATTCTATTCCGGATTAAGGTATTAAAAGTAGTTGAAAATTTGGCTGATGTCAATTTTGATTGGGTAAAGTACCGTTAATTTGGATGAACGGTTTAGGTTGGTTACCCAATGGTTAATTAATTAAGCCTATTATATCGGAAAAGTCTAACATTCAGCTATTGATTCTGTGTTTCATCGCATTTTTATTAAATTTTAGTCGTACCTTTGCGCCCGAAAAATCAACATTAAAATCTCATTATACACATATGGAATCCGTAAGACCCGACGAGATATCAGCCATTCTGCGCCAGCAACTGGCCGGAACCCAAACCGAGGCTGAACTCGAAGAAGTCGGTACGGTGCTGCAAATCGGCGACGGCGTAGCGCGTATCTACGGCCTCTCGAAGGTGCAGGCCGGCGAATTGCTGTCGTTTGACAATGGGCTTCAGGCCATGGCGCTGAACCTAGAAGAAGATAATGTCGGAGCTGTATTGCTCGGCGATTATTCGGAAATCAAAGAAGGCGATACCGTTAAACGTACCGATCAGATTGCCTACGTAAACGTGGGTGATGGTATCCTTGGCCGTGTGGTAAACACGCTTGGCTTACCCATTGATGGTATGGGCCCTATTCAGGGCGAATTGTTCCAGATGCCACTGGAACGCAAAGCGCCAGGGGTAATTTTCCGCCAGCCGGTAAATGAACCACTGCAAACGGGTATTAAGGCTATTGACGCCATGATCCCCATCGGCCGTGGCCAGCGCGAATTAATTATCGGTGACCGTCAGACGGGTAAAACCGCTGTGGCTATTGATACGATCATTAACCAGAAAGAGTTTTACGATAAGGGGCAACCCGTATTTTGTATTTACGTAGCCTGCGGTCAGAAAGCTTCAACTGTGAAAATGGTGGAGCAGACACTGCGGAAAGCTGGTGCTATGGATTATACGGTAATCGTAGCAGCCAATGCATCTGATCCATCACCCATGCAGTTCTTTGCGCCATTTACGGGGGCTGCTATCGGCGAATTCTTCCGGGATACAGGTCGGCCTGCCCTGGTTGTTTATGACGATTTGTCGAAACAGGCTGTTGCGTACCGCGAAGTGTCGCTGTTGCTGCGTCGCCCACCAGGTCGTGAGGCTTACCCTGGAGATGTATTCTACCTGCACAGCCGTTTGTTAGAGCGGGCCGCCAAAATCAACCAGAATGATGACATCGCCAAAACGATGAATGACCTCCCACCAAGTCTGAAAGACAAAGTGAAGGGTGGTGGTTCATTGACAGCCTTGCCAATCATTGAAACCCAGGCTGGTGACGTATCGGCTTATATTCCGACAAACGTAATTTCGATTACGGATGGTCAGATCTTCCTGGAGTCGAACCTGTTTAACTCGGGTATTCGCCCAGCTATTAACGTGGGTATCTCGGTATCACGGGTGGGTGGTAACGCCCAAATCAAATCGATGAAGAAAGTAGCTGGTACGCTAAAACTCGATCAGGCCCAGTTCCGCGAGTTGGAAGCCTTCGCTAAGTTCGGTTCTGACCTTGATGCATCGACCAAATTGACGATCGAACGCGGTCGGCGTAACCAGGAGATGTTGAAACAGCCACAGTACTCGCCAGTTCCGGTTGAACAGCAAGTCGCTATTATCTATGCTTCGACCAACGGGTTACTTGACAAAGTGCCGGTTAACAAAGTGAAAGCATTTGAGAGTGAGTTCGGCATGGTACTGAGTGCGCAGTATCCAAACGTTCTGAACGACCTGCGCGCTGGTAAACTAACCGACGAAGCTACGGCAACGTTGAAGAAAGTAGCCGCTGACCTCTCAGCGCAATATTAAAAAGGTTTACAGTTTACGGTTTACAGTTGGCTGACGCAAGAACACAATGCGTCAGCCAACTGTAAACCGTAAACTGTAAACCGCAAACTATACTATGGCCAGTCTTAAAGAAGTACGCGCCCGGATTTCGTCGATTAACTCGACTCAGCAGATCACTAAAGCCATGAAAATGGTGGCCGCTGCCAAGTTGCGTCGGGCGCAGGATAATATAACGCAATTACGTCCCTACGCTCAAAAACTGAGCCAAATGCTCGGAACGGTTTCGGCGGGTGCAGAAACGGCTTCGGAGAGTCCTTACCAACAACAACGTTCTGTTGAGCGTGTATTGCTTATCGTTGTTACATCTGATCGGGGATTGTGTGGCGCCTTTAATACCAACGCGGTAAAAGGAGCGCTGGCACTCATTGACGAAAAGTATTCGTCACAGGCTCGTTCGGGTAACGTTGAAATTATGGCCATTGGTAAAAAAGGGGCGGAAGCGTTCCTGCGCCGGGGCTTTAAGGTCAATACCTCGCACCTTGACATCTTTGGCTCATTGAATTTTACTACGGTTCGTGCGGCTGCCGAAGAAGCGATGGAAGGATTTGCCAACGGGCGCTACGATGTGGTTGAAGTAATCTACAATGAGTTCAAGAACGCAGCAATGCAAATCGTTCGGGCAGAACAAATGCTACCCATTGTAGCTACAGCTCCACCAGCGGGTTCGTCGGCTTCGATCAACTACATCTTTGAGCCATCGGAAGTAGAAATCGTTACAGAGCTGATTCCGAAAACGATTAAGATACAATTGTATAAAGCGGTATTAGATTCCAATGCATCGGAACACGGTGCGCGGATGACCGCCATGGACAAAGCAACCGAAAACGCGGGCGAACTTCTGAAAGAGCTTCGTTTGGTGTACAACCGGACGCGTCAGGCGGCTATTACAACCGAGATTCTCGAAATCGTGGGCGGTGCGGAAGCATTGGCCAGCGCGTAAAGCCAATCTGATTTATTCTTACAACAAAAAGCCGCTAACCAATTCTGGTTAGCGGCTTTTTGTTGTAAGCTATTTTTTAAGAATGCATTGCAACGTTTCTCCCGTTTATGGCGTCATAGCTAATGAAGACATATCCGATTTTTCGCTAAGTTTGACTGGCTATCTAAAAGGTGATTTCTAACTCGAATAGGTTGAAAGCAGGCGTACAGAATTTGCGAAAATGAGACTATAAAAAGTGAGTAGGTTAAGAGGTCGTTAAAAATAGTTAAATAGAATTATTCACTTTGATAGTCAGAGGGTTATGGCTGTTGTTGTCTATGAATCACAAGTATAGAACCGGAACGAATATGACCCATTTTTAGTTATTTAAGTGTCACATACGAATGACCGTTTCCCGAACGTTTATTAATCGGTTTGACAACAATTAACGACTCAAAATACATGAAATTCAAAGGCATAATCACCAGTCTGTTCGTCGTCGGTACGCTGGCGTCCTGCGCTCCGGCCATTACGGTCAAGTACGACTACGATCCTAAAGTAAATGTTCGTCAGTTTTCAACCTATCGTATCGAAGCTGATCGTCAACGCAACGCCGACCCCATTGTTGGTAGCAACCTGAATCAACGCAGGATTGCCGACGCGCTCGACCAGTCGCTCAAAGCGCGGGGTTATAAACCTGTAACGCAGGGTGAAGCTGATTTGGTTGTTCGGTTCTTTATGGACTCGAAAGACAAACAGCAAATTCAGTCAAATAATATGTACTCGCCTTATTCGTGGTGGTACGGTGGTGGTATGGGTAATAACGTATACTCGCGCCAGTATGAAGAAAACCGGGTAGTGGTAAACGTATCCGATGCACGTACCAATGATATTATCTGGCAGGGTTGGGCAACCGGTCAGTTGAATGCACGTAATAAAGAACGTGACCGCGACCAGGCGTTCCGTGAGACGGTAACCAGCATCATGAAAAATTTCCCGGAGAGCGCTGGTCAGGATTATGGCGCGGCTCGCTAGTGGATAAATGACAAACCACAAACCTGCTATCTAACCGATGGCAGGTTTTTTTATGGGCATTGCTTTTTGTTAATTTGTGGCTTTCTGTTCTGTTATGCCAGTCGTAAGCCGAGGTGTTGTATATTCGCTTATAGCCGTAGTCTTTGTACTGCTGCTGGGCATTACGGCATTGCTCAGTGTGTCCTATCACCGACACCAGCGCCTTGAGGATGCAACGATTGACTTTCAACGTAATCTTACACAACAGGAAAGTAAAATAGTAGAACTACAGACAAAGCTTGCCAACTGCGATACGGCTCAGGCAGCACCCCCAACTGATACATCCTGGGGTACATCTGCATCCACTGATTCAGTGCAGGTTATCAAGAAGACTACGCCCCCTAAGTGGTAATTGCTTATTAGTTAATAAACTTTATGGATAGTTAATATCTATAGACCGATAGCCACCTTTACTTCAAAAATTTCTCGATGGTTTGGCGGATAAGCTGGCGGCTGGTGACTGTGTTATAGTCTGATTTTTGTGCTGTTGCCGCTAATTCATCTAATTCACGACTTAATACACTTCCTTTTACCTGTCCTTTTATAGCCACAGCATCACGGCTGGATAGTATCTCATTCCAAACAGCGCGCACATCAGCCCAATAAGCCCGATTATTAGCCCACCAATAGTTAGCCGCCTGGCATTTTTTATCGTCGGTGCGTTTATACGTGTTTACTCCTTTTTCGGAAACCAATAGTTGGTCTCCAGTCTCGCTACGAATGATTTTGTCGTTATCCTGTTCGTGTACGTAACCATCTGGACGAATCTCGTGGTGATTGGTCCGGCGCATGACATTGTAATCGGTACGTTTAGTGTATTCGCGACGGGGAAGAGGAGCGTCCACTGTACTTTCCCAATAATGACGCCCATCGACGTGAATCCATGTAGCCGACCCTTCGTAACGTGGGCTATCATCTACCTCAAACACTTTCTGAGTCCACTGCCCTTTAACTTGAGTTGTCGATAGGTTTTCGCGTTTCCAGGACGCGTTCTGATCGAATTTAAGTAGGCTGGTATTCTGATACAGCCAATCTTCACGCCAGTGTTTAATAACCATCGAATCACTAATAACCAGTAGATGCTGAATAACGATTTTGGTAGGCTGACCTGCCGGGCCAGATTCTTCTTCAACAAATACCCATTCGGTACCCTTAGCTGTGTATCGATCTTTAAATACATAGGCCTTTTCGGGAGCAAAGGTCTCGGCATACAGAAAGTTAACCTCATGGCAGCCACATTGCCCTTTGATAGCAGCTACATCTTCACTTCTTGGTGTCGTTTGAGCCAGTAGTTTCCCAATGAGTAACAGTAAGGCGGCCAATACTAGTGGTAAGCGCATACTAGATGGAGCGTTAGGTAAATTTTGGATTGCCAGTGTAAAGATATTTTTATTTAGATTCTTTATGAATAAATTTCAATATTGTTTGTAATGATTCTAGATAAGGCTTACGTTTGTCATGAAAAGTATGAAGTAATTGCGTCAGTTGCTTCTGGTAATTACTAGTTGTTGACGCTTATTACGCTACCACTGCCTACTGACGATTATAGTATAGATTCCTCAAAACTCTTTACGAATCAAATCAACGTTGACTGAAAACTTATGGACTGTACCTGTCGTATTTTATCTGATTCTGCGAGCGGACGTATCCTACTGTATGGTGATGTAGTCGCTGATAAAGCCGAAATGCCGGATCACTATAACATTGCTCTGCAATTCAACAACATTACGCAATGGTTATGTTACGAGGATTTTCTGGCTCTGGAGTGGAACGTACGTGCTATTGATACAACTGCCTATTTCGACGCGCACCCATATGAAGAACGCATTCATTTGAGCACTCCATCGCGTTTTCTAACCTTCAGTTTCCGGCTGCATGAACTGATTGAGTTGCGAAAAATGTTGAGCCGCGCAGTTGCACGGCTTCACTGGTTCGAGACGCTTCGTAAGACCCAGAATTAAAAGAGATTCAGAGAAGGCCCTGCTTAGGTGTAACTAGTGTAGCTCGTTATCCCATGTTTCGTTAGCACTGTCAGCCAGACAGGAGGCAGACATTGATATACGTGCCAAATGTGTTGTCAACTTCTTCAGTTAACGACAAAAAGGCACCCATTACGGATGCCTTTTACATTTTCATAGGTTGGTTATTAAAGCAGGATGCCAACGTGGGTAACGCTGGCGAATGGTCTAGCTGATCAATACGCCTGAGTTTTACCATCTCAATAACCTACATAATCGTATCAATGCCGTTTACGAACCAGAATACGTTATGATAAGGTGACGTTACGAAATTAGTTGTAGCAACAACTAATTGTCAAATATACAAGTCTGGCATTATTCCCATAGAAACTGCGAAAGATTTTAAGCAAGATTTAACGTGCAACGGCATTCGTTGGCTGAAGGGTGCCTACAGTCGAGGGTATCCAACCCGTTTGTCCACCAGTACTACGTACTAATTGAAAGGAGTTTGCTATTGCCAGTACATCGACGGACGAGCCTGTTGATAGGGCTTGAATAGCTGCTGCCTGCGAACTGGCATTTTCTAGCAAGCTACTGGGAGTTGAGACTGCGAATCGACGAAGTGGCCGATTAATGGATTCCGTAGTGTTACTAGACACGTAGCCTGTCGAGCCATCAGGTAGTTCCACTCGAAGCCAGGTTTCTGTGCCACCAATGATGGTTAGGGCAGATGCTTTAGGCAGTTCCCGTACTATGCTTGCGTCGCTATGAGGAGCTATTCTGACCACCGATTTGGTAGCTGAAACCCGTACCGAATCGCCTAATCGCGATGGTGCTAGTAAGGCTTGTTTGGCCGGGCCGCGTCCAAGCCGAATGAATGGTAGAGGATCGGTGGCACCATCAGTCATTCCATAAATACCAAAATGCAGGTGCGGCCCAGTTGTACGGGCATTGCCGGTATTTCCAACAAAACCAACGGTATCACCTGCTGAAACGCGCTGCCCATTGCTAACATTCCAGCGGTCGAGGTGGGCATAATAAAGGCGAATATTACGTTCGTTATCGGTCAGAAAAGCGACATTGCCACCCAGCGTGTTTGTGCCAACACCCGTAATGATACCAGCTACCGACGCCAGCGCTGGTGTTCCTTTGGGGGCGAAAATATCTACACCTTCGTGCCGCCTGCGGCCACCATCCCGAACAGCGCCAAAATAACTGCTAATCTGACGACTGTCACGACCTTTTACGGGAAAGGCCAACGCGGGTTCACGGGTAATGGCAATCGTGTAGTTACCGCTTCTCAGCAGCTCCGGCTGAATACGAATCAGATAAGATTGTGTTTTTCGAGGCTCCCATGTCAATACACTGTTATCAGCTTTCGAAGCTGTAATCAAATTGAGACGACTGCGGCCTTCCAGCGCAAATACATCAATAAATACCTGAGTTGTTTTCTGTCCCTGTGTTTCAACCTGTATCAGAAAACGGTCACCCCGTTGGGCATCGAGTCGATAACCGACAGCAAAGGCTTTGTTGGCTGAAAAATAGCCACTTTCGCGGTAGGGAACGGTAATTTTTAGTGAGTCACGAAGGGCACGTTCACCAGCAGCAAGCCAGTCAGTGCCTAAGGCCGTACGGTCAAGTTTGGCTTCCTTGAGCGACTGTCCATACTGCTCATGCGGTGACGATGGCCTGAATAGATTCGCTGTTGGGCCTATACCGGTACAGGCACTAAACCAACCCGCAAGCAATCCTACAGAAAGAAATCGGAGTGAATACGTTATTAGCATACTTTTACTATAGTATTAAACGACTTTGTCGCGATGATATTTCAGGCGAGATAAGTAAAAGACAACCGCCAGGGCCATCAAAATACTGATAGAAGGCAATACCATGGCTATTGCAGCCGCTAGTGCATATATACTAGTACTAATACGCAAGCTGCTGCGAACGGTTTGAATACGTACATCGGCAGCGGGCCGTTTCAGTAGCCGATAGTTTTCAGTTGCGTACGACCACATCATCAGTAGCGAACAGGATATACCCGCAAACAGCAACATATACAAAGCTGAGGAAAGCTGGTTGGCAGGGGTATTGATGTAATCGGCCAGTAGGGAGGTCGTGAAGGGAATAATACTGACCAGGAGTAACAGAAGACCGTTATAAAACATGAACCGGACGTCGCTTCGTTGAATGACGTTGTACATGCGATGGTGGTTTAGCCAGATAATGAAAATGGTTATGAAGCTAATAAAGTAAGCAATATAATCAGGCCATTGATGAAACAGAGCGAGCGCCAGACTGTGGTTTGAGGTGGCAGCTTTTAAACTTGGAGCCTTTAGTTGAAAAGTCAGAAGGGTAATGTCAATTGCAAAAACGCCATCGCTGAATGTTTCCATACGAAGGGTTTCGTTTCCCTGAAAGTCTGCCATTTGTTTGCAGTTGAATATCTGTCAGACAAACGGTTAGAGTAGTCAATAAGTTATGGGCTTCCCACTCTCTAAAAATGAGAATGCCCTAATCAGGCAATTAGGGCATCCCTATTTTATGAATAAGTAGGCTAGCAACCCACTGGTTCAATTTGTCTGCGAAAAACTAAACCAGTAGCCTGAGTCGTCTTTAAAAGTGGCTTTAGTGCCGTAAAATTCCACTTTAGGCGCTTTTGGAAATACGACGCCCTTGGTCTTCAGCTATTCGTAAGTCGCAAAAATGTCGGTCGTATTATATGGCGTTGAGGTTTATTTTCTCAGTAAAGTGCTGGTCGATGACTAGTTTATCCTGCACCAGTCGCCGGTAAAGATAGAGTTTTGGATAGTCGTTGGTTTGCATAGCAATGTCCTACGAAGCCTGCTGACTGCGTTTCGTCAGGAAGTAAACGGGTATACCCAACCCGGCAATCAGCAGACCCATACCGGTATTGAATGTTTTTGTATAGAGCAAAATCATACAAATGGTTAGAGCCGCAATGATATAGAGGGCTGGTACAATGGGATAGCCAAACGCTCGGTAAGGTCGTTCAGTGTCAGGCTCAGTACGCCGGAGCCGGAATAGACCGGCAATGGTGACTATGTAGAATACTAAAGAAGCAAAAGTGCAGTAATCGAGCAGATCACCGTATTTCCCAGACAGGCAAAGTAAGGATGCCCAGATACATTGTAACCACAACGCCCGGCCCGGAACCGCATTTTTATTCAGGTGTGATGCCTGCTTGATAAACAGGCCATCTTTGGCCATCGCATAATAAAGCCGCGCTCCGGCCAGAATCAGTCCGTTGTTACATCCAAAAGTCGAAATCATGATCAGAACCGCCATAACAGCTACGGCCACATTCCCGAAAACCGTTTCGACAGCAGCCGTGGCAACCCGATCGGCGGTGGCAAATTGAATGCCCCGGCTGATGATGTCTGTACCGGCTGGTGAACCTTTCAAGGGCAACAGCGATAAGTACGAAACGTTAGCCAGGAAGTAGATGGTTGTCACGATCAAGGTTCCAAAAAATAGGGCCAGCGGGATATTACGACGTGGATTTTTGATCTCACCGGCAATAAAGGTCACATTATTCCAGGCATCTGCCGAAAACAGCGAACCAATCATCGACGTACCAAACGCCAGTACCAGGGCAAACCCCGCCAGTGGCAGAATCTCACCCGTAGCGGTTGTTGTGCTGGCGGCCCAGGCATTGGT
Source organism: Spirosoma sp. KCTC 42546 (assembly GCF_006965485.1). Lineage (NCBI taxonomy): Bacteria > Pseudomonadati > Bacteroidota > Cytophagia > Cytophagales > Cytophagaceae > Spirosoma > Spirosoma sp. KCTC 42546. The sequence continues at coordinate 1,003,145 of NZ_CP041360.1, forward strand.
GAGGTTAGTCGACAGCAACCCACTGCTTAATCCGATGGTAATCCCGATCACAATTAGTCCGAGTAGTGCAATTAGTTTAGCTGATGTAAATACGTTCTGAATCAGCTTGCCACTCTGAACGCCCTGGCTGTTGAGCCAGGTTAGTAAAACTAAGCTTGAAATCGCGAATAGGGAGCCGAGTGTGATTTTAATTGGCCCGAGAGCCAGTAAAACGTTATCGGGGCCGAGGGCTGGAATAAATACAGCCGTATACTTGGTAAACGCTACTGCTACGGCGGCTATAGTTCCGGTCTGGATAACGGTAAAAACCGTCCAGCCATACACGAAACCCGTTAGATGGCCATATGCCCGTTGTATATAAATGTATTGCCCGCCTGCTTTGGGCATCATACCGGCCAATTCGCCATAGCTGAGTGCAGCCGCTACCGTTAGTACGCCCGTTAGCACCCAGAGCATGAGCAACCAGCCCGACGAGCCCAGGTTACGGGCCATGTCGGCAGTAACGATGAAAACCCCGGACCCAATCATGGAGCCGGAGACAATAAGCGTGGAGTCGAGCAGGCTTAGTGAGCGGTTGAATTCAGTAGGTTCTGTAGCCAGATCGGCAGACGGAACGGAGAGCGGTTGGTTTTCGGCCATGAGGAAGTTAGTCATACAGTTCGTTGGATGGTGTTGTGAGTTTAGAAGGCAATTCGAGTCACCTTAGCTGACCACTTCACCAATTACCAAAACTACGTACAAGAAGCGGGCAATTGCCCAAAAAAGCAAACCGCTCCGATAAATCCTGTTAGTATATCCTCACTTGATCAGAAACTAAATCTTGTATATCGCACTGATGGGCAAATAATATTTTGCAATTTGTGCGAAATTTTCTGCGCTCAAAGCCGGTTGCTACGTTGCTAGATAGCCAGCCTACGGCAAACGGTATGTGTGCAGAACGGATACAGAACAGAACAACAATTGAACGCCTTAGTTAGCAATGCAATTTAACGAACAGGAGTATCTGCAATCTAACCAGCTTGATAAATATTGTTTAGGATTGCTCAGCCCCGGCGAAGCTAAAGAAGTAGAGCGGTTGGCCGCTAAGTATCCATCTATTCGGGCCGAGCTAGATCGGCTTATGCAAGCAATGGCTGATTATGCGCTGGCTCGACCCGTTGCGCCCAGGCCTGAGTTGAAAAGCCGAATAATGCTGGCGTTGAGCCAGCTGGATCAGACGCCAGCTTTTGATTTAAACGAACTACCACTCATTAACGCCAACTCCAGCGCCAACCAGTGGCAACGGACAGTTGCGTCTATACAGCCTCCACCCACGTATCGAAACCTGTTCGCGCATGTTCTCCGGCAGGATGCGGAAATCGAGCAGTTTTTAATATGGGTAAAACAGTCAATTAATCCTGAAGTACATCACAACGAACAGGAGAGCTTTCTGATTCTGGAAGGGAGCTGTGAGTGTTCTTTTGGTGGTGAACTAGTGCAGTTAAGTGCAGGCGATTACATGGCTGTGCCGATTGATCTGGAGCACACTGTGCGGGTCAGTTCCGATACGCCTGTGAAAGCAATTATTCAGCGCTTGAAGCTACCTGCCTAGCATCAGGCGAGTTGTTTTTAATGAACGCCAGCCGAGGACTAATCCCTTGGCTGGCGTTTTGTTTTAAACCGCTTGTGTAGTCATCCCTACCGCTTCTAAAGTCAGGCCTGCTTGCTGTAGAGTCTCTCTGATAGTGCCCTGTCGGTTCTAGTAGTTTTGACATGTCAACGGAGGAAAGGGCAACCAACACACTCCTTTTGATCGGCTTGAGTGATGGTCACTCAGTTGAAAAATACCTTAGCTGATTCTACCAATTCATTTTAAAAACTTCTCTGTCAATCATGAAAATTGCTCAGTTTTTCTTCTTTATGGCTATTGCAGCCCTGCTTAGCTTAAGTTCCTGCAGCAAAAAATCGGACGACGGTGTTACGCCGACTACGACACAAGCGCAGGCCGGTTTTTCGGTGAAAATCGACGGGCAACCCTATGCACCTGACTTTGCGTACGCACTTGCCAGCTCGCCTGGAACCAGTAACTATTATGCCATTTATGGCCTCGATAGTAAAACCAGTGATATTGTGGCCATTGCTTTACCCAACACTGTTGCCGAAGGAACCTACGCCTTAAGCAATGTCAATTTTGCAACCATGACCATTGCTAAGGAAGATTTTTCGACGGTGAATGGCGGAACTGGAACCGTGACTATTAAGACCAAAACCGCAACCAATATAACGGGTACATTCAGCTTCACCGCTTATGATGTTACCGGTACCAAAAAGCGGGTGCTTACCGATGGTACCTTCAATGTTGCGATTCGCTAAAGGAAGATAGGTTAGGAAGTTAAATGGCCAGTTTCTGAGGAGACTGGTCATTTGTTTTCGTGCAGATAGCTGAGCAACGCTATTTCTTTAGCCGGAAACAAACATAGAAACCTGCTCTAAGCCATAGCCGGTCGGAATGCGATTCGTGCAACAGTAGGTTAGAGATCCTACTGTTTTCAACACGCCACTGATAGTCTGGACCGCCATAAATATCGACTGTAAAACGGTGGCTTTTATAAGGCTGAAAACCGAGAAGTACGCCCGTATATTTCTCATGTATTAGTTTACCTTCATCGTCTGGAGAAGCCTCATAGTCATACGATTGTAGACTGCCGTATCCTACAAACGGGCTTATATAATAACCACGGTTTTTCTGGCCTTCTGGATTTATGTAGTAGCGATAGGCTAGATAAGCTTTCGGGCCTTTGGTAAAACTCTCTCCCAGAGCCTTATCTACACGATAGACGCCATTGATTTGTATTGATGATTTAGGGGAGAGTCCTACTTCGATACCACCACCCAGCGAAATAGGAATATACTGGCCGATGTGAATGGGATTTAGTTGTAACTGAGCCGTAATAGCCTGCGCTGCGAGTTGAACAGGTAAGAGGGCTACTACGAAAAAAAGCTTTATGAAAGTCATTCTAGTTTCTAGAGTATAAATTGGCCAATGTTCTCACGCAATCTCCTCGGCCGCTGCCCGTCCTGCGGTGCGGCCCGAAAAGATACAGCCGCCTAGAAACGTTCCTTCCAGGGCTCGATAGCCATGCATACCACCCCCACCAAAGCCAGCCACCTCACCTGCTGCATACAGACCGGGAATGGGTTCGCCGTTGTGGCCCAATACACGGCTGGATAAGTCGGTTTGGAGGCCACCCAGGGTCTTGCGGGTGAGGATGTGGAGCCGGACGGCAATGAGTGGTCCGGCGGATGGGTCGAGTAGTTGATGTGGTTTGGCGGTGCGAATCAGTCGATCGCCGAGGTAGTGGCGCGCTCCTCGAATAGCCGTAATCTGTGAATCCTTGCAGAATGGGTTAAGAATTTGACGATCACGGGCAATAATCTCTCGTTCCAGCGATGCCAGGTCGATGCGGTTTTCGCCGGTTAGGGCGTTCATACCGGCTACTAGATCAGCCAGATTGTCTTTCACGATGAAATCGACTCCCTGACTTTTAAAGGCTTCGACCGGCGCAGGTGCCGATTTGCCAACCGCGCGACCCAGCACCTGTCGCCAGCTTTTGTTGGTTAAATCCGGGTTTTGCTCTGAGCCCGATAAGGCAAATTCCTTTCGGATAATGGTTTGATTCAAGACAAACCAACTGTAATCGTATCCTGTCTGGGTAATATGCCGGAGTGTGCCCAGCGTATCGAAACCTGGAAATAGGGGCACGGGCAGTCGATTCCCGCAAGCATCGAACCACATGGATGAGGGGCCGGGCAAAATACGAATACCGTGCTGATTCCAGATGGGAGCCCAATTCTGGATACCTTCGGTATAGTGCCACATCCGGTCGCGGTTGATCAGATTGGCCCCGGCGCTTTCGGAAATGGCTAACATACGCCCATCTACGTGTTCCGGTACCCCAGAGAGCATGTGCTTTGGTGGCTTGCCTAATCGTTCCGGCCAGTTTTGTCGAACCAGGTCATGATTGGCCCCAATTCCGCCCGACGTAACAATAACGGCCTGGGCTCGAAACGTAAATTCACCCACAACGACTCTAGAACTTTTCTCCCCGCGTCTCACCATACTGGGTTCCAGAATATCGCCATGAATACCAACAACGCACCCGTTTACTAGCGTCAGTTCATTAACCCGATGGCGGAATTTTAAGGTGATCAGCCCCCGTTTAACCGCTTCCCGAACACGGTATTCAAAGGGAGCCAGTACACCGGGGCCGGTGCCCCAGGTAACATGAAATCGAGGAACTGAATTGCCGTGACCAATAGCCCCGTAGCCACCCCGCTCCGCCCAGCCAACAACCGGGAAAAACCGGATGCCCTGCTGCCGCAGCCACGAGCGTTTCTCACCAGCCGCGAAGGCAACATAAGCTTCTGACCATTTTCGGGGCCAATGGTCTTCAGGCCGGTCAAAGTCGGCGCTGCCCAACCAGTCGGTTAAGGCCAGATCGTAGGAATCGCGGATCTTTAGCCGACGTTGTTCGGGCGAGTCCACCAGAAATAATCCACCAAACGACCAGAAGGCCTGGCCGCCCAGGTTCTGTTCGGGCTCCTGGTCAACGATTAGAACCCGTTTGCCCGCATCGGCCAGTTCGGCGGCTGCAACCAGTCCCGCTAGCCCAGCCCCAACAATGATAACATCTGTTTCCTCGTGCATAAAACCGCCTTGGCTCGGGGCCTGAATGACAGGCAATAACCTTCAGAAATAGGTAGAGCCTCAACGTCGAGCCAGAGTTGTAAGTAGAACCTATTTATTCGCCAATATACTCGTCTGTGGTCGCTCATCAACATTCCGTAATCTGACTATAACAAGTCGTAATAACATTGACACAATTTGAAAATAATTTCATCTTTACTGTGCTGATTATCGGTTGATTGTGTCAGTGGGATGAGCCCGATATCGCCAACCCTCATACACCATTCATGAAGAAAAAACTATTGGCTACCTGGCTGTTTCTGATAACAGCCGTTCAGGTCATGTCATGGCCATTGATTAGTGGCACCAGTCAACCGCTGAAAGTAGGTGATGTCGTGTTTGTTCATGCTCCGGCTGGACTTACGCTCCGTAAAACCAACTCCAGAGATGGAGCCAAAGTGGCCTTAGTCTCTTACGCGGCTGCACTCACAATACTGGCAATTCCTGATTCCAGTGCTCCATACAAGGCCGAGTCGATTGATTCGTTTGCGGTTAGCGGTGGCTGGGTGAAGGTAAAAACCCGCGATGGTCTGGAAGGCTATCTGTTTGACGGCTATTTACTGCGCTATCCGCCAGTCCTAAAAGAGCCACAAGATGGTGTTGATCTGATCGACTGGGCTTATCGTACACTATCTCCACCGAAAGGAAAACGAATCACCCTGCCCCAAATTGAGGGTAGTATGGAACGCTATAAGCAGGTTTTTGTCGATGGAGCCAGCTTTGAACTACAGGCGTATCCGGGTGGATCTACGCAGATACTGGACATATCTAAGAGTAAACTCACGATGCAGGACGCATTGATCTTTTTTCGGCCTGTATGGTTCCTGAAGGGAAAAACGACGGCTACCTATGATTCGGTAAAACAACGACTGGAGGTTAATGGGGAGGACGGTACCTCCCAGTTCACGATTCAGTCAAAAGGCACTCGATTGCTGTTACGTTTCGCAACGGCTGATTAATCGGGACGATTACCTCACCTCCAGTTCATCTATCATCAGTTTAGCAGCTTTGCCGGGGTAACGTAAACCTGCGGGTACCTGGCCAACGTTTCGGGCGATGATGCGTACATAGCGGGCAGTGGTGGCCTGAAAGTCGAAGGGGAGCCGAACAAAGGCACGCTTACCCCCTTCGGCAGTATTGGTTTTAGCGGTCAATGCCGGTATGAACGTTTTACCGTCCTCCGAAAGCGAAATCTCGACCTGTTTGGGCAAACAGATGTTCTTCGCGGTGTATTTCAGAAAGCCAACCCGAACGCTTTCAACTGATTCTGGCTTGCCGAGGTCAATAACCACGTTCAGATCATTTTTAAAGGCTACGACATTGGCAACTTCATAGCCACCCATGCCGCCTGTTACGCCATCGGTCAGGCTGTAATTGCGATCGGGTCTATCGCTGAGGGGTGCATTGAGGAACGTATAGGACTTACCGGTTGCCTTCGAAACGATATATTCCTTTTCCACCTTTGCCAGTTGGCTGAGGGGCTTCCCATTGACAAACGTCGCTGTTCGGATGGTTGCTGACTTGCTGAGGAGGATTGGTTTTTCGTACAAGGGAGATTCCCCGGATGGAATTCGGCCATCCAGCGTGTAGCGAATGTCAGCAGGCTGCTTTCCGGCTAAGAGAGTCACTTCTACATGACCATCTGGGGTGGATTTGCCTGAGGGAAGGGCGTCGTAGATAGTTCGGGCGAAGTTGACATCCAAGTTCGTTAATCGCTCGAAATGCGTTGTTAAACGACGGGTAAAATCATCGTAATTTTTCTGGGTTAGCGGGGTCCAGGCAACCTCAGCCATAGCGGCTGCACGGGGCCAGATCATGTATTCCGCCTGCTCGGGTGTTTGGATATACTCCGTCCAGATGTTACCCTGTGCCCCCAGAATATGGATTGCCTCTGTTGGCGACAGTCCGGCGGGCGTAGGATCATACGAATACACTTTCTCCAGGGGCAAAAAACTACCGAAAGCGGTAGGTTCCTGCGCCGGATCACCCTGATAATGATCGAAATAGCAAAACTGGCCGGGTGTCATAATCACATCGTGGTGTTGGCGGGCGGACTGTATGCCTCCTTTAACACTACGCCAGCTCATGACAGTTGCGTTCGGTGATATACCACCTTCCAGAATCTCATCCCAACCAATAATTCGACGACCTTTTGAGGTCACAAATTTATCGATGCGGGTGATGAAATAGCTCTGAAGTTGATTCTCATTTTTGAGCTTTTCCCGCTTCATAAGCTGCTGACAAAACGCACTTTTTCGCCAGGCGGCTTTCGGGCATTCATCTCCTCCGATATGAATGTATTTGCCTGGAAATAAATCCATTACTTCGGTGAGTACATCCTGTAAAAACGAAAATGTCTTTTCCGTTGGGCAGAACACATCCTCGAACACGCCCCATTTCGTAGCCACCTGATAAGGCCCTGGTGCACAAGCTAGTTCTGGGTAGGCGGCCAAAGCAGCCAGCGCATGACCAGGCATTTCAATTTCAGGCACTACATTGATATACTTCGTTGCTGCATAGCGAACTACCTCTCGGATTTCGTCCTGGGTATAAAAACCACCATAGGGCTTCCCGTCAAACTCCTGTGGGTCAAAGTCATCGTAATGGCCAAGTATCGTTTCGCTTCGTCGGGAACCGATCTGCGTTAGTTTTGGGTACTTTTTGATTTCGATACGCCACCCCTGATCATCCGTCAGATGCCAGTGGAAGTTGTTGAACTTATGGAGCGCCATTAGATCCAGATACTTTTTGATAAAGGCTACCGAAAAAAAATGTCGACCAACATCAAAACTCATCCCTCGATACCGGTAGCGAGGTTTGTCCTGAATCCGGCAGGCGGGAATGGGTAGAGCGTGGCGCAGGGGGCTTGGCGCAGGGACAATTAACGCCCCCCTGCTCCCTGCGCCATGCTCTACGCCAAAAACCACCGGTGGCAGGAGCTGATACAGCGTTTGAACCGCGTAGAAAAATCCTTTTGGACTGGCGGCTTCAATCGTTACGAGCTGAGGAGTTACGTCGAGGTGATAGCCTTCGTCGCCCATCGTTGTGTCGCGCAGGGGCAGAAACTGAATTAAGTTTGCGCCTGCATTCTGGCCCGACTGGGGTGTTTTGTCAAGGTTTCGAACAGTAAGAGTTAAGCCACTGCTGCCACTAATCCGTTGCGTAAACTGCTCGGCAATTGCTTTCACATCTGCCTGCGCAAACGGTACTATAACCGTTGTGCGCTGACTGACAATGAATTCGCCAGCGCGGGGTTCGAGTTGCGCCGGGCGAGGAATGATTGTATAGCGATCCGTAGATTGGCAAAGGCCGGGTACTAACTGCAAACTGAGTGCAGTGATGAGCAATAAGCGGGTAAGCATAGAAATTCTAAAGCTGGCTACTAACTTGCCAATTCAATCTATAAACGTACAAAAGGCGGTGGCTTGTTGTACATGGAAAAAACAACGCATTCGGGTACGTGAAGAAATCGCTAGCTGTATTAATTTTTTGTGTCTACTGGTCATGTTCACAGGCACAAACAACTACCGAGGCAGGCCCTGCCGAAACCCATCATTACGCCATTGACATTGCCGGTATTCGCGTGGGTACGATGACAGCCGTGCGACAGACAATGGCTAATGACCAAACCGTATATACGCTGATCAGCGATGTGAACGTGAATTTGCTGGTGTATACCGTGAAAATCTATTACAAGGTTATCAACCGATTTGAGGGTAAAAAAATGGTACTTTCGACGGTTGATGTACACACTAACCGGGGCGATTTTACGTCCCGAACCGAGTGGAAAGGAGATCACTATGATATCAATGCCGACCAGTATAAGTACAAGCGTCAGACTATTGAAAGTAAAAATATTGATTTTTCAAGTTCTCTTTTGTACTTTTACGAACCACTAGGACGAAATAAAGTCTATGCCGAGTATTTCGGCGATTATTTCACCCTAAACCGGACTGCTTCCGGAACCTACCACGCCACCATTGATGACCGGGCCGACGACTACATTTATCAGAATGGTCGTTTAGTAAAAGTGATTAAACATAATTCAGTGAAGAATTTCATAGTGCGGCTGCTGGATTAGTAACGTAGAGTCAGGACATAGTGAGAAGCCGCTGAGTATCGAGTGCCGTTTGGACTGAACGGCGTAGTAGCGTACCCACCGTAACCCACTACTGTTAATGACGAAACTATTCCTGATAGTATCGGCTGGAGTCGGCTGTATCACCCTCATCGCCCAATCGGCTGTTGCTCAAACCAGCCAGTTCCTCGCCCTAAACGTTGCTACACCTGTTAAGGCTCTAACGAATCGGTTAGCGTTTGCCAGCATCGAGGAAAGCCCCGTTCATTTCTGTGGAGAAAATATACCCACAAACCACCCGGCTATTGTTGAACGCTGGACGCGTACCCTCAATCATCAGGCAGCTTTAGCGGCAGACCTGACCGTATTGAAACGCCGGGCATCGGTAGTTTTCCCCATTATCGAGCCGATTCTAAAAAAATACCGGATTCCTTCCGACTTTAAATTTCTGCCTCTGCTCGAAAGTGCCGTTACCAACCGGGCTGTTTCCCGAAAAGGAGCGGCTGGTTTCTGGCAATTGATGCCGCAAACCGCTCAGTCGCTTGGGTTGAATGTATCCCACCGGCGCGATGAACGCTTCAATCTCTTGAAAGCAACTCATGCTGCCTGCCGATACATTAATGAACTATATGATCAATTAGGCTCCTGGATGCTCGTTGCAACGGCCTATAATGCTGGGCCTAACTACATTCAGCAGCTCAGCCGTCAGCATCCGGATATGCATCCTATGGCGTTGCCGTACCGCGCTGCCGAAACCAAAGCGTATCTGTTTCAAACAGTTGCAATTAAGGAGTTGCTGACTCGTCCACAGGCATATCGTGACCGTCTGAGTGCCCGGAATCTGGAAGCCCTGAGCGAGGGAGCTGACCCGGTTGCATCTGCCGAACGGGCGGTGATCCTGGCATCCTTCGATATGGATGAACGGGATGTGGCAAAGGCTACCCTAAACGGACTTGGCGTTGATGAACAGGCATTAGAGAAGGGAATAACATTTGTTACGGATTCGACAACAACGGTTGTGCTGTTGAACGACGATGAACCAGCAACCGAAGTCGTCCCGAAAAAATCGACACCTACAGACAATCAGGTTGCACCAGCTGAACCAGCATCTGCCCCGTCTGTTATGCGGTTGGTAACCCGTAGCCTGAGCGAAGGCCCATTAACCGAAGGGAAATTGTGTTTGTTTCAGGTGGTGCAACCCATTACCTTGAACGGCCGAACCTTTGCCGTTGGCGATATGATTCAGGCACACATCGAAGTTATTGATGCGGGATCGAACCGGGTTTTCCTGCGTACCGATCAACTGACGACCGCTCAGACCCAGGAAACCTTCGCTCTCAAATTAGTCGCCACAGAAGAACCCAGGCATCCGGGTGTTGCACTCCCCGCTCGGTTAGAAGGCTGGACGTTGAGTTGGGAGGTTCTATAGTTTTGAATTCTGTGGTGTCAGATGCTTACATCTGACACACAAGAGGTTTCTCAAAACCGATTGACGCATTAGGTTTTAAGAAACCTAACGTGTCGGTTAGAGTAACCGACATCACGTCACTCATTCAAAATTCATTCATTCAAAAGTACCTTCGGCCCCTGTTTATTAATTTCCGAAACGTAGGCTTCGCTAGTAATGCCGACAGACAAAAATGCCTGCTGCATGGCTGCACCAACCTGCTCAGCGGTTTGCGCATCACGGCTGAGGGCGAACATCGACGGTCCCGAGCCAGAAATACTGCATCCCAGAGCGCCATTATCTAGCGCGGCCTGTTTGGCTTCATTGAACTCCGGGATTAAAATAGAGCGCACCGGCTCAATAATTACATCGACCAGCGAGCGGCTAATAAGGTCATAATCCGGTGTCATTAACCCCGCAATCAGGCCTGCCACATTACCCATCTGGATAATGGTGTTCTTTAGCGAGACTTCATTTTTGAGAATAAACCGGGCATCTTTCGTATTCACCTCAATATCGGGATGAACAAGCGTACAGAACAGGTTAGCCGGCGTATCAATCCGAATAACATCCAACGGCTGGTAACTCCGAACCACCACAAAACCGCCTAACAAGGACGGGCCTACATTATCGGCATGGGCCGATCCGCAGGCAATTCGTTCGCCTTCCATAGCAAAAGGCAACAGCTTCAGGATGGGTAATGGTCGGCCAAGTAACTCATTGGCGGCAAACACACCGGCTACGGCACTAGCCGCGCTGGAACCTAAGCCGCTACCCAGGGGCATCTGCTTATGCAGTACAACATCAAGGCCCACATCGAGCCGATTGATGTGCTTCAGGAAAGTTTGAATGGCAATACTGGCCGTATTTCGACCTGCTTCACGCGGAAGCCGGCCTTCATCCCCAATAATATCCGTAATCCGAACACCGGGCTCATCGCTGGCAGTGAGGGTAATCTGATCGCCGGGATTATCAACAGCAAACCCAAAAATATCAAACCCACAGGCTACATTGGCAACAGTAGCGGGGGCAAACACACGAATAGAATCCACGATAGAAGAAGAGGCAACAAAACGCAAAGGTAATGATTTGGCTTGGAAATCAATTTTGTATCGAGCGTCTGTTGCCAATTCAGTTGATACTTGACCAATCTACTTTATTCGTAAAAAGCCCAGGTGGCACCCTTCAAAACAGGACTGGTACAGGCGAAGTGTATCACTACTTAGATAAACTTGTTCGGTATACTCACTGGCGCTGGGGATGAAGCGAATCCGGATCATCTGATTCAGACTATCAAGACGAAACCGGCTGAATGCCTGATAGGTCTTTAAGTTATCCCCCTGCGCCTGTAGATGACCATCAGCTGTAAACGTTACGTATTGCTCAGGTTTGGATGGAATCTTATCGATGATATAGCCAGCACCTGGTGAATAGCCTCGTTCAAACAGTTGCCATGTGCCGGGTAAGCCACTTCCCTGTATGGGTATTATGGAATCGTCGGAATGGCAATTAATAAGGGTAGCCAAGAGTGTGAGAATAATCAGCCAGCGGTTCATAGGTTACCTTTTTTCTATATAGGACTCTATTGACGACAAAAAGGTTGGAAGCGCCTAATTTTCGTATAAGGATTATTACTTACTTATTTAATTCATATTTGTCTTATTATCAGTAGGTTATATTTGAATATTAGTAGATTAAATTTTCATTGTTGCTGCCACGCTTTCTGGGCAAGTGGCGTATAGTCAGTTAACCCCTGAATAGGTTCCTATTTATTTACTTAACCGATAATCTAATGAAGAAACTGATTGTAGCTGGTTGTGTTGTAACAGCTTTGCTGGGCGGATACGCCTGTACGAAGAGTTCAGATCTGTCACCTGATGATACCAGTGCCGCGGCACGTACCTCATCTACACAGTCTGGCTCAGTCACTAGTCCTCACAGCGGTACGGATACACGACCACATAGTGGCACGGATGGTCACGGTGGACCTCACCTGGGAGGGCCACATAGTGGTACCAATACTCCTCCTCACAGCGGTACGGATACACCACCCCACAGTGGTACCGGTACCCCACCGCATAGTGGTACGGGCACTCCACCCCACAGCGGTACTGATACACCCCCTCATAGTGGTACGGGTGGCCCCGGAGGCCCTCCACGTGGCCCGAAACATGGCTAACCAGCACGTAAAAAAGCCAGCCCTTGTCAAAAGGGCTGGCTTTTTTACGCGACAAGAGCTATTCTATTGATTCTAAGAGATTCTACAGAGTTGACAATTCGGCCCAACAGAATCTAATTTGGTCAGTCATTAACTTACTCCCCGAACAAGCTGTTCCACATACCTTTAGCCTTTTCTTTAGCGACTTCGATCTGGAGGGCTGCTTCGGCTTTTAGTTCGTCTAATTTGACCTGTGCAGCTTCCAATTGGACAGCGGCTTCAGCCTTCATTTCATCAAATTTATCTTCGGCTACATCCGATAATTCATCAGCTTTCGCGGCAGCGGCAGCAAACGCTGTTTCGGCCTGAGCCTGTAAATTGGCCAGGTTTTCGGCTGTAGAAGCTTTAGCGGCTTCAAAATGCTCCGAGGCTTTCGCTTTTATACCGTCAATATCAATGTCTTTTCCAAGCTCCTGCGCCTGAGCAACCAGTTTGTCTTTCAATTCGTCAAGCTGAGTGGCGGCTGAGTCGAGGTGCTGACTTGCTTCTGCTTTAAAGGCTTCCAGTTTTTCGGCGGTTGTTGCTTTGGCTGCCTGAACGTCTTCGGCAGCTTTGGCTTTTTCGTTGTTTTCCATAGAATTCGTTTGTGGGATTTTGCGTAAAGTTGAGAAAATTGCGAAGAAAGCTACGTAGAATCGGATGAAAGGGAGGAAGGGGTAGTAAAGGGACGAAAAGAAGGATAAAAAAGAACATCAAGTTCCGTTCATTCCTCACGTCCTTTTCAACCAAGCCGTCTTATTATCAAACTATTAACTAGCTCAAAAAGGCCCGCTGGCTTGAGGGTACGCCAGTTGGCAATATCGAGCGTACCACCGAAATTGATGTAGTAATCGAGGTGGTATTTTTTCCATTCCCGTTCGATAAACTCGGGGGAGTGAATAGCCGCGATCCAGCCGTCTTCTACATCCTCGAACCATTCCTCATAATAACTATCGTCGGAGCCGTGGAAATTGAGAATGTTCTCGCTGATCAGAATGAAATATTTGATGCCTTCCTGAACGAGCGGATCAATAACCTGGCGCTTCAGATACATAATGTCGTTGTGAAGCGTGTCATTCCACTCGCCAAACAGTTCGATCACAACAAACTGGCGGTCGTAGTTAGCGAATAGAATCTTGCAATAGAGCGTTTCAGAACCTATTTCATCCCATAGCGGGTGAATGTAGTAGCCATAAATATCATTTTCATACTGCTGCATATTGTACTCCCGTTCGTGAAACGGTGACCGCTCATCTTCCGACGCGGTATAGTACTTCTCCCAGCCATAGAAGGGTTCAATATCTTGCATAAGTCAATGAGTGAATTGATGAATAAGTGACTGAGCGAATAGGTGAGCCGAAGTTATTCGCTCAGTCACTCATTTCCTCGTTCACTTATTATAAAAAGACATAACGTTAACGTACGCGCGATTGTTGACGTAGAGAATGGGTATGTTTACAGAATGAAATCCGTTCCCAAAACTATTCTAATTACCGGTGTCTCGACCGGTATCGGCTATGGTGCTGCAAAGCACTTTCTCCAGCGAGGCTATACCGTTTTTGGCAGCGTCCGGACACAAACGGATGCCGACCGGCTACAGGCCGAGTTTGGAGAAGCATTTACGCCCTTGCGATTTGATGTGACAGATGCCGATGCTGTAGCAAAAGCGGCCCATTACCTAACCGAACGACTGGCTGGGAGTGGTCTTGGCGGGTTGATCAACAACGCGGGCATTGCCATTGGCGGGCCATTGCAGGATCAGCCTATGGACGTGTTCCGAAAGCATTTCGACGTAAATGTAATTGGACTGGTTCAGGTTACGCAGGCCTTTTTGCCGTTGCTGGGGGCTCGTGAAAATCATCCTGTTCTGCCGGGGCGGATTCTAAATATCAGCTCGGTAAATGGACAGGTGGCTATTCCGTTTATGGGGGCGTATGTTGGATCGAAACATGCAGTAGAAGGACTATCACATAGCCTGCGTCGTGAACTAAGCTTATTGGGGATAAAGGTGGTTATCGTAGGGCCGGGCGCCGTTCAAACGCCGATCTGGGGGAAAGGAACGGACATGAGTCCATACGCCAATACACCTTATTACCCGGCTATGCAGCGGTTTCTGAAACAGGTCGCTGTATCGGAACGTAAAGGATTCTCCATCGATTACCTTGGCCAGCGTATTGTAGAAATTTATGAAACCGAAAAGCCCCGCATTCGCTATGCGCTGGTACCGGGTAAGTTGATGGGCTGGATTCTTCCCCGCCTGTTACCCGCGCGCGTGCTGGATTGGGTTCTGGAACGAATTTAGGAGTGCTAGCCGTGCCGGCGCATCCTCGGTCTGTGTCCTCACAGAACGCCTGTGGATAGCCTTCACTAAAAGCGTTCTGTGAGGACACAGACCGAGGATGCGCATTGATTTATCTTAAATACTAGTACATCACAATGCTATGCTGAAACCCGCTTTTCAAAAAGACGAAACGCTTCTGGCTGATATGGAAGCGGCCCGGAGCCAGCCTGGTGCCTTGCACAGTTGGTGGTTGGGTCAAAGTGGCTTTTTGCTTCAATACAACGGCAGGCAGCTATTATTTGATCCCTATCTCTCCGATTCCCTGAGTCGTAAATATGCGGATACGGATAAACCACACGTACGGCTGTCGGAGCTGGTAATCGATCCGGCCCGATTACCCAGGATCGATGTGGTTACATCGAGCCACAACCATACCGATCATTTGGATGCCGAAACACTATTGCCAATTAGATCAACCAACCCTGACATACAGTTTGTGATACCTGAGGCAAATCGAGCCTTCATTGCCGATCGACTGAAAATAAAACTGGATTGGCCCATTGGTTTGACTGATGGACAATCAGTAACGGTAGATGGCTTCGTGGTTCACGGGGTTCCTGCCGCACATAACGAGCTTGAACGTGACGCCGAGGGGCGTTGCAAATTCATGGGCTTTGTTGTAGAAGTGGGTCCTTACCGGGTGTACCATTCCGGGGATACGCTTTGGTACGATGGGATGGTGGATATCCTTCGGCCATTCAACGTAGATGTGGCCTTTCTGCCCATCAACGGCAACAAACCCGAACGGCGGGTAGCGGGGAATCTCAACCCCGACGAAGCCGCCAAACTTGGTCATGAAATTGGGGCCAAACTCGTCATTCCGCACCACTACGATCTGTTCGAATTCAACACTGCTGATCCAGCCGATTTCGTACACGCCTGCGAGCAATATGGCACGCCGTATCGGGTGATGCAGTTAGGTGAGCGAGTGAGTATAGGCCGGTAGAAGCAAGTTTCGGATCTCTTTGCTTTATAACAAAACCACTGCGATGAAAAACGCTTTATTCCTTTGCCTGCTAGCCGTTTCGCCATTGCTGGCCCAGCCCGACACCACCCAACAGGATGCTCTGAATTTCAAAATTCAGGTGGTCGATAACCAGATCAGTATTGGGTATGGTATGGCCATTGGCGATGTAGACGGCGACAAACAACCCGACATTCTACTGGCCGATCAGAAAGAAATTGTCTGGTATAAAAACCCTAACGCGAAAGATGGTCAGTGGAAACGGTACGTCATGGCGGCTAATCTAACGCCACAGGACAACGTGTGCATTGCCGCTCGCGATCTGGATGGCGATGGGCTTGTGGAGGTGGCCGTTGGCGCTGGCTGGAACCCTGCCGAAACAAGCGATAGTACGAAATCGGGGGCGGTGTTCTACCTCATTCGTCCGCAGGACCCAACCCAGCGCTGGGAATCTGTACGATTGCCGCATGAAGTTACCACACACCGAATGCGTTGGGCGAGAGTTGGTAAAGACAGTTACCAGCTTATTGTGGTGCCATTACACGGATTGGGAAACAAGAATGGGGAGGGGCGAGGTGTTCGAATTTGGGGTTATGAGTTTCCGAAAAATCCACGGGGTGCCTGGAAACGCCATTTGGTGGATTCGACCATGCACCTTACCCACAATTTCGAAATCTGGGAAGATGGTGATAATGGCTCGGCTACGGGACTGATTGTTGCCAGCAAAGAAGGGGGTAATATATTCCAGTGGCGAAAAAAGAAATGGCAACCGATGGACGAAGAATCGGCGAGTAATTCCCTGCCCTTGCTGACCAATGATGTAGCAGGTATTGGTGAAATCCGGCGATTGGACAATGGCAAACGCATTGCCACCATTCAGCCTATGCACGGAAATCTGCTACAGGTAGAAAGTGGATTTTATTCGCTTCGAAAACCCCGGAAACGATCTGATGACAAACAAATCGATGTGCTCAGCGACATGCTCAGTCAGGGGCATGCCTTGGTTTGCGGTGACTTCTTAGGAATAGGAAGCGATCAGATTGTAGCCGGTTGGCGTAATCCGAATGCCTACAAAAAAGTTGGCGTTCGGCTATTTAAACCGCAGGAAGTCAAGAACTGGAAAGGATATCCGCTCGACGATAGCGTGCGCATGGCTTGCGAAGACCTGCAGGCTGCCGACCTTGATAGCGACGGTGACCTGGACATCATAGCCTCGGGCCGGGCAACGCTTAATGTGTTGATTTACTGGAATCAACGAAAACCGTAATACGATTTTTGGTTTATCGTATTCGTTTAGTCGATGTGGTGTCGGTTACTTCTAACCGACAATTTAGGTTTCTCAAAACCTACAGTTTGCACCTACAGATTTTGAGAAACCTAAATTGTCAGATGTAAGCATCTGACAGCACGTTCAATGTTCCAGGTTGTGCAACATTGAACGTGAAACCTGAAACCTGTTTACGAGTTTCCCAACTGTCCGGCCAGCGATTGCAAGGCTGATGATACGGCTTCGAGCCGGGTTGCCATATCCCCTTCTGAACCCATAAACGTACTGAACTCGGCTGTTTGGGTAGCTAAGGTGTCGAGTAGCTGGATCAACTCGTTCGTATTAATTTCATCACTCTCCAACTGCGTTTTTACCTGCTCGAGAGTACTTGTGAGATCCTTTGCATTTTCGGCCTGACGGAGTTGAACCAGCCACTGGTCAATAACCCCCAGACCACTTTGCGGAGTTTCGGGCCCTCCTTCACTCTCCAGAACGTTCATCGTTGAGTCAAGGAGCTCAGAGGATTCTTCGTGAGTAAGCATATCATATCTGGTTAGTGAAATTCCGCAGCGCCGTTGATAACTGCTTAAGCTGACTTTCTGTTGTTGGGTCAACCGATGGTTCATGCGAGAGCGTCAGGGTATGACTGGCCATACTAAGCAGCCAGTGTCTAATTTTTTCGCCATCAGGCTGGCCTGTTTTGAGGTGATCGCGCAAGGCAGTTACTTCTGCCAGAATGCGTTCGGCACCCACATCGCCCGGTAGGGCATTTAACCAGCCTTCGAGTAGCAAAATGCCCTGTTCGGCCGAGAGTGTAGTTTGGCGTCCATCGCCGAGTGCGCCCAATGTATCGTTGAGCATCCGGTGCTCAAGTGTGGTTCCGGTTCCTTCCATGGTTTTATGTAGTGAATTGTCGTTTTGTTTTGTGGTCTGTTAGACGGCAAACTCAGCGCTACGTTATTATTTACTGCCGAAATCGCGTAGAATTTTTGATAAACTCTCTAACCCACCCGTCCAGGTGCCTTCCGAATTGGCGTCCTCGGCTACCGCCTGGGTTTTATCGGCCAGGCTCAGCAGCAGGTCTCGGATATACTGATCGTCGGGTGGAGTGGCCTGCAAAGCCGAGCGGAGTTCGCCAAGCTGGCCTTTAATCTGGTCGATATTAGGGTCGCCCTGTAACGCCTGAAGCCAGCTATCGAGCAACTTAATACCCTGTTCAGGCGAAATCTCGACTATATGTCCATGATGGCGAAACGCACTGAGTGTATTGGTGAGCGCCTGTTCTTCCAGATTATTTGATCCCATTGTCGCTAAATTTATCAGCCAGCTTGTTTGCTGTTCTTGAAATAACACAGTCGGGAATGGTTTGTTTGCCCGATGTTCGGGTTTGCCGATAAACAAAAAGGCAACCTGTGCCGGGAGAGTAGCCGATGGAAATCCATCAACTCGCCAGCACAGATTGCCTTTTAAGGGTTCGTTAGTATTGCGACCGCCCGCCCGATTGACTGGAATCTGCATCGCCAGTGCCGCCCGAAATACCCGGCCCATCGACCCGCGCTGTATCGCTTCGGGGTTTGTCTGCCGTTGATGAATGCGTGTAATCGTCGCCCTGTTCCTCGCTGGCCGTATCGGCTTCGCCCGAAAAGCGATCGTTGGTCGGGCCTCCGTTGCTGCCCGTTGTGTCGTCCATATCGACTGTTGGGTCGCTGTCTAATGGCTTGTCCTGTGTCATAGTTATCTGTGATTTTTGTTGTTAATCAATACGGCTGACCGCCTGGCGGTGCAAATTTTCGAGTACAGCAATCAATTGCGAAAGCTCAGTTTGTTCAGCACTGGCCTCAACTGTATCGGCTACGTTCCGGGTTTGCTCGATCAACTCTTGTAGGAGAGAGGCTATTTCCTGATTATCAGTCCGGTTGTAGCGAAGAGACGTGTCTAGTTCTGGGCGTAGCCGTTCAAGGGTTTCGGCAATATCGTCGGTGGCTTCATCGCCTGCTTCATCCAGCCTATTGAGCCATTTGTCAATGAGCGACAGGCCATCCGTTGCCGTTGTTTCATCAATAGCCCCATCGAAGGTATTCACCGTTTGATTGACGAGTGAAATCTGGGTTTGATCTCTTGATATCATGATTTAGTCTGTTGAGTAGGTGTCGGGCGTTTGGCTGTAGTGAGCCTTACCATTGAATCTGTTAGTTTTGACAAAAAACCGACTCCTGCCCTGATTGTTTGTAGGATAGCCAGGTTTTTCCAGACAAAAGAAAGTTGATCAAGTATGGATGCCACCCGTTTACAACCCGAATTACAATACCAGTTTGCCCGTAGTGGAGGGGCCGGTGGACAGAATGTGAATAAAGTAGCAACAAAGGCCGAACTGCGCTTCGATGTGCGCAACTCTACGGTACTCACCGATGACGAACGGGCTATTCTGGAAGAAAAATTAGCCAATAAACTAACGACCGAAGGCGAACTGGTACTGACGCATCAGACCGAACGGACACAACTGGCCAACAAAGAAAAGGTGACGAAGAAATTTTACCGGCTCATCGAAAAAGCCTTTGCTATACCGAAACCCCGAAAAGCCACAAAGCCCTCTAAAGCTTCTATTGAAGAGCGGATTACCCAGAAGAAACAGAAAGGCGATACGAAAGCCAATCGCAGAAAAGTAGACTACTAAAATCCATTATCTAACTCCACCGGGCTAAAACCCAGGAATCTAAAATAGGCCATCACGGCTACTTTGTGCGGATCGGCTTCCTCGCCTATACCAGCTCCGTAGCGACCCGATTTGTAGTTTATATAGACTTGGTCGTCATCACCAAACCATAATTCACCGCCTTGTAGAGCTGGAGCACCACCCGTAATATTCGTATGGCAAACTATCTGCCGGTCAGCATATGGATTAGGAGTTGATTCAGGGATTATTTTCAGTCCCTTTTCGTCAATAATCCACAGATATTTACCCTGAAAGGGGTGGTTCTCAAGTATATCGGCAACCACAACTGTTAATGGATTAAGGCTACTTTTAGTAGTGACCAGGTGAATGGCATCTGTAAAAATAATGTCTTCACCCTGTTCTATTTTTCGTTTAAACTGCGTACGCGCAAAAGGTAGAACCGGTGGCCCTAACTGCTGAATCCACTCGTCACTCAGTAAGGCCATTATAAACGAATATATTGTTTTTCCTTAGATTCCTCCATTCGTTTTAAACCATAACGCTGAAGTGTTTCAAGGGCAGTCAAAGGCTTTAATGGGCCGCCTTTTGATTCAGGCAATTTCGCGTAGTTGGAAAATAAATACCGTTCTGCCTGATCGATATAGAATTCATAGGGAGCCTGGGTAAAAAGATTTTCTATGAATTCGGCATTCAGAACGTGAGACTTACTCAGTTGATCTCTCACTATGTCTGAACCTAAAATTGATTCTAGCCGCCATATCTCCTCATAGCTTGAAAGATAGTCATTGGGTGAAAAACTAATAAGTATATTTTTCCAGACTATTTTCTGACTGCCTCCACGTTGGGGCTCTTTATCAGCATAACTTCTGTCCCTAAGTGGTACACCTAACAGTTCTTCGGTTCTTCGTTTAAAGGCTTCAGGGTCATTTGTTTCAACCACAGGTACATTACCTTTTCGTTCTTTGAGTGTAACATACACTCGTTGCTGATCTTCCAGAGATAGTTCATCAAACTCCTGAAGAACCTGATCGACTGTTGGTTTCATCTGCTGAAAACGTTGTTGTTCTTTTAGACCTAAGGTATTAATTTAATTGATCAATGACTAGTTCTCGGATAGGATTTAGTCTTTATACATGCTTCTAACGGGCCTAACCTGACAGATTTATGTGCGAAATTGTTGAGCGATAAATTACTGGTTTTGACTTTATTCCAGAAAAAGTTAAAACCAACTAAGGGGATTTTTTCGAAAAGTTGTCTTAGCTAGTAGATGATTGATTCTAACGAGATGAACTCGTTTACCAATAGGCTATGCAAGTACGTCAACTGATTGATCCCTTTAGCCAGCCTTTTTCGGCAAATTCTGTAGCCCAGCCTGTGCTTGGGGAAGCCGTTGAATCAATGGACGAAAAAACGGTTGGCAACGATTCGGAGCTATTCATTCGGCGGACGTTCAATGAGAGTCCACAGAAAGGCTGTGAACTGCTTTTCCGGCGGTATCATCAGGCTTTATGCAGTCATGCAGTTCGCTATGTGTATTCCAAAGAAACCGCCGAAGACCTGGTAAGCGACGTTTTCTGCAAATTCTGGAAAACGAAAGCCTACGAAAGTGTCACCTCATCGTATCGCTACTATTTGTTCCGCAGCGTTCGCAACGAAGCGTACAACTACCTCCGCCTGGAGTTTCAGCAACTGGACGATCTGGAAACGGCCAACGTTCAGGAAAGCGCATTCGGTCAGCGACCCGATCAGATCATTCAGTTTGAGGAAGTGCTGCATCGGGTGGAAGCAATGGTTGAATCGCTACCGCCCCAATGCCGGAAAGTATTCCTGCTCAGCCGCTTTGAAGGAAAAAAATACCAGGACATCGCTACTGAGCTGGGTTTGTCCATCAAAACCGTTGAGGTTCACATTGGTAAAGCACTGAGTACGGTTAGAAAGGGATTGAAAGACCATTGGCTGCTGGCGCTGCTACTCGCCTGCCGTTTGCTCCCTTTTTGACCAAAGCTGTCTCATCAATAAGCAAGACACACCATGGATTCGGAAATCACGAAAGAATTGATATTTAGCCACTTCGCCCGGAACATATCTCCACTCCAGCGCGAACGGATTGCGAACTGGCTTCGGGAGAAAGCCAATGAAGAGCAATATTATGAATGGCTTGAAGAATGGGAAACCCGCAACCCTCAGTATCGGACGCAAACAGAAACGGCAGCTCAGGCATACACCGCTTTTTTAACCGATAATCCACATACTGAAGCTGGCTGGTCAGCCGATGTGCCAGCCGTGTTAGCTGTATCCAGGCCCTGGAACCGACCTTTTTGGCTGGTCGCAGCCTCTGTAGTGCTAGTGGCCAGCGTGGCAGGTTTGGTATTTCGCCACCAGCTTCGCTATCAAACCTACACGACGACCTTTGGCGAAACCCAATCCATAAAACTGGTCGATGGAAGCCGGGTACGGTTGAACGCCAATTCCAGTTTACAGGTGCCACGTTGGGGGTTTGGCAGTACCACCCGCGAGGTCGTGCTGGCGGGTGAGGCCGATTTTTCGGTAACTCATACACCTGATGATCAGAAGTTTGTGGTAAAAACGGCAAAGAATTTCGAAGTGGTTGTATTGGGGACAGAGTTTACGGTTTTTGCCCGAAAACGGGGAGCCCGGGTGGTATTGAACAAAGGGAAAGTTCAGCTTCAGTATCAGGAAAACAAGATTGCGAAACAGGTGACCATGAAACCCGGCGATCTGGTAACGCTTGACCCTGAGAATCACATTGCCCTGAAAACCCTGAAGCAGTCGCAATTGCACCCCGCCGGAGAGCAGAATCGGTTTGTATTTGAGGAAACAACGTTGGAAGAAGTCGCGTATATGCTCCAGGAAAATTACGGGTTGCAGGTCGACATTAAAAATCGAGACCTGGCCGAGCGCGTCCTGATGGGTTCGTTTCAGGCGGACAACGTGGATCAACTCCTGCAATCCATCTCCGAACTGTTAGATATCAATGTGGTCCGGCAGGGAAATCGCGTTCAGATCATGGATAAATAATCAGCCATGCGTAACCTATTCAAACTCACGGGAATGCCTACTGAGTTGATCCAGACTACCCTAGAATAACCGTATTTCTCGATAGACTATTAGGTAAATGGTTGATAGTCAAATTTTTAAGTTTTTCTTGGAAAAGAAAGTTTGCCTATCAACCTTTGCCCATCAATTAACAATAGTACTTGCATTTTCTCAGATTTTGATACGCTCTGAACACGCTCCAAATGCCCAGCCAGATTCTGGAATGCGGGTCGCTCACGGTCAACCTCAATGAATTCCAACGAATAACCCAATCATGTCCAGAAATGGATAACCAATAATTAATTCCCTCACTCTTATGACAAATCATTTACGAGAAGCCTCTCATGCGGGTATTCTATTGCTCTTGTTGCTTGTTGGGTTTCAGCCCGGCTGGTCGCAATCGGTTGTACTGGCCAGCAATGTTCAGCAAAAGCGAACAGCCTCCGATCAGGTAGCCAGTCGGCAGCTCAAGGACGTACTCAATGACCTGAAAAGTCAGTACGGGGTAAACATTATGTTCGAGTTACGAACAGTAGATGGACTTTCGGTAACTCCGGAAAGTGTTAACACCAAATCGACCCTCGACAAAAATCTGGAGACTCTGTTACGCCCGCTGGGTTTACGCTACAAAAAAGTAAACAGTAATTCGTACCTGATCCTGAGCGACCGAAAAGCGAAGAAAATTGCGTTTAAGGATGGCCAGATTTCGGGGCCAACGCTCAATCAGGAAACCGATGCCCAAAACGAATCGACGGAAAAGCTACCAGCCGTAGCGCTTCTGGCTGTCACGAAAACAGCAACGCAGGCAGTAGCAGACCCGATTACGGGTACTGTAAAGAGCCAAACCGGCGAAACTCTACCCGGTATTAACGTGGTCATCAAGAACACAACCAAAGGTACCAGCACCGATGCCAATGGTAAGTTTACAATCGACGCACCCGCTAACGCCATCCTGGTTTTTTCGGGTATTGGGTTTGCCACTCAGGAAGTGCCCGTTGGTAGCCGGAGTCGGATTGATGTAGCCTTGGCGTCTGATAATAAGCAGCTTGACGAAGTGGTTGTGGTGGGCTATGGCACTCAGAAACGAAATAGCCTTACCAACTCCGTGTCGCAAATTGGCGCAGAAGAAGTGGCCCGCCGACCAGTGTCCAATATTTCGCAGGCCTTACAGGGGCAGCTGCCGGGGGTTACCGTATTAGATCAGGGTGGCTCGCCGGGTCGGTCCAATACCGCCATTCGGGTTCGGGGTATTACAACGTTTAACATCAATGGGATTGGCAACACGGCTGGTACCAACAATGGCTCCGGCGGCTACGATATGACTAAGAATGATGCGCTGGTGATTGTCGATGGTATCGAGCAGCGGTTGGCCGATATTAATCCGGACGATATCGAGACGATTTCTATTCTGAAAGATGCCTCATCAACGGCCATTTATGGATCAAGAGCCACCAATGGCGTTGTGCTGGTAACTACCAAACGGGCCAAGGGCAGCAAGGTAGTTGTTGATTATAATGGCTATTACGCCAGTCAGCAATCGATTAATACCCCCCACATGATGGGCATCGAAGACTACATGCGGATGCAGGTTGTGGCCTATACCAACGCAGGTTCGACATTGCCAGCCCGTTTCACCGAGCAGTCGATCCAGGCATACGTTACCGCCACCGACCGGGAGAAATACCCGCTGCCAAACACCTGGTTTCAAACCGTACTTCAGGCCGCTCCCCAGCAAAATCATACCTTATCTGTAGCGGGTGGCAGCGAAGCGATACGGACCCGGTTGAGCCTGCGCTATCAGGATCAGGGTGGTATTATTACGCATTACGCCAGTAAGATTGGGGAAATTCGGCTGAACTCCGACTATACAATTTCTCCCAAACTGCGGGTCAGTGCCGATGTCGATTACCGCTACAACTATTCGCAGGCACCTACCATCGATCCTATTAATTTCCTGCTGCACGGCTCACTCTGGGCGGTTCCGAAATATGCCGATGGTACCTATGGCCTAAGCACACAGGGAAACAACCCGTTGATGTACGCCGAAATCGGGGGAGATTCGAAACGATTCGCCGATTATCTGGTCGGTTCGGTCAAGGGTGAATGGGATATTGCCGAAGGACTGACATTCTCTACGCAACTGGCTGGTAGAGGCTATTTTACGCAGGAAAAAAACTATGCCAATTCGTATGTCAACGTCGATAAGAATACGAATATCACCAAAACAGTAGCGAACAATACGCTGACTGAGGTGCGGAATTCGCTTCGGGAATACACCCTTATCAGCTTGCTTACCTATCAGAAGAGCCTGAACAGTCACAATTTCAAGGGCCTGTTAGGCTATTCGCAGATTGGTAATACCCAAACGTTTTTGAGTGCCTATCGCGAGCGGTTTTATAACAACGACATCCAGTCAATCAGTCAGGGGGCTAATGATGGTACCAAGAGCAATTCAGGCAGCGATGCGGTGTATGGCTTACGGTCTTATTTTGCGCGGGTAAACTACGATTATGACGGCAAGTATCTGGTGGAGGTAAATGGTCGCTATGACGGTTCCTCCAAGTTCACCGGCCAGAAACAGTATAGCTTCTTCCCATCGTTCTCGGCTGGCTGGCGCATCTCGAAAGAAAACTTCTGGCAGGGCCTTCAAAAAACAGTAAATGACCTGAAGGTGCGGGGTTCGTGGGGAATAACCGGTAACCAGTCCGTAAACCTGTACAGTTATTATGCCTCACTGGCAGCGAGTGGGTACGACTTCAACGGTGCTGCGGTGCAGGGTTATCGCCAAACAACGCTGGCCAATACCGATCTGGGGTGGGAGTCGACAACCCAATTGGATTTGGGGCTGGATGCTTCCTTTTTTCGCGGGCGTATGAACCTAACGGTTGATTACTACCGGAAACTGACCAATGATATTCTGCTGAATCTGGACATCCCGGCCACACTTGGTCTGATCGCTCCTCCACAAAATGCGGGTTCGGTTGAGAATAAAGGCTGGGAGTTTAGCCTGAACTATCGGGGGGCTAAAAGTGCCTCCGGTTTTCAGTATAATTTGGGCGGTAACTTCAGCATAAACGAAAATAAGGTAGTGGATTTGAAAGGAACGGGCCCATACATTCTGGGTTCGGATATTGATCCTCGGTACATCATTGCGGTAGGTTTGCCCATCAACACCTTGTGGGGCTACAAGACAGATGGTCTTTTCCAGACGCAGGAGCAGATTACCAACTACAAAGCGACCTATGCGGCTAACACCAAACCCGGCGATGTTAAGTATATCGATTCGAATGGCGACGGGAAAATCGACGCCAACGATATGACGAATATTGGTAATTCATTCCCCAAATTCACCTTCGGTCTGACCTCGAACTTCTCGTACCGGAATTTCGAACTGAACCTATTGTTCCAGGGAGCGGCCAAGGTAGACACCCGCCTGGCAGGAGCCCTGGCCGAGATGGGAAACCAGGAAGGATTTACCCATTCGATCTATACCAATAACTACTGGACGCCGGAGCATCCGGATGCTCGTTTCCCGCGCCCCTTAAAGTTTGATCTGCGGAACGTGGCTACGTCGGACCGGCTCATTATTGATGGTTCGTATGTCCGCCTGAAGAACATCCAACTGGCTTACTCACTCCCAGTGGCACTGGCCAATAAAATACGGCTGAACCGGATTCGGGCCTATGTGTCGGCTACGAACATTTTTACCATTTCGAAACTGAACGAGTGGAATCTGGACCCAGAAGTTGGCTCGGGTCGGGCTGTGTATTATCCGCAAACATCGCTGTACACGCTTGGGCTAAACCTGAACTTCTAATCTCACCCTCTCCAACTGAACGATCATGAAATCAACTAGATATATCGCAGGGCTTGCCTTCCTGGCTGTGGCTACAGGCCTGACCCTCACCTCCTGCGACCGGGAGTTATTGGATACGGTACCTAACGACCGATTAGCCGAAAACCTTTTCTGGAAAACAGAAAATGACGCCCGGTTAGCTGCTAATTCGCTCTACACCGATCTGGATAGTACCAACATCATCACCTGGGATGCCATGACAGACATTGCTCATACCAACCAGCCGTTTGATGTGCAGGCGTATGTTGAACTGGGTCAGTATGATGCCACCAGTTCGAAGATTTATGGCGAATGGGCCAAGGCCTACAAGGGTATTCGGGCCTGCAATTACTTTTTGCAGAATGTCGATAAGGTTACGTCGACCAACACCACGCTGATCAATCAGTTTAAAGGCGAAGCGCGGGCCCTTCGGGCATATCAGTACATTAAACTGGCGAGTCTCTTTGGCGATGTGCCGCTGGTAACCACCGCTATTTCACTGGATGAAAGCCGGGCTTTATCTCGCACACCAATTGCGCAGGTCTGGGATTTTGTCGATAAAGAACTCACGGATGCTTCTGCGCTCTTACCAACCACCTATGCCGCTGCTGACAAAGGCCGCGTTACCAAAGGCGCTGTTCTAGGTTTACGGGCACGGGCCAATTTGCTGGCCGGTCGCTATCAGCAAGCCGCCGAAGCTGCCGATCAGGTCATGAAACTGGGTATTTACGGACTGAACGACAGTTACGAAAAGCTATTTTCATACGCAGCCGAAAACAACAAGGAAGTACTGCTGGATCGGCAGTTTATCAAAGATACCTACCCCGTTAATGTCTTTAATTACCTCGGACCTTACAGCCAGAAAAGTGCGAACAGTACGATTGTGCCCACGAAGGCGCTGGTGGATATGTACGAAACAACGGCGGGTAAACTCATTACGGATACTGGCAGTGGCTATGATCCGGCTTCTCCCTATGCCAATCGTGATCCCCGGCTTAAGTTTTCTGTTTTCCTGACAGGCGATGTTTTACCGAGTGGCATCATCTTCCGGCCTGAGCCAACCAGTGGTACGGCTGATGCCGTTGGAAATACGTACATTGCTTCCACGACAGGCTTCAATATCAAGAAATACATTAATGCTGATGACTACGCCAACCCAGCTAACAATGGGATCAATATCATCTTACTGCGCTATGCCGAAATTCTGCTGACCTATGCCGAAGCGAAGATTGAATTGAACCAACTGGATGCCAGTGTTCTAACGGCCATCAACACGGTTCGGAATGGACGAACGGATGTGAAGCAGCCGTCTATTAGCAGCACAGCTACGCAAGCCGATTTGCGGGCCATCGTTCGTCGGGAGCGGACTGTTGAGTTAGCCTTTGAAGGGCAGCATCTCTTCGACATTCGTCGGTGGAAAACAGCGGAAACCGTTGTGCCGGGGCCTATTTATGGGATTACTTATAAAGACGCTACGGGTGCTCTAGCCACGGTTCAGGTTGTTGGTATTAATCGGACCTTCGATAAAAGCCGTCATTACCTCTGGCCCATTCCGCAACGGGAACGCAACCTGACGCCAACGCTTTCACAGAATCCGGGCTGGTAAGGGGTTGATGGTTGGGTATTTGTTCAATGACAAAAACAACTTACTTACCGTAATGAAGTCAGGTTTAATTGTACTCAGCGTAGTAATTCTGATTGTGGTCGGATGGTTATTTTCTTCTTTTACCCCCCATCAGGCAGCTTCAGCCAACCGGAGTGCCGTATCACCCAACATCATCTACATTTATGCCGATGATATGGGGTATGCAGAATTGGGTTGTTATGGCCAGCAGAAAATTCGGACACCTAATCTGGATCAGCTTGCGCGTGAGGGTATCCGGTTTACGCAAC
Source organism: Spirosoma sp. KCTC 42546 (assembly GCF_006965485.1). Taxonomy (NCBI): domain Bacteria; kingdom Pseudomonadati; phylum Bacteroidota; class Cytophagia; order Cytophagales; family Cytophagaceae; genus Spirosoma; species Spirosoma sp. KCTC 42546. Next base: position 1,031,624 of record NZ_CP041360.1, read on the forward strand.
ACTACACGAGCATGCCGGTTTGTGCGCCCGCCCGCTGTATGCTCCTGACCGGCAAGCACAGTGGTCATTCCTACATTCGGGGAAACTACGAAATGGGTGGTTTTGCCGATTCGCTGGAGGGTGGGCAGATGCCGCTGTATCCTGGCGCGTTTACCCTTGGGCGGATGCTCCAGCAGTCGGGCTACAAAACGGCCTGCATTGGTAAATGGGGAATGGGTATGGCCAATACCACCGGCAATCCGAATGAGCAGGGTTTCGATTATTTCTACGGTTATCTGGATCAGAAGCAAGCCCATAACTTCTACCCGACGCATCTCTGGGAAAACGGTAAACCCGACCGCCTGAACAACCCGTTCATCGACGTACATCGCAAGCTCACCCCCGAAACAGCCACACCAGAAGCATTTGCCTATTATCGGGGTAAAGATTATGCGATTGATAAGATGGCGCAGAAAGCCCAGGCTTTTGTTCGGCAAAACAAGAATGCGCCTTTTTTTCTATACCTGCCATTCACGGTGCCGCACGTATCGTTGCAGGCACCCGAGGTAGCAGTAAAGGAATATATTGGCAAATTTGACGACAGACCCTATCTCGGTGGACAGGGATACGCGTCAACGCCTTATCCGCGTGCTACGTATGCGGGCATGATTACCTACATGGATAAACAGATCGGGCAGTTGATGCAGTTGCTGAAAGACTTGAAAATTGACGACAACACAATCGTTATGTTTTCGAGCGATAATGGAGCAACGTTCAATGGTGGGGTAGAAGCGGCTTATTTCAATAGTGTGGGTGGTTTGCGAGGTCTGAAAATGGACGTGTACGAAGGCGGCATCAGAGAGCCGATGCTCGCCCGCTGGCCGGGTAAAATAAAGGCAGGCCAAGTCACAGACCATGTATCGGTTCAATATGATCTGCTGGCAACTCTGGCCGAACTGGTTGGCTATAAACAGCCATTTACTACTGATGGGATTTCGTTTTTACCAACCTTATTAGGCCAGTCGACAGCCCAAAAACAACATCCCTTTCTCTATTGGGAATATCCCGAAAAAGGCGGCCAGTTAGCTGTAAGGATGGGCAATTGGAAAGCGGTGAAAACCAATGTGCGAAAAAATCGTACGGGTCCCTGGGAGCTGTATGACTTGGGTGGAGACGTTAGTGAACGTACCAATCTGGCCGCCCAGCACCCCGATCTGATTCAACAAGTGAATGCCATCGTTGCCCGTGAACATAGGCCTACACATGTAAACGAATGGGAAATTGTTACACCAAAAACAGCTGTTGTGGGTACGAATTGATCATGGCCCCGCACCGGCGGACCAGCTGATTGTTATGATTGGTAAGATACAGATATGATTTTTGTCGTGATGTCAGTTTCTTAAAACTGACACAAAGGTTTCTCAAAACCTATCGTGTCAGGTTAGGATGGTCACTACACTCGGTTTTAAGAAACCTCGCTTGTCAGTTTTAAGAAACTGACATCACACCATCACCACTCAACGAGCTTAATCTGACGGCTATGGTAAGGACAAAGACCCTTGAATACCCAAAAATAAACAGGACAGTATCTTTTAAAATCGCTTTTATGACCTTTATTCCTAAACGTTTATCTCGTCTCGTATTGAGTGCCTTTACCTTAATTGGCGTCGGCCTGCTCATCTCAGCCTGGGTTGAGAAACCCGCGCCAGTGCCCCCGCCCAACGTCGTCCTGTTTTTTATGGATGACATGGGCTACGGCGATTTGTCTGTAACGGGTGCGCTGGATTATACAACGCCCAATCTGGATCGTATGGCGGCTGAGGGTACACGCTTCACGAATTTTATGGCGGCTCAGGCCGTGTGTAGTGCCTCGCGAGCGGCTCTGCTCACGGGTTGCTACCCAAATCGACTGGGTATTTCGGGTGCATTAGGACCCAATTCATCTGTTGGCCTGAATCCAAATGAAGAAACGCTGGCCGAGCTACTAAAAGAACGCGGCTATGCAACGGGCATGTTTGGTAAATGGCATTTAGGCGATAACAAGAAATTTCTGCCAATGCAGCAGGGCTTCGATGAATATTATGGCGTACCTTATTCGCACGATATGTGGCCGTTGCATCCCGCTCAGGCACAGGCAAAATACCCACCTCTGCGCTGGATCGATGGGAATGAACCTGGTCCGGAAATCAAAGATTTAGAGGATGCTTCTAAAATTACCGGCACCGTTACGGAGAAGGCTGTTTCGTTTATTCGGAACCATAAGAAAAAGCCCTTCTTCCTGTACGTACCGCACCCACTACCACATGTACCACTGGCCGCTTCGGCCAGGTTTAAAGGCAAAAGCGCACGGGGTATTTTCGGTGATGTACTAACGGAACTGGATTGGTCGGTCGGGCAGATTTTAACTGAATTAAAACAGCAGGGGCTGGATAAAAATACCCTCGTTATTTTCACCAGCGACAATGGACCCTGGCTCAACTATGGCGATCATGCTGGCTCATCGGGCGGATTTCGGGAAGGCAAGGGCACCTCGTTTGAAGGCGGGCAACGGGTGCCCTGCCTGGTTCGCTGGCCGGGTGTGGTGCCTGCCGGGCGAGTGAGTAACAAGTTGCTGTCGACCCTTGATATTTTACCAACAGTGGCCAAACTCTGCGGTGCCCGTTTGCCTAAACAACGCATTGACGGCGTCGATTGGACTGCCTTACTTAAGGGCGATAACACGTCAACCCCTCGCGATAAATTTTACTATTACTACCGGAAAAACAGCCTCGAAGCCGTCCGGCAGGGCGATTGGAAACTGGTCTTTGCCCACCCCGGCCGCACCTATGAAGGGTTCCTTCCCGGCCAGAATGGAAAGCCTGGGCCAAGCACGGAAACGCACGAGTTTCCGGTAGCTCTGTATGACCTGCGTCGTGATCCGGGTGAGCGGTACGATGTTCGGGAGCAACACCCGGAGATTGTTGCCAAACTGGAACAGATTGCCGAAGAAGCCCGTACCGATCTGGGTGATGACATCCAGAAACGTACCGGAGCTAATGTTCGTGAGGTGGGGCGGGTGAGTCAGTAATATACGGCCATCAATCCTTGGCCTGATGTTAATGTCTATCATCAGGCCAAGGATTGATGGCCATAACCTCCGTCTTTCTGCGATAACGGGTAGGTCAAAGGCCATTTGTGCTTAGGGTAAGCAAAGGATTTCGGCTTATCCATGAGATACTTCCTGCTTTTCTGGGCAATCGGCTGGGCTTTCTTCCCAGCCTTCTCCCAGGCCATTACATCAGACGTCTACTCCTATACTCAGTTACCAGTTATCAATTATACGGGTTACGAGGAGCGAACCCTACTTGAAGGGGCTACCCGGGATTTTTCCCACTTACTCGTTCAAGCGATGACCTTACAGGCCAATCAGCCTGGTCAACCCACCCAACAACTCGAAGAAGAGGCTGTCCTAATCATCAAAGCGGGCGAATTAACGCTGACGCTTGGCGGTAAACGCAAAACCCTGGGACCTGGTAGCGTGGTTGTGATCATGCCCGGCGACGACTATCTGATAGAAAATAAAGCAGCCCAGTCTCTCACTTATTACTTCATACGATATACGTCTAACGAAGTGCCTGATCTGGATATTTTTCAGCTAATGGGTCACTCATACTGGATCGACTGGCAGCAGGTAGCCTTTACTGATGACAAACGCGGGCGCGACCGACGGATGGTGCCCTGTTTCTCCGTGATGAGCAGCCGATTTGCCTTGCAGGTCACCACACTCAACCCCGGTTCAGAGCGTTATCCACCCCACACCCACCGCGCAGCTGAACTCTCACTCATTCTTGACCATCCGGTTCAGGTGGAGATTGATGGGACAATGAAACGGGCGCAGGTGGGGGACCTCATTTTTGTGGAATCGGATATATCCCATAGCATTCAAAACAGTAGCCAGGAAGGCAGTACCTTCTTCTCGCTCCAATTTTAGACCTTAACTTCGGGCTATACGCTGATCATGGTTAAAAAGACATTCTTACTGGTAACCCTGCTTACCGTTCATCTGACCTCGGTTTTTTCGCAAAATCGAACCCCTGTGCTCAGACAGGATGTACCCCTAGATTCTATTCGCCTGAGCGACCCGTTTATTCTGGCGGATAAAAAAACAGCAACGTACTATATGACCGGTACAGGAGGCATGTTATGGAAAAGCAGCGACCTGAAAACATGGACTGGTCCTTTCTCCGTTGCCAGGACTGATCCTGAATCCTGGATGGGAAAGAACCCAATGATTTGGGCGGCAGAACTACACCCGTACAAGGATAAATACTACTATTTTGCCACCTTCACTAACCGGGAGGTGAAAATTGACACGGTCGGCGAGAACGTAATTGAGCGTCGGGCTTGTCATGTTTTAGTTAGTGATAAAGCCGAGGGGCCATATGTTCCCATGAAAGACCCTGTTTATCTGCCCGCTGACAAACCAACTTTAGATGGTACCCTGTGGGTAGATACGGATAATAAGCCTTATATGGTTTATTGCTACGAATGGCTGCAAAACCTGAATGGAACCATTGAAAAGATCGAATTGAAGCCCGATTTAAGCGGTTCAATAGGCGAGGGGAAACTACTGTTTCGGGCCAGCGACAGTCCCTGGAGTCGTGAGCAATCGAATGGGAAGGTTGGTCCGAATAAAGTGACAGATGGACCGTATGTATTCCGTACCGGAAGCGGTAAGCTTGGTATGATCTGGACCAGTTGGATCTATGATGTTTATACACAAGGCGTCGCTTACTCAAAAAGTGGCACGCTGGATGGTCCCTGGGTACAGGAGCCAGAGCCTATAACTCCGCCTAATTTCGGCCATGGTATGTTGTTTCGTACCCTAACAGGCAAGTGGTTAATGTCCGTTCATAGCCATAAAAAAAGTAACGGCCGTACGATACGTGTTCCCCATTTAGTTGAGGTGGACTTCTCTGGCGATAAGTTGGTGGTAGGGAAGCCTTATATACCTTGAGGTAATTGATAATGGGTAATGAATAATGTACAATGGATAATGAATAACCTGTTGATGATTATTCATTATCCATTGTACATTATTCATTAAACCAATGGCTATCTCCAGCCGCCACCCAATGCCCGGTACGTATTAACCTGGGCATTCAGTTGCTGCACTTTAGTTTCAATAAGCTCCATTCTGGCTTCCAGTACATCCCGCTGCGTCAGTAACACTTCCATATAATCGGCTCTGGCGGAGGTGAATAACTTGAGCGATATGCTGGTCGACTGCGTCAGTGCCTGCACTTGGTTATTCTTCTGAACGTACTTCTGCCCCAGGTTATCCATGTTTGATAGTTGATTGGCTACCTCGATATAGGCATTCAGTACCGTTTTCTCGTAATTGTAAACGGCCTGTATTTGCTTTGAATTAGCCGTTCTATACGTTGCTGTGATAGCAGTCTTATTCACCACCGGACCCGCTAAACCACCCAGGAGTGAAGCCACCAATGATTGTGGGGCGTTCAGCAGATAGAGTGGGTTGTAGGACATGAAACCCAGAAACGCTGTAATATTCAGCGATGGATAAAAGTTAGCTCTGGCTACGACTACGTCCAGTTTAGCTGCCTCCAGATTTAATTCAGCCTGTTTGATATCAGGCCGGTTCGCTAGTAACTGCGATGGAAGGCCCGCGTTAACCTTCGTAGGAGTTAACTCACCAAAGCCCTGAGAATTCCGTTGAACGTGTTGCGGAAATCGACCCACCAGGAAATTAATCCGGTTTTCCGTCTCTACAATCCGTTGCTGAATTTCGTACTGAAGGCTTTGCGTTTTGTATACTTCGGCCTCAAACCGGCGAACGGCCAGTTCGGTCACCTTAGCCGCTTCTTTTTCCTGCTTCGTAATCGATAGGGCGTTATTCAGGATCGTAATGTTATTCTGAATAATACTCAGCTGGTTATCATACGCCATCAGCTCATAATAATTGTTGGCGATTTCGGCAACCAGATTGGTAACCTGGAAATTTTTTCCTTCTATAGAAGCCAGGTAATTGTAAATGGCCGCTTTTTTGGAGTTCCGCAGCTTCCGCCAGATATCCACTTCCCAACTAACCGTTGGGCCAACGAAGAAATTAGGTAATACAGAAGGCGTTGGTACCCCCGGCCGTATCTCGGTGAATTCATCAGCAGCTCCCTGGCTGGTGTAACGCGACACTTTGTCGACGCCAGCTCCCCCGCCAAGCGTAACGAAGGGTCGGTAGGCTCCGCTTCTGGCTAAAACTTCGTTATTGGAAACCTGGATTTCCTGTAACGTAATATTTAACTCCTGGTTGTTATACAGCGCCGAATCAATCAGGGCTGTCAGGTTGGGGTCCGTAAAATACTGCCGCCAGCTTGTTTTTGCTGAGTTGGTAGAGTCCTGCGAGTTGTAAAAACTCGCAGGTACTGATTTATTCTCTGTTTTCTGAGTCAGACGCGGTACGCTACAGGCGGCATTGAACAGGACAATGAGCGTAATACCGGCCCAATTCGCAATTTGTTTATTAGTCATTGATTTCGCTTTCTTCAGGTTGTGGGAAAAGGTCAACAGAGTGAACAAGGTTTTCGGTCAACGAATCCTCTTCTTCATCTTTAATCATCTTCCGCCCATCGGCCAGACTACCAAATATGTAATATAAGCCAGGGATGATGATGACCCCGAAAATGGTTCCGAACAACATACCTCCCATGGCAGACGCACCAATGGTACGGTTACCGATAGCACCTGCGCCCGATGCACTAATCAACGGGATCAGACCGGCCACAAAGGCAAAGGAGGTCATTAAGATCGGGCGGAAACGAACCCGGGCTCCTTCAATAGCTGCGTTCAGAATCGTTTCGCCCTGCTGGCGTTTCTGAACCGCAAACTCCACGATCAGTACGGCGTTTTTACCTAAAAGCCCCACCAGCATGATCAGACCAATCTGGGCATAGATGTTGTTTTCCAGCCCCATGAGCTTTAGCAACAGGAATGAACCGAATATCCCAACCGGTAAGGAGAACACCACCGCCAATGGAATAATAAAGCTTTCGTACTGGGCGGCCAATACCATGTATACGAAGGCCAGTACGATCAGGAATACATACAGCGATTCGTTCCCCCGGATCGACTCGTCATACGAAAGGCCTTCAAATGCGATATCGTATCCTCTTGGCAAGGTCTTGGCAGAAACTTCCCGTATGGCCTGGATGGCGTCGGCCGTTGTATAGCCTTTAGCCGGAAGGCCCTGAATAGCCGCTGAATTGTACAAATTGAAGCGGGTGATTTCATTGGGTCCCTGTCCTTTTTTCAATCTCATGAAGGCTGAGTAAGGTACCATTTCGCCCGCATCGTTTTTGACAAAAAGCTTTAGAAGGTCGGTTGGAAGTCGTCTGAAACCGGGATCAGACTGCACGTACACTTTGAAGAACTGGTTATATTTAATAAACCCTTGTTCGTAGGTACTACCAATCATGATGTTCAGGTTGTCCATCGCTTTCCCGATAGACACACCTTTTTGCATGGCCAGATTATTGTCGATTTCCAGTTCGTACTGCGGATAATTGGCGGCAAAGAAGGTAAACAAGCCGGTTAGCTCTTTACGTTTGCCCAAATCCTCCATGAACTGCTTGTTGATTTTGTCGAACTCACGGTAGTCCGTATCGGTCGTTTTATCCAGCAAACGCATCGAGAAACCGCCTGATGTACCAAAGCCAGGAATAGCGGGTGGTTCGAAGAATTCGACTACGGCTCCAAGACCTCTCGTTTTACCTTCCAGTTCTTCCATTATTTCCTTCACGTTCTTGTCGCGATCTCCCCAGGGTTTCAGGTTGATCAGACAGGTACCGGCGTTGGATCCCCGTCCTTCGGTCATGATCTCGTAACCGGCCAGCGACGATACGGATTCGATCCCAGGAACTTCTTCGCAAATTTTCTGAAGCCGTCGGGATACCTCGTTAGTTTTTTCGAGCGTAGAACCTGGTGGCGTCTGGATAATGGCATAAATCGTACTCTGGTCTTCGTTCGGAATAAAGCCAGCTGGCAGGATTTTATTCACGAGTACGATTCCCGCACAGAAACCTATTAAGATGGCGAACGTAACGAAACGGCGGCTGACGATTAATTTTAACAGACCTACATACCAACCGGTCATTTTATCAAATCCCCGGTTGAAACTGTCGAGGGCCCGGGTTAGCGGATTTTTCTTGGGGGGATGTCCATGATGATTTCTTAGCAACATGGCGCACAAAACGGGGGTAAGCGTTAGGGCGATCAAAGCCGAAATCACAATAGAACTAGCCATAGTGATGGAGAACTGTCGGTAAAACGTACCAACCGGACCCGACATGAAAGAGATGGGCAGGAATACCGATACCATAACCAGGGTAATCGCGATAATGGCCCCACTGATCTCGCCAAGCACTTTTCGGACCGCACCAAAGGGTGTTATATGCGGTTCTTCTTCCATCTTGGCGTGCACGGCCTCCACCACCACAATGGCATCATCGACCACAATACCAATGGCCAGTACGAGCGCAAAGAGTGTAATTAAGTTGATGGAGAGCCCAAACGCCTGAATCACAAAAAACGCCCCGATCAGGGATACCGGAACCGCCAGAATCGGGATCAGGGTAGAGCGCCAGTCGCCCAGGAAGATAAATACAACCAGAGCAACCAGAATAAACGCATCTCGTAACGTATCAATTACCTGCTCGATAGAGGCATCCAGGAAGTTGGATACGTCATAGCTGATCTTATAATCGACCCCCGGAGGAAAGGAGGTTTTCATTACCTCCAGTTTCTTCTTCACTTCTTCAATGACGTCACTGGCATTACTACCATAGTTTTGCCGCAGTACAATAGCTGCCGACGCGTGACCATCCAGGTTGGAATAGATGTCAAAGAATTCACTTCCTAATTCAACCCGGGCTATATCGCGCAGGTGTATGCTCTCTCCTTCCGAATTAGCCCGTATAATGATCCCTTCGTACTCTTCCGGTTTATTATACCGGCCTTTGTACGTAAGCACGTATTCCAGCGACTGGGCGGCTATGCCGGAACTTTGACCAATCCGGCCCGGCCGACCAATAATACTTTGCTCGCCAATGGCCTTCATCACTTCCTCGGTAGAAATGTTATAGGCCCGCATGCGCTCTGGATTTAACCAAACGCGCATAGCATAGCGTCGACTACCTAATATTTGTGCTCTGGCTACCCCTTTGGTCCGTTGGATCTCGGGGATCATTTTAACCGTAGCGTAGTTGAATAGGAATTTTTCGTCAATACTCTTTTCCTTAGAATAGAGGTTAACGTACATCAACATACTGGGCTGAACAGGCGAAATAATAACCCCTTCCCGCTGAACCAGTTCGGGCAGGAGCGGCATAACCTGGTCCACCCTGGTTTTCACCCTGATAACAGCGGTATTGGGATCCGTACCCGGTTCAAAAATAATGCGGAGGGTAGCTTCACCAGCACTGGTGGCGTCGGTGGCGATATAGCGCATATCCTGAACACCGTTGATGGCCTGTTCCAGGGTGATCAGTGTGGATTTTACCAATACATCAGCACTGGATCCAGGATAGGCAATAAATATATTGACGGTTGTAGGCGCAATATCCGGGAATTGAGAAATGGGCAATTTCTCAATAGCCAGTATACCGATAAAGACGATCATGACCGATATCACAATAGCGAATACGGGTCTGCGTATGAATTTACTGAACATAACGTCTACTTTAAGGAATGTAAAATGAATAATGTAAAATGAATAATCGGGGCCGCCGTTCGGAATAATGATCTGATAATGAGACGATTTTCATTATACATTTTTCATTATTCATTATACATTTATTTATTCGGCATATAAACTTAGATTAGAGATGACTGAATCAGGTTTTACGAACTTGTAGTGTATTTTTTCATTTTCGCGTACCTGACGTAAGCCTTCCAGAAGGATCTTATCATCTTTAGTCAAACCAGTCCGAACAACAAAAATGTGGGGCATTTCTGCAGCTATGGTGATTTCCCGGGATCTAATTTTATTGTCTTTATCCACTATATACACATACTTCTTTTCAAGGACTTCGAACGTGGCTTTCTGTGGAATAATCAGAGCATTTTTAAGCGGTAAAGTCATTTGGATATTACCCGTTTCGCCATGACGTAACAGCCCGTTCGGGTTTGGGAAGGTAGCCCGAAACGCAATGTTTCCGGTTTCGTTGTTGAAGTCGGCTTCAATTGTTTGAACCACGCCCGGATGATCATACACTCGCTGATTGGCCATCAGTAGGTTTACACTAGTCAGATTTTCCTGCTGAGCGTGGGTTTTATAGTTCAGGTACTCGGCTTCGGGTACGTTGAAGTACACCCACATTTTGCTGTTATCGGAGAGTGTAGTCAGTAAATCACCCTCATTAACAAGGCTACCCAACCGTACCTGAAAGTGGTCCATGATACCATCGAAAGGCGCTCTTACCTCGGTAAATCCAAGGTGAATCTGCGCTACAGATACTTCAGCTTTCGCTTTGTCTAACTTGGCTTTGGCCAGAGCCAATTCATTTTTTGAAACAATATTACTATCCGCCAGTAGTTTTGTGTTTTTGTATTCGACGTCTACAAAATTGGCTTCAGCCTGTGCTTTCAGTAATTCAGCCTGGTATTGAATTGGCAGAATCTGAAACATGAGCTGCCCTTTTTTAACGTACTGGCCTTCGTCTACGAAGATTTTCTGTAAGTAACCCTTTTCCAGCGCTCTTATTTCGATGTGCTGGATCGAGTGGATTTGAGATACGTAATCATTTGTGATCGTCGTGTCTTTTTTCAGTGGACTGGTCACCAGATAGTTGACTTCTTCTTCCTTTTCTTCTTCTTTATGTGAACAGCTTGTAAAGCACCACAAGGCACACAAGCTCATGAGCATGAGCATTCTATTCATAACTATCTTATTTTTTACACGAAACGATTTTGACAATTTTCAATTAGTGTTCTTGAACTATAGGATCAACTATAAACGGGTTGTCGATGACTCCGGCAGCTGAAGAAGGGCTCGCTGATCACCCAAAAGCCAAAAGTGCCTGGTCGCCAATGGGCTTAGGATTGACGAATACAAAGGTATTTTACCCACAGGCGGCCAACATTAAAAAATACTTAAGGGGCGATTAGAAATTCTTTAAACAATTATATTAGTAGGACAATACCGGGAATTTTCCGTAGCTGGCTGGCTTTTATCTGATTTTAATTGTATTATTTCTATGATAAGTTGTCATTGAATCAGCCGGGTTCGGGCGGAGTTGACGATTTTATTAAACGTAGATTAAAAGGGAATTAGAAGTCTATTCAATGGGTTAGATTAAACGATCGAGCCTATATAAATTGGCAGTTGGTAAAGCGGTATTCTCATGCAAATATTACTCGTTGACGAAGACGCAAAACTGGCCTATTCCCTGAAGCGTAGTTTGAAGGAGCATGGCTTTAGGGTTTCAACAGCACTAGATGGCGCTACTGCCCGAAAGTTGATTGAGTTTGGGGGAATCAATCTGGTCATACTGGAAACTAGCCTGCCCGATGTAAGTGGGTATGAGCTATGTCGCGATATCCGCACCCAAAATGCTCACATCCCTATTATTATCCTTACGAACCAGGGAAGCATTGACTGTAAATTGGCCGGGTTCGATGCCGGGTCTGATGACTATATTGTTAAGCCCGTTGAGTTTAGTGAGCTGCTGGTCCGGATTAAGTCAAGCATAAAACGCAGTTATCAATCCTATGAGTCTGGATTAGGTGAGTCGACTCAGCTAACCATGGCCGACTTGACCCTGGATTTACGGGAAAAGACTGTAATCAGAGCTGGTAATAAACACATCAACGTGACACCTCGTGAGTTTGCCATCCTGGAGTATTTCTTACGAAACCAGGGAACGGTACTCAGCCGCGAAGAAATTACACAGAACGTATGGGACATGCCCGTTGGGGTAGGCACTAATCTACTCAACGTATATATCAACTCGCTACGAAAAAAAATTGATAAAGATTTCGAGACAAAACTGATTCACACCCGTAAAGGAATTGGTTTTGTGATGAAGGAATAGCATGCTGCTTAAATCGCGATGAATCAATCGTCGGGCTTATGCCATTGGCTGGCCAAGCCCAATCAACAAAATTAGTAAGCTTATAATTTTGAAGTATTTAAGGGTTTATTACAACTTTGCTTATAAATCCTGTATTGAATGTCCCTGCACTTGTTAACCGACAATGAGTTGTTGGCCCTGCTTCGAGAAGACGACGAGCAGGCGTTCAGGGAGTTATATGATCGATACTGGTATAAAATGTACGTAATTGCTCATCGTAAACTTCGGCGGAAAGAAGTGGCTGAAGAGTTGGCGCAGGAGCTTTTTGTAATGATCTGGCAGAAACGGGAATCCCTGCGGGTCATTAATTTACAGGCGTTTTTAGGGGTGTCGCTCAAGAATCTGATGATCGACTACATCCGCCGAAATATTCAGGAGGAGCATTACCTCGATCAACTTCAGCAGTTTTTCCCCGCCGAAACCTTTGCCACTATAGAGGCCGTACAGATGAATGAACTCTCCGAAGCGATTCAGAGTACATTGGCCAAACTTCCCGAAAAAACCCGGGAAATTTTCATTCTCAACCGGTTCGAACACCTTACCATTCGGGAAATTGCCCAGCGACTGAACCTGTCCGAAAAAACAATAGAATACCACCTTTCCCGGTCAACCACCTTTCTACGTCAGAATCTACGCGATTTCATGACCGTCTGGGTGCTGTTATTAATCTCCTGATTACATGAAATGAATAGAACCGCACCGGCGGATCGGCTGATTGTTATGATAGTTATGATCCTAATATGATTTAATTACGGTATTCTTCTGGAAAAATCATTGTTAATCTTAACGATCATAAAAATCCGCGTTCTATTCAAAGTGAAAAAAAATCTAAAAAAAGCCTGATTGGTCTTAGGGAATTTTTGGAGCTATTCGTCTATACCTTTTGTCGGCCCGCCGATGCGTCGGCCCGTCGATGCGAACGAATGACTCAACCCGATGGACAGCACCAACTACCAGGAATTACTTGCTAAATACCTCAGGGGCGATTGCACTGACGAAGAACGGGTACTACTCGATCAATGGTATTCGTCTTTGGATTCTGAAGTAGCACTACCGGCTACCGATGAGGAGAAGAAACAGCTACTCGCTAAAAACTGGCAGGTATTGGCCGTTCGAACCGTAAAAACGGCCCCCGTCAAACACTTCCAATTCAGACCATATTGGGCGGTTGCTGCAGCTGTTTTATTGATCAGCGGATTGAGCTGGTACTTCATCAGTCGGTCAACTCTGGAACTACCAGCACAACAGGAGCAAGTAACGGAAGCAAAATTGCCGTTTACCGAGCGAACTAATACATCTGCCGTACCTGAGCGGGTGGTGTTAAGCGATCGGAGCGTGGTTACGTTACAACCTGGCAGTAGCCTCCGCTATCCAATTGCATTCGCTGGCAACAAGCGGGAAGTAACCCTGGTAGGAGAAGCCTTTTTTGAGGTACAGAAGAATCCACACAAACCGTTTCTGGTCTATTCACACGACCTGATTACCAAAGTACTCGGAACCAGCTTTCGGATTAAAGCGTACCCAACCGATCGGAACGTGACGGTGGCCGTTCAAACGGGGCGTGTATCCGTCTATTCGCCCAAGCTGGCAACGCAGACTAAATCAAAATCGGACCCGGAAACCATCGGCGTCGTACTGACCCCAAATCAGCAGGTAACCTATCTGGGGCAGGAGCATCGGCTGGTAAAGACGCTGGTTGAGAAGCCCGTCGTGCTGATTCCGGAAGCGGAATTAGCCTCTTTCACGTTTCAGAATGCCCCGGTTTCCAAAATCATGGCGGCTATTGAGAAAACGTATGGCGTGGATGTGGTCTATGACGAAGAACTAATGGCTAACTGCTTTATAACGACGTCCTTAGATCAGGAAAATCTGTACGATAAACTGACGATTATCTGTAAACTATTAGGAGCTACGTACAAGGTCATTGATGCGCAGATCGTCATTACCGGATCTGGGTGTTAAGTGGTCATTGGTGGTCATGCAATGGTTATGTAAATGAAAACAACCAATGATTATAATATGACAAGGAATGACAACTAAATGACAAGCTCTTTACTTAACCCAACTGCTATGAAGTGAAGGTAACCTGACGTAAAAAAAGAAAGTCGGCGATGGGTCCAAGCATCGCCGACTGGATAAGCCCCAGTTCGGTTGGTATTCCGTTGCATCCTCGTCAGATGTGTAGGGGCTCGTTTGTCTTTGTCTAAATCCTGTAAACAAAAACGATCAAAGGTATGAAATTACCTCGACTCAGTCACGCCTACGCACGTACCCTTATGCGTATCACTATTGCCCAATTGCTTTGTACGGTTTTGTTCCTGAACATGACCTATGCCCGAACGGTCAAAGCCCAGGCCTTGCTGGAGCAGTCAATTACCTTATCCGTTGAGAATAAGGAGATTCGCGTTGTATTGTCGACCATTGAAAAGGCCGCGAAGGTTACCTTTTCCTATATACCACAACAGATTCAGGCCGATCGGAAGGTGTCCATAAACATCTCGAATCAACGCCTGTCTACGGTACTGGATCAGCTTTTCAGGAACCTGCCGATCACTTATGAAGTGGTGGGGAAAAAGCAGATTTTGCTCAGTGTGCGCCCCGTGGTTCAGCCAACGATTCCGACGCTACTGCCTAAGAACACTTCATTCGAGCCTAGCCCCACGGCCGACCGCCAACTCTCGGGAACCGTTAAAAGCGAAACTGGTGAAGGCTTACCGGGTGTGAGTGTGGTCGTTAAAAACACCACGCGTGGTACCACGACCGATGCCGAAGGGAGATACAAACTCACGATTCCCAACGATGGCCCGGCTGTCACGCTCGTTTTTTCCTTTGTGGGGTATCTGAATCAGGAAATTGCCATTGGAAACCGCACCACTATTGATCTGCAACTTGTGCCGAATGATAAGTCATTGGATGAAGTGGTGGTCGTAGGCTATGGTACCGTTAAGAAAAGTGACCTGACCGGCTCACTATCGCAGGTCAAAGCGAAGGAGATCAACTCCTACCCAGCTACGAACGTTTTGCAGGCCTTAACCGGTCGGGCGGCTGGCGTACAGGTATTGCAGAATACGGGCGCTCCTGGTGCCCCCGTCAGTGTGCGTATCCGGGGTACTAACTCTATTCAGGGCAGTAACGAGCCGCTGTATGTGGTGGATGGGTTTCCGCTATCGGGCACTAACCCCACGGTGCTGAACAACGCGGACATTGAAACCATGGAGATTTTGAAAGATGCGTCCGCTACGGCTATTTACGGCTCAAGGGGTGCGAATGGGGTGGTGTTAATTACAACGAAACACGGCAAAGCGGGCAAAACACGGGTCGATTTTGAGACCAGTTATAGCTCACAAACACTGAGGAAGAAACTTGACTTGATGAACGCCCAGGAATATGCGACGTTCTATAACGAACAGGCTGCTAATGACAAACTGAAGCCCTATTTTACCCAGGATCAGATTAATGCGTTCGGGCAGGGTTTCGATTGGCAGAACCTTGTTTTCCAGAAAGCGCCGATGAAAACCACTGCGCTGAATATCAGCGGTGGGAACGAAAAAACGCAGTTTTCGCTATCGGGAAGTGCGTTCAATCAGGACGGTATCGTTAAAGGAAGCGACTATAACCGGTATTCGTTGCGGGCCAATATCAATCATGCCGTTAGCAGCAAATTCAGCGTCAATTTTGGGGGGACATTAACCCGGCTGCAAACGGGCCGAAAAGATAGTAATGGAGGAAGCCGGGGAAATTCGATGATTGCGGGTGCTATTTCCGCGCCACCGACCCTGACACCCTATAATGATGATGGGACCTATCGGACATTGGCCATCGCCTATCCATTTGTAGCCACCGACCTGATAAATCCGCTCAACTTTATCAATGAACAAAACAACCAGACAAAAGCGAACGTCGCCCTGCTCAATGCATCGTTGATTTTTAAGCCGATTGAATCCATAACCATCAAAGTGTCGGGAGGGGTTGAAAATCGGGACGATCGAACCGACAACTATACCACCCGGAATTTTGTGAATTCCAGCGGTTCGGCTAGTGTTGGTACCAATCAATTCACCAGTCTGTTGAGTGAAAACACCATCAGTTACAACAAAACCTTCAATCAGAAGCATACCGTCTCGGCCGTAGCGGGGTTCACCTACCAGGATTTTGTGAACACGTCACTAGCTGCTAGTGGGGTTGGTTTTCTGAGCAATACTCCCGAAACCTATGATCTGGCGTCGGCGTCGACACCAGGGATACCGAGTTCCGGGTATACAAAATCGGTATTGTTATCGTATCTGGCTCGGGTCAATTACGCCTATAGCAGTAAGTACCTGGCAACGGTCAGTATACGCAGAGATGGTTCATCGAAATACAGCGAAGGCAATAAGTGGGGCTACTTCCCTTCGGCTGCATTGGCCTGGCGCGTATCTAATGAGGAGTTCATGAAAGACAACTCATTGATTTCAGATTTGAAAGTACGGGCCAGTTGGGGACTTACGGGTAGCCAGGCCATTAACGCCTATGCTACGCTGAATCAGCTGTATTCAGGAAAAACCGTTTTTGGCGATGCTCTGTATAACACCTATGGGCCGAGTACAACCTTGCCCGGTAATCTGAAATGGGAAACCACCGAGCAAAAGGATATAGGCGTTGATTTCGGGATTTTGAATAACCGAATCCTGTTCACGGCTGATTATTACATCAAGAACACCCGGGATCTACTGAATAATGTATCCTTGCCGTCTTCACTAGGGTATACCACGACGATTAAAAATGTGGGTGAAATCCAGAATAGCGGTCTTGAATTGGGTATTGACAGTCGGATTTTAACCGGTGCTTTCAAATGGGATGTCAACGCCAACATCTCGTTTAACCGAAATAAAGTCGTGAAACTATACGGCGGACAGGATATTCTGGGCGGTACCATTAGTGTGGTGGTCATTAATGATGTGACGAATATTCTGCGCGAGGGCCGCCCGTTGGGCCAGTTTTGGGGCTATGTGGAGGATGGGTACGACGATAAAGGGAAAATTAAGTACAAAGATACCGATGGCGATGGGAGCATCACGATCAAGGATAAAACCTATATCGGCAACCCGAATCCGAAGTACATTTTTGGGTTTAATTCAAACATGTCCTACAAAAACTTCGACTTAACGCTCTTCCTGCAAGGTGTTCAGGGGAATAATATCTTCAATGCCAGTGCCATGGGGAGTACAATCGACTATGGCTTTGGGCTGAACATGCCCCGCGAGGTGTATCTGAATCACTGGTCGACCACCAATCCGAATGCCAAGTACCCCATTATCAGTAACAGTGTGAATGCACGGGTTTCGGATCGGTATATAGAAGATGGATCGTTTGTGCGGCTCAAAAATATTCAGTTAGCCTATAATTTCCCGCTTCAGAACTGGGGCGTAAAGTGGGTAAGAACAATACAGTTATATGCCAGTGGACAAAATTTACTGACCCTCACCAATTACTCCTGGTGGGACCCCGAAGTGAACTCAAAAGGGGATGCTAACTCGACTACCCAGGGTGTTGACTCCTACAGTTATCCCGTTGCGAAAACGATTACGGCTGGTCTTCGTGTCGGTTTTTAAAGAGCGAAAGAGTGGATGAGCGAAATAACGCTCTGATAAGCAAATCAATCATTCACTCTTTCGCTCATTCACTCTTTAAAAATTAGTCCCATGAAAAAGATACTATTCCTACTTTCAATTATTGTCCTGACATCCTGTGAGAAATCGCTCATTGAAGAACCCAAATCATTGGTTGTCGAATCCTTTTTCAATACGGCCACCGAGGTGGAAACGGCCACTAATCTTATTTATTCCCCTTTACGGAATACCAATTATTCTGTGTACGAAGCAACGCTTGAATGTCAGTCCGATTATGCGAACGGCCGGGGAAGCTGGGCCCCGCTTCACGTTTTTCAGGGTTTAGATGATGCAAATATCACGCGGGTAGCTGGCTTGTGGAACAACTTTTATCTGAGCATTCGTAACGCGAATCTGGTGATAAAAAACGCCCCTACGGGTAAGGTAATCAGCAAAACGGATGTGGCCAAATACGTGGCCGAAGCCAAGTTTATGCGGGCGTTCAATTATTTTCAGTTGGTACGAAACTGGGCAGGCGTGCCGCTACGTACGGAAAGCACGATGGATGCCATCGACCTGAAACGCAGCAGTACGGATGAGGTGTATGCATTAATTGTTGCCGATCTTACCGAAGCCGAAACCAACCTGCCTGATAATCCGGCAGTGGCGGGCAGGCCCACTAAATGGTCTGCCAAAACGATGCTGGCCGATGTGTACCTACACCTGGGCAAGTTTGCTGAAGCACGGGATAAAGCCGACGAAGTTATTAAATCCAATAAATTCTCCTTAGTACCCATCACCACTAAAACCGATTTTCAGGCCAAGGTTTGGGGGCCTGATTTAGTGTCGACCAGCGAGGAGATTTTTTACTTGAAATACGCCCGTCAGGTTAATCAGGGTAATTACATGCTCTGGATCAGCAATCATCCGGATACGAAGCTGTTCAATTTCGGAGGAGCCTACGTTATCTATCTCGATGTCACGAGTACCTATTATAAATCCTGGAATTCAAGTGACCTTAGGAAAGGGCTTTGGGACTTGATCAATTTTGGCTTAGGGGCCAACACCCTGGTTAGTTCGAAGTTTGCCGACCAACTTGCTGTTTCTCAGAATGGTGCCGGGAATGATGATCCCGTTTATGGCTACTCGGATGTATTGCTGATCTATGCTGAAGCTTCGAGCAGAGCCGGTAACGGACCAACGGAAGCGGGTATGGAAGCGCTCAACAAGGTACATCGTCGGGCGTTTGGAAAGGCACCTTCGGTTGCTTCATCCATCGACTATACCCTTGCCGATTATAACGCGGCTACATTTCTTGATTTAGTATTAACCGAACGGAGCTACGAGTTTCAATTGGAAGGGAAACGCTGGCTGGATCTCAAGCGAACGGGCAAAGTCAAAGAGGCTGTCCTGGCGGCTACCGGTAAAACCGTTGCGGATAAACACCTCCTCTGGCCCATTCCGGTTTCAGAAATGAACTACAACAAAGGCCTTGATCCAACAAAAGATCAGAATCCGGGCTATTAACACCTGTCTAGCTTAGACCACTCAAACGAACTGTTATGGAAAGAAGGTCAGTTTTGGCAACGTTGGGCGCTATGTCGCTGGGCGCTGCCTCCCCCAAATTAGCAACTGGTGAAGTTCTAAATAAACCGTATAAACTCACGAAGCAAACCCTAAAAACGGATATCCTGGTTATTGGGGGCGGAACGGCGGGCGTGGTAGCGGCCATTCAGGCTGGTCGGGCCGGACGCAAAACTATTCTGGTTGAAAATGGAAGTCAGTTAGGTGGCACCACCACCACGGGCGGAGTGGCTTTCCCAGGTATATTTTTTGCCTGGGGGAAGCAGATAATCAGCGGAATCGGTTGGGAAATGGTGCAGGAAGCCGTAGCTCTCAATGATGATACGCTTCCTAATTTTTCGATTCCCCACGGCAAAAATCATCCCAAACATCAGGTTCGGCTGAATGGACAATTGTATGCAATGTTGCTGGAAGAGAAATGTGTGCAGGCAGGTGTTCAGATCCGTTTCTATGAAACACCTACGCAGATAACCTTTCAAAAAAACAACTGGGTCGTAGAAACGGTCGGTAAAGGCACCATGACCCAGATAACCTGTAACCAGTTGATCGACTGCACCGGAAATGCCTATGCTACGTCCATTGCCGGGTTCGATGTGTTGCGGGAGTCGGTTACCCAGCCGGGTACGCTGATGTTTAAACTGGGCGGATACGACTTTAATTCGCTGGATGTTAAACTGATACAGGCTCGGTATCAGGAAGCTATTCAGAAAGGAGAGTTAGTGAAAACCGATTTTCGAAACAACATAATTGGCTTGTTGCGAAGCGCTGGCGATAATATTCAGCACGTATTGGGTGCCGACTCCACGACCTCCGAGACCCATACCGTTGCGAATATAAAAGGGCGGGCTTCCTTATTGCAAACGCTACGGTTTCTGCGCACATTACCCGGCTGCGAAAAAACAAAACTCATTGATGTGCAAAACGAAACGGCGGTTCGGGAAACCTACCGCATTGATGGCCATTACAAAATTACGCAGGCCGATTACGTGACGGGGAAACTGTTCGATGATTCGGTTTCCTATTCCTATTACCCAATCGACGTTCACGACGAAAATGGCGTTGTTCCCGATCATCTGGCCGAAGGGATCGTTCCAACGGTTCCGCTTCGGGCGCTTATTCCCAAAAACAGCCGGAACTTCCTGGTGGCGGGCCGGTGCGTCAGTAGTGACCGACTGGCGAACTCGGCGCTTCGGGTACAGGCTTCCTGCATGGGAATGGGGCAGGCCGCTGGTGCCGCAGCTGTACTGGCTAATATGCAGAATAAAACGCCACTGGACGTGTCCATGAGCGACCTTCGAAAACTGCTGGAAGAACACGGCGGCATTGTACCCGGCAGCAGCTCAAAAGGCTAAAAACGAGTATGATAAGGGCCTACTTATAGAAACCTCTGTGTTCACTGTGGCTATTTTTTTTAGATAAGTGTGTATGCGTGTCCTGAAAATCAACACATTATTCGCTTTTGTTCTGGTGCCGCTACTCATATTGGCCTATACCAGCGTGGGGCAAATTCGGTATTTTCGTACGCCAGCTAGTACACTGAAACCTGATACGAAGCTGGCATTTATGGCCGTGTCTGAAGATTCCATTGCCAATGATACGTTGTTTCAGATTCGATCCAAAGAAGGCTACCCGATGGCTTATTTTCGGAAAATCAGGACTAGCGTATGCTTCGATAATAAGTGCCGGTTATTGAAAGTCAATCTGTATTGGACGAGTACAGGACGCTATTTAGGATTTGACCTCCCTAAAGGCGAGTTTTTGAGTAAAGCCGAGCACAAGCCATTTACACCGGCCGAATATGAGCGCATGAGTGACTTATTGGCCGATCCGCTTTCGCCACTGGCTACGCTATCCTATGCCGAACTGGCACCCCATGTAAAACTCCCCGACAAAGGAAATGAAGTGGATGGGGTGTCGTCGGCTACGGCGAAGAATGTGCTGGAGTATGTAGTTGAAGGGGCCGCGTATACTACTTATAAAATGTGGCATGTTGTGTATGGCTCAACGCAGGCGGATGTAACTCGTTTGACCGAAAAGTCATTGTCGCCCGACTTCATCCTGACGATTCTGGAGAGCCCGGATTTGACGGATAAAATCTGGGCTCTCAATCATATTCGTGGGTTTGTACCGCTCACACCAGCGCTGCAAAACTCGCTTTTGGGCTTTATCAGCCCGACAGATTACAATCTGGCCGAGCGGGCTATTCAGGCTTTTGGGGCAGGTGATTTACAATCCAATGCCATTCAGCAGGCATTATTCACGAAGTTCAACAAGTCTGGTTATGCGCTTAAAAAACTCATTGTTGGTAAGTTTAAGGAAGCACCAGTTCTTGATGAACAGGTGAAAAAAACCTTTGCTGAAAGCTTGACATCGTTGAATAGCGAACTGATAAGCAACGTATTGGATCTATTCAGAAAACACAAAGTTACAGACGCTGACACCTGCCGACTGGTAGCCCAACTCCTCACAAACCGGAACGAATTAATTGCCCAAAAAGCGTTTGCCTATTTAAACGCCACACCGGTCCGTGATACGTTGATCGAAATGCAGATGAAGGCGTACAAGTTGAAAAAGTGACTGACAGTATCCTGGATTTTAGTAGACAGTAAAGGTTAGTGGAAGAAGTAAGAAGTTTAGTTTAGATAGGTTGCTGTAAACTCCCGGCGGGTATCTGCCGGGAGTTTTTTGTATAAGCAATTGCCTGTTTTTCAATGGGAATAACCCTACTAAAGCACTATTTAAATAAATTTTGCACAATACTGAGTATTAGTTGAATTATCTCCCCTATTAACTCATGTATCCACTTCCGTCGCAACGTACCGGACTAGTTATTGAATCGCTCTTAATGAGGACGAGATTATGCTGAAACTCAACATAGGCCAGCAAGCACAAAATACGTGGGAGAAAACGGACGAAACGCTGCTCTGGCAGCAGTTCAGGGAAGGGCAGCAGGAAGCCTTTCAGGGATTGGTTCAGCACTTTTATCGCGAACTCCACTTCTACGGCGGTCGTTTCACCCGCGATTCTGATCTGCTGAAAGACTGTCTGCAAGACCTGTTTCTGGACTTATGGACGTATCGGCACAAGATTGTACAAACGCCCTACATCCGGCCTTACCTCTACAAATCGTTACGTCGAAAAATCCATCGGGAAGTGATGCGTCATTCGGCCGTTGTTAGCGAAGACAGCGTTCCGTTCGATGATGTAAGTTCGGAAGAGATTACCGCCGAACAGGCCCTGATCCGTACTGAATTGTCTGAATATCAGACGGCCCGTCTACATGCGCTCTTGGCAACCCTGTCTGATCGACAGCGGGAAGCCATCCACCTGAAGTTCTACGCCGAATTGTCGAATGATGAAATTGCTGATATACTGGCAGTTAACAAGCAATCGGTGGCAAATCTGTTGCATCGTGGCCTGAGCCGGTTACGAGAAAGCTGGCCGTCGTTGCTATCGTTGTTTGGCTGGTTGGTAAACGAGTCGTTTCCTAAATAACCTTGCGTACTGAGTATTGTCCCGAAAAACCACCCTATTAACAAACGAGATGGCTGACTCTCATACGCTATGAAAACGTATCAACACTATACCGTCGAGGATTTTCTAACCGATAACTGGTTTCTGGCCTGGGTGAAACATGACCAGCCCGAAGCACGCCAGTTCTGGGAGGAATGGCAACAACAGAATCCGGCCCAACGGCATACGCTACTGCTGGCCAAAGACATGGCCGAAGCGCTTAAAAACCGCCCGCATACATTGTCTGCTGAGCAGGAACTGCTGGAAGTTGACCGGATTGTTAAACTGACCCGCCACGTACCGACACCATCGCGCTGGCTTGTACTTAAGGCTTCACTGAATCAGTATCGCTGGTTAGCTGCTGCCTTGGTACTTGTGATTTTGGGCGCTGGTTGGTGGATTAGCCAACAGAAATCGCCGATAACACAACTGGCTAAAACGGAGCCTATTCCCGGACAGGAAAATCGCTCAACCGAACAGTGGTTCAATCAGGTCAATGGTACGTCTCAACCGGTAGTCCTGTCGCTGCCCGATGGGAGCCAGATGACACTGATGGCGCATAGTCAGGCGTCATATCCTCGCTCGTTCGATGTCGATAAACGGGAGGTTTATCTGAAAGGGGATGCGTTGTTTTCGGTTGTTCACGAAGGAAAACGGCCTTTTCTGGTGTATAGTGGCACTCTGGTCACCCGCGTACTGGGCACCCGATTCCGGGTTCAGGCCCGCCCCGGCGAAACCCATATGCGGGTGTCGGTCATATCCGGGAAAGTGTCGGTGATGGATCAGAAAGCGTGGATGGCTTCCCGAACGTCGAGCCGTAATCCTGTGGCGGGCGTGGTACTGACGGCCAATCAGCAGGTAACCTACAATCCGGGCCTGAATAGTTATCAGAAAGAATTGGTACCCAGGCCAATGGTTATCCCTACGGTAACGGAAAGCCCGGAAACCTTCAATTTCGACGATGCCCCAGCTACAAACGTTTTCGACCGACTAAAAAAAGCCTATGGTGTAGAAATCATCTATGATGCGTCGGCCTTGCGGCATTGCACCCTAACGGCCTCGCTGGCGGGTGTCTCACTGTATGATCAACTTCAGTTACTGTGTGCCTCCATTGGCGCATCATACGAAGTCGTCGATACGCGCATCATCATTACCAGCAAAGGCTGTTCGTAAGTGAATGAATAATGCATAATGAATAATTCATAATGTAAAATGTAAAATGAATAATGGGTAAGGGGTTGATTGTTAATAGTTTGCCTGTTGTTTGTTTTGCCGCATGGGCGGCCTCATTTACCCATTATTAATTATTCATTTTACACTATTCATTAAAAAAATCCCGCTATGCTGCGAACATAGCGGGGGTATTTGACCGATCGGGCGGCTATTTCGGGCCACCGCCGATCGGTGTAGCTACTCCTTTGCCCGGAATAACTAAACCTACCACAAGTTATGTACAAGTTTACAAACCACGAAACGATTCGGATGCTTATGCGAATTTCGCTACTCCAGTTGTTGCTTACGGTTGCGTTGATCAATGGGGTGCTGGCGGCTAAGGGGCAGGAGCTTCTGGAGCAACGAGTCAGCCTTCGACTGGACAATAACACGATCCGACAGGCACTGCTCACGCTGGAAAAAACAGCGCATGTCAAGTTCGTCTATAGCCGACAAATTGTCCAGATTGACCGGAAAGTGTCGTTGTCGGCTTCGGAGGAAAAACTGGCCGTTGTACTCGAACGGCTATTGAAGCCGCTCCAACTGCGGTATGTGGTTACGGGTAGCCAAATTGCTATTGTGCGCGGGCCCACATCCGACGATGTGGGCGATGCGGACCCCGCTCCCTATGCGGCATCAACTGAGTTCGCCGACCTAACCATCACCGGTACAGTTACCAGCGAAACGGGCGAAGGACTGCCGGGCGTAAGTGTCGTTCTCAAAAGCACCACGCGAGGCACCACCACCGATGCGGAGGGTAAATACAAGCTTGTTATTCCGGACGATCCGGCCAGCAAAGCCACGACGACCCTGGTCTTTTCGTTTGTTGGCTACAGTAATCAGGAGGTAGTGGTTGGTAACCGGACCACAGTTGATGTACAGCTTGCGCCCGACCAGAAATCGCTAAATGAAGTGGTGGTCGTGGGTTATGGTACGCAACAGAAAGAGGATATTACCGGGGCCATTGCCATTGCGTCGGCCAAAGAACTCAAAGATCCGCCCGTAGCCCAGGTGGCACAAATGCTACAGGGCAAGCTGGTGGGTGTGCGCATTGACCAGGTGAGCGGACGGCCTGGCGAGGGCATGAATATCAAAGTTCGGGGTTCGGTGTCAATTACCGCTGGGGCTAATCCATTGTATGTGGTCGATGGAATGCCCATTACCGGCGATATCAATACAATCAATCCGGCTGAAATTGAAAGCATCAGCGTGTTGAAAGACGCGGCTTCCTCGTCGCTCTACGGATCGCGGGCGGGCAATGGGGTGGTACTGATTCAAACGAAACAGGCGAAAGCGGGCAAAACGCAAATCGATTTCAACGCGTATTACGGCTTTGAAAAGATTCCCGACGCCCGGAAGCTGAAAATGATGAACGCCGAAGAGTACGCTCAGTTTCAGAAAGAAATTGCTGAATCGAACGGCAGAGCGGTGAATCCGGCTTTCCAGAATCCGGCACAATACGCCGGAAAAGGTACGAACTGGTTTGATGTCGTAACCCGAACCGGTGCGGTTCAGAGTTATAATCTTACCCTCCGTTCGGGCACTAAAAACTTCCTGACCTCCGTTACCGGTGGCTATTTTAAAGAGGATGGGGTCGTAATTGGAACAGGGTTTCAACGGCTTTCGCTTCGGATAAATACCCTGTTTACGCCCAGCGACAAAATCAAGGTTGGCTTCAATCTGGCACCTAATTATTCTTCCAACACCAATTTTGCGACCGATGGTGGCCCGTATGGTACTGAAAACATTATTTCCGGAGCGCTGGCAACGAGTCCACTGGCTAGTCCTTACAATGCCGATGGTAGTCTGGCGCTGACGGCTTCGGACCCGGCTTCCTTTGGTAACCCAAACTGGCTACGGGTAGCCCAAGAAAAAGTGTATAAGAACAAAACCCAGGCGTTGCTGTCTAACGTCTATGTTGAATACGAAATCATCAAGGGCTTAAAGGCCAAGACAACGGGCAATATCCAGCTGAGTAACAACAACATATTCCAGTTTAACCCGTCTACCATTGGCGTTTTGTTCACCCCGCCACCCCGCATTCCGAGCGGCTCCGATAATACGACCCGGATGTATAACTGGGTGAATGAAAACTCGCTGACCTATCAGAACGAATTTAACGGGCATAGCATCGACGCCCTGGTCGATTTCACGGCCCAGCAGTTCCGCAGCGAGAACAACCTGATTACGGCGACCAATTACACCGATGATAAAGTACAGGCCGTTAGTGCCGCCGGGCGGACCGTGGTTACCAGCGATGTGCAAAAATGGGCTTTACTGTCGTTTCTGGCCCGCCTGAATTACAACTATAAAAGTAAATACCTCTTCACGGCTTCGGTTCGTCGCGATGGGTCGTCGCGCTTTGGCCCCAACAATCGCTGGGGGAATTTCCCGTCGGCTTCGGTGGGCTGGATTGTGTCGAAAGAGGATTTCTGGCGCGTAACACCGATTTCATTTTTAAAACTACGGGCTAGCTACGGCATCACCGGCAACTTCGAAATCGGCAATTACTCCTTCCGATCAACGGTTGGCCCTGTTTATTACGACTTTGGCAATACGCTTTTCCAGGGTAGGGCGGCCAATAACCTGGGCGATAATAACCTGGGGTGGGAGCGAAAAAAACAGTTTAATATCGGTGCCGATGTCTACCTGCTGAATGATCGGATTCAGCTGACGTATAACTATTACCGTACAACCTCCAGTGACCTGCTCTATAACGTCTCCGTTCCCGTGTCGTCGGGGTTTAGTAGTATTCAAACCAACATTGGCGAGCTGAAATTCTGGGGGCACGAAATTGGCCTCAGTACGACTACGATTCGCAACAACCGGCTCACCTGGACAACGACCCTCAATCTGTCTTTCGACCGGAACCGGGTAGAAAAACTATCGACCGAAAAAACCAATGCAATCTACCAGGGCATGGTCAATTACGGGTTCTATAGTCATATCTCACAGGTGGGTTCGCCCGTTGGGTTGTTTTACGGAGCCGTTTGGGATGGCGTTTATAAGAATCAGCAGGATTTCGATAATTCGCCGAAATATTCTGATTCGCAAGTGGGAACCATCAAGTTCCGGGATTTTAATGGTGACGGAAAGATCACGTTCCCGGAAGATTATACTACAACTGGAACGCCCTGGCCTAAATATATCTTTGGCCTCACAAATCAGCTCAACTACCGAAATTTTGATCTGGGTCTGACAATTACAGGGAATTATGGAAACCAGATTCTGGCGCACTACGAGAACTGGCTAACCAATCTCGATGGCCCGTTTAACGTGCTGGAAGAAGTAAAAGACCGCTGGAAATCACCCACCGACCCCGGTGCTGGCAAATATGGCAGTGTGCAGCAGGGCACTACCTACCTGGAACGTGACCGCTGGAGTACCCGATACCTTAAAGACGGTAGCTTCCTGTCGTTCAAGAACATTACGCTGGGTTATACGCTTCCACTCAACGTAAAAACCATCCGGAGCCTGCGCGTATACAGTAGCATTCAGAACGCCTGGCTCATTACCAAGTATCCGGGAAATCCGGAAGTGAACACGCGGAATGCAGCCAGTGGCAGTTCGCCGGGTGTCGACGAAGGATCATATCCTGTTCCCCGCACGGTCAGTTTCGGCGTAAATATTGGTTTCTAAAAAAGGACTCGTCATGAAAATCAAACTCATCGCCCTAAGTATCCTGTTTTTTTCACTAAGTGCCTGCCATGAATTTCTGGATGTCATTCCGGAAACGACCTTAACGTCCGATAGTTTCTACAAGACGCAGGCCGACTTTGAACAAGCGGTCGGCGGTATTTATGCGCCATTGCAGGGACTTTATAATCAGGATTGGATTCTGAACGAAATGCGCTCCGACAACACCTATTTTATCTATAATGTTGCCCAACGTGGCGGAAAGCCGCAGGAAGATCCTGCAACGTTTACCCTTGAAACCAACAATACCTACACGTCGGGCAAATGGACGAACGATTACCTGATCATTTCTCGGGCTAATCAGGTATTAAAAACGATCGATGCGGCCAGTTTTGATGAATCCGTTAAATCCAATCTGAAAGGACAGGCGCTTTTTTTGAGAGCCTTTGCGTATTTCGATCTGGTAAAAAACTTCGGAGGTGTTCCGCTATTTCTGGACCCGGCCTCAGGCTACAAGGAAACCTTTAAAGCGAGAGCCGAGGCCACTGATGTTTATACGCAGATCAATATCGATGCCGCAGCAGCTGCCAAACTATTGCCCGCCAAAGCTTCGGCACCGGGACGGGCTACGTCGGGAGCCGCTTATACGCTGCTGGCCGACGCCTATATCAACCAGAAATCCTGGGCCGATGCCGAAACCGCCCTGAAGACGGTGACAACGCTGGGGTATAGCCTGCTACCCAACTATGCGGACATTTTTAAACCAACGAATAAAGGCAACAGTGAGCTTATTTTCGATGTGCAATATGCCGAGGGAACCTCGCAGGCAATCTATAACGCACTGCCTTACCTGTTCATCCCCATACTGGCCGACCCATCCATACTGACGGGGGTAAAGCCAGCCTCGCAGCAAAATTATGGCGGCTACAACGTACCGACGCCCGATTTGCTGAAGGCTTATGAAGATACGCTCAAAGACCAGCGGTTTTCGGCGTCCATCGGTTTCTATACAGGCCCATCGCCCCTAATCGGAATAACGTCGTATAACCGTACGCCCTACATCAAAAAATACCTGCATCCACACGCTGTTTATGGACAAACGGCCGACAATGGCCCGATCTACCGCTATGCCGAAGTACTGTTGATGCTGGCCGAAGCTACGAACGAGCAAGGTCGTCAGGTCGATGCCGTTGGCTATCTGAATCAGGTTCGGGCGCGGGCGGGACTGACCCCGTTGACTGCTGGTAGTCAGGTGGATATGCGAACGAGTATTTTGAACGAACGTCGGATTGAACTGGCTTTTGAAAATAAACGCTGGCACGATCTTGTCCGAAGCGGGTTAGCGGTTCAGGTGCTGTCTGCCAAAGGTGCCAAAATCAAGGACAATCCGCAGGCGTATTACTATCCGGCGGGTAGCGCGCCTATCTCCACGGCTTTTAACGTTACGGAACGCGATCTACTTTATCCGATTCCGGTGAGTGAAATTATTACTAATCCTGACCTGAAACAGAACCCAGGCTATTGATACGTCCTTTTGAATTTTTGACAGGGTAAATAGGATTTTTCGTTGTGATGTCAGTTTTGAGAAACTGACATCACAACAACAAGGTGTGGTACGGGTTCTGACCGTTTAGTTTATTTTTTCTTATGAAAACGTTTCTATTTATTTCTGCCATTATAACCCTGTTTCTGACCGGCTTTTTGCCCATACCTGCCCAAAAAACGGTTTCGCTTTTCGACGGCAAAACGTTCCGGGGCTGGGAGGGTGACACGGTCAACACCTGGCGAATCGAAAACGGTACCATTGCCGCCGGGCGACCCGATCAGATGGCCCCGCACAACGATTTCCTGTGTACGACCCGCAGCTATGCCAACTTTGTGATGCGGCTGAAAGTCAGGCTGACGGGCACGAAAGGATTTGTTAATGCGGGCATACAGTTCCGCAGCAAACGACTCACGAACCCGCCTTACGAGATGATTGGCTACCAAGCCGACTGGGGCCCTAAATATTGGGGAAGCTTGTACGACGAATCGCGCCGGAAAGTAACGCTGGTTCAACCCGACTCCGTCCAAATGGCGAAGTGGATAAAAGTCGCCGATTGGAATATGTACGAAATTCGAGCCGAAAATCGCCGGATTCGTTTGTATGTCAACGGCAATCAAACGGTCGAGTATACCGAATCGGATGAAAGTATTCCGCAATCAGGGTTGATCGGTCTGCAAATTCACGGGGCTGGCATAACCCAGGTTGCCTATAAAGACATTACGCTCGAAGAACTTCCCTGATTTTTTCTTTTCGACAGGATTTGTGGTGTCAGCGGGGCCGCCTGCGCGGTGCTTGATGTGGTGTCAGATGCTTACATCTGACCCATTTAGGTTTCTCAAAACCTACTATTCACACCAGTAGGTTTTGAGAAACCTAAATGGGTCGGTTTTTAGAAACCGACACCACAAAATCACAAATCCACAAATCATGTCGAAAATCTACTCCTACATCCTTGATCAATACCATGAAACGTAATTTCTGGATTGCTACTACTATTCTCCTACCAATCCTATGCCTTGCCGCTGCCCGGTATTCGGATGTTGTGAATACCATTGAGCAGGAAGACCCGTTCGAAACGCCCCGTACGGTTAGCCAGACGCCGTCTACGGTTCCGCTTTCACCTCAGGAAAGCATGAAAACGTTCCGACTGCCCAAAGGGTATCATCTTGAACTGGTCGCCAGCGAGCCGATGATTTCGGAACCGGTGGCCCTGGCCTGGGATGGTAACGCCCGCTTGTATGTGGCGCAAATGGAAACCTACATGCAAACCGTACTGGCTACGGGCCAAAGCCAGCCCCGAAGCCGGGTCATGCTCCTGGAAGACACCAATGGCGATGGCAAAATGGATAAGAGTTCGGTGTTTATCGACCATTTATTGATGCCCCGCGCCATCCTAACGGTTGGTCATGAACTCTTGGTCAACGAAACGGACTCCTACGACATTTTTGCCTATCGGGACACGAACGGTGATGGTAAAGCCGATAAAAAAAGGCCCGTGTTTCAAAGCAAACGAAAAGCGTTTGGTAATGTCGAACACCAGCGCAGCGGGCTCGACTGGAACCTGGACAACTGGATTTACGAAACCATCGATCCAATTCGCTATCGGTATAAAAATGGCGTTTTGAAAGCCGATACGCTGCCCAACGCAGCCGGTCAGTGGGGACTGACTCACGACGATTATGGGCGCGTATTTTTCAGTCGGGCGGCTGCCGGTATTGCGGCTTCTGGATTTCAGATCAATCCGGCCTATGGTCAGCTCGACTTCCCGGATGCGTTTGAAGAAGGCTTTAACCACGTCTGGTCGGCGATCAAAACGCCCGATGTGAACGGAGGGCCCAAAACATTGCGTCCAGACAGTACTATGGCCGATTTTACGTCTATTTGCGGTCAATCCGTTTTTCGGGGAGACCGATTGCCTGCCAGTATGTTCGGTGATTATATTGTATCTGAGCCCGTTGCCAGGGTGATCCGCCGGGCCAATATCCAGAACAAAGACGGGAAAGTTCTGCTGTCCAACGTGTACCATCAGGACGAGTTCATCTCATCGACCGACATGAATTTTCGGCCCATCAACACCTACACGGGGCCGGATGGCTGTCTGTATATCGTGGATATGTACCGGGGCATCATTCAGGAATCGACCTGGGCCCAGCCGGGTAGTTATCTCTATGACCAGATCAAGACGAAAGGGCTGGACAAGAACATACAGCGTGGCCGGATTTATCGTCTGGTCTACGACAGTATGAAGCCTGGTCCGGCCCCTAACCTATTAAGCGACCCAACCCGTAAATTGATCATCTACCTGGCGCATCCGAATGGCTGGTGGCGGGATAACGCCCAAAAGGAAATCATTGTCCGAAACGACAAATCCGTGGTGGCATCACTCAAACAAATTGCCCAGGGCGAGAAAGGGCTGTTAGCCGAAAAACCATCGATCCTTACTCAAATGCATGCGCTTTGGACGCTGGAAGGGCTGGATGCTATTGACAAACCAACCGTGCTGACCATGCTAAGCGACCCCAATCCAGAGGTGCGCAAAACGGCCGTCTGGCTCAGCGAACCCTGGCTCAAAAAGAATGATGCCCAACTGCTCGACAAGCTGGAATCGCTAAAAAACGACGATAGCTACGATGTACTTGCTCAACTGATATTATCCCTTTCGTACAGCAAAGCCGAGAAAGCAAAATCCATTGCGCAATCGATTCTGGCCGCTCATGCTGATCACGTCGTGCTAACGGGTATCGAGCGTACGTTGAAAAAAGCGGAAGAGATCCGAAAAATCGGTAGCAGCCGATTGGCAGCTTTGAACCCAGCCGATCGACAATTGGTGCGGGAAGGCGCTCAGATTTTCACCGCGCTATGTGCCACGTGTCACGGCTCGCAGGGGCAGGGGACACCCTCGAAAATTGCGCCCCACCTGGCCGGGAAATTCAAATTACTGGAAAATCGCGACGAGGTGATCAAGATCCTGCTTCAGGGCCTGACGGGTCCCGTCGACGGCGTTACTTACCATGAACTCATGCCACCTATGGGCACCAATAGCGATGAATGGATTGCCTCGGTGCTTACCTATGTCCGGCTGGAACTGGGCATGCAGAGCTTCCCAGAAATGTCGTCGGGCTATATGAACAACTTCGTTATTGTTAAACCCGAGCAGGTCAAAAAAGTCCGAGAACAAACGGCCAGCCGAACCAAACCCTGGACCTGGGACGAATTGATCAAGGAGCGGGATCTGTTGCGCCAGAGCAAGAAATGATGAAAATAGCACGCAGCTGCTTATGACCTTTATAATTTACACAGATAAAGGTCATAAGCAGCTGCGTGCTAGACCAACTCCCGCGTTGATTTACGAATCACCAATGCCGTATCCAGTTCATGCGTTTCGGGCATAAACTGTTGAGGAGCATTGATTTGCCGTAGCAGTAACTGAGCTGCTAATTCACCAATCTCGTGAATGGGCTGCACGACGGACGTCAATGGGGGTGTCACAAACGTACTGTGGGGCGCATTGGAAAAGCCAACTAGCGCAATGTCGTTCGGGATGGACAGACCGTTTTCCTGAATGCAGATAAGCGCTTCTACCGCCGTTGGATCGTTGACGGCAAACAACGCATCGGGCCGGTTGGGCATATCCAGCAGTACTTGTGTACAGCTTCGGGCGCGTCCTTCCACAAAATCGCAGTGCATAATCAGTGCTTCATCAATGGAGAATTGATGGGCTTTCAACGCATCGAGATAGCCATTTAGGCGGTTTCGGCCGATGGTCATATTTTCCGGGCCTGCCAGATGAGCAATTCGTCGGCAACCCGTTTGAATGAGGTGCTGAACGGCCATAAAGGCACCTTTATAATCATCTACCATGACTTTAGAGCCTTGCAGCTCATCGACAATCCGATTAAAAAACACGATCGGCAAGCCTTTTCGCTGGGCCGCTATAATGTGTTCGTAATCGTTCGTTTCCCGCGTAATGGCCAGAATCAGACCATCGACCCGGCTCGATACCATGGCTTGCAAATTATGCTTTTCAATGTCTAATGATTCGCTGGATTGCATAACCATTACTTTGTAGCCAGCCGCATTGGCCACTTCCTGAATACCCAGAATCACATTGGGAAAGTAAGCGTGAACAAATTCGGGTACCATCACGCCAATAATATCCGTCTTGTTCTTTCGTAGGCTGGCCGCAACGGTGTTCGGTTGGTAATCAAGTTGATGCGCCAGGTCCAGTACCGCTTTTTTTGTCTCAGGATTAATGTCGGGCGCATTGCGTAAGGCCCGGGAAACAGTCGATATAGAGACATTCAACTTAATGGCAATGTCCCAGATAGTGGGTTGTTTACTTCTCATAGCTCAACCAATCCGATCGATGCGTTTAGCCTGTTCATTATTGTATTTTTTAACGATAAGCTTTCTCCTGGGAAATGCCTTGAAAAAAGCCTGGACAGAAACGATGATAGCTCATCAATTGACGAACCATCATCGTTTCTTAAAATTTAGGTATACCAATTCTGTTTCCGATAACGTTTCCGGTAACGTTTTTTCACAAGAAAACCTCAGAAACAGCCAATTCTACTTGTTATCCAGCCACTAATTCCTATAAATTCGATAGTGGTTCAGCCAATGGATCTGCTATCTGGAGGCAGTATACAGCCATTCCTAATCACCTCTATCTGGTACGAAAGATCTGTACAATATAACTATTCCAATCCGTATATACTCATGAACGAATCTCTAAAACAAGTAGGATGGGTATTCCTCTGTTTATCCTTACTAACTGTCAGTACAACGCTGATGGCGCGTGGCAAAGACGGCATGGCTCCCAGGGCTATTCTCATTAAAGGGACCGTAACCACCGAAACCGGGGAGACTTTGCCGGGCGTGACAATTGCCGTGAAAGGCACCACCATTGGCACAACAACCAATGAGTCGGGTCAATACAGTTTTAGTGTTCCAGACGGAAACGCCATACTGGTATTCAGCTCGGTAGGTTATGAAAAACAGGAAGTAGCCATTGGTACTCGAACGACGATCGACGTCGTATTACAGCCCGATACCAAAGCGTTAAGTGAAGTGGTCGTGGTGGGTTACGGTACGCAAAACCGTCGGGACCTGACGGGATCGGTGGGGTCGGTAAAAGGGAAAGAACTGGAAAATCTACCCGTTCGGGGACCGCTCGAAGCCTTACAGGGGCGGGTGGCCGGGGTGCAGATTACGAACAACAGCGGATCGCCCGGTGCGGCTCCCAATGTTCGGATTCGGGGTGTTACGTCGCTGAACGCGGGCAACGATCCTCTGTACATAGTCGATGGTGTACCCATTACGGGCGATATCAGCGTCGTGAATCCAAATGATATTCAGTCGATGGAAGTGCTGAAAGATGCCTCGGCAACGGCGATTTACGGTGCCAGAGGTGCCAACGGCATTATTATCGTGACCACTAAACGTGGGAAATCGGGTAAAACATCAATTAGCCTGAGTACCTACACCGGTTTTATGGATGTCAGAAAAACCGTACCCATGCTGGATGCCTATCAGGAGCGTGATTATATCCTGAATGCCGTGGCCAACGCCGGGGTTCCCGAAGTACGACTGGGGCTGGACACGCTCTTCCGGAATGGCGTTGCCCTGTATAATACCAACTGGCAGAATGAGATTTATCAGCAGGGGGCCGTTTCCAATTACGAAGTGTCGCTGCGGGGCGGAAACGACAAAACAACCTATGCGGCCAGCCTGGGGTATTTTAACCAGAAAGGCGTTATCATCAGTTCGGGCTATGATACCTACCGGGGCCGTTTCAGCATTGACCACCAGGCTTCCGCCCGCTTTAAAACGGGGGCTAATATTCTGCTCTCTACCGCCAAACGCGACCGCGTTCCCGAAGGCGATGACATCAATGCCATTATACCGAATGCCATGCGGAATCTGCCTTTCTCACCGGTGTATAATCCTGATGGTTCGTATACCTTCCTTGACCAGATTCAGCGACCTAATCCGGTGGGTCTGGCGATGCTAACCTCCTGGTTTACTGTCAGCAACCGCCTGGTGGGTAATGTGTACGGCAACTACGATATCTGGAAAGGCCTGACCCTGCGCTCGACAATCAATGTCGATTATGCCGGCACCCGCGACGAGCGCTTTACGCCCAGTACCATTCAGGGTGGATCGGCCCGTCCGGGTACAGCCT
This sequence comes from Spirosoma sp. KCTC 42546, assembly GCF_006965485.1. Lineage (NCBI taxonomy): Bacteria > Pseudomonadati > Bacteroidota > Cytophagia > Cytophagales > Cytophagaceae > Spirosoma > Spirosoma sp. KCTC 42546. The sequence goes on from NZ_CP041360.1 coordinate 1,066,991, forward strand.
CGTACGGCGACGTATTCACCTGGGTCAACGAAAACACGTTGAACTACACCTATACCCTTGGAAAACACAGCATGTCGGGTTTGCTGGGGTATAGTGTGCAACAATCCAAAAGTTTCAATCTGTCGGCGGCTGCCAGCCAGGGTGCCACCGATAACATTACTACGCTGAACGCAGCGGCCAGCCCAACGGGAGCTTCCAGCAGTAAATCGTCCTGGGGACTGGTCTCGTATTTTGCCCGCCTGAACTACAGCTATAACGATAAATACTTACTGGCGGCTACAGTGCGTCAGGATGGCTCGTCCCGGTTCGGGGCCGACAAGCGGTATGGGCTATTCCCGTCCGTTTCGGCGGGTTGGCGTATTTCGGAGGAGTCGTTTATGAAAAACAGTTCGTTTATCAGCGATCTGAAATTACGCGCCAGCGTGGGTGTTGTTGGCAATCAGTCGATCAGTGATTTTGGCGCACAGGGCTTGTACAGTACCGGCAGTAACTACCTCGGAAAAGCGGGTATCGCCCTGTCGGCTATTCCAAACCCGTCCCTGAGCTGGGAATCGACCACCCAATCGGATATTGGTCTGGATATTTCCTTCCTCCAGAACCGGATTAGTCTGACGGCCGATGCCTACTTGAAAAAGACAAACGCGCTGTTGTTATCGGTAAACTTACCCACCACAACGGGCTTTGGTTCGGCCCTGCAAAACGTGGGTAATACCCAGAATAAAGGGCTGGAATTCAGTGTTGCCAGTCAGAATATTGTAGGTGGTGCCGGGGGCTTTACCTGGAGCACCGCGTTCAATATTTCCTTCAACCGAAACAAGATCCTGAGCTTATCGAACAATAATGCCGACATCATTCAGACCAGTGCCGATGCCACCTTCTATGGCACGGCTCCGCAGGGGCTTGGTCGGGTAGGGGAGCCTATTGGCGTCCTGTTCGGGCAGGTTTATACGGGTCGGGTATATGCCACCTCCGAAGAAGCCAAAGCCGCTAACATGCGGGATGGCAGCGCGTCGGGGCCATTTTATGTAGCTGGCGATATGATCTATAAGGATTTAAATGGAGATGGGATCATCAACGACGCCGACCGGACAATCATCGGCAATGCGAACCCCAAACACATTGGTGGGTTGACGAATAATTTCTCCTACAAGGGATTCGATCTGTCGGTGTTTTTGCAATGGTCATACGGCAACGACATCTTCAACGAGACCCGCGAGGCTTCGAACCGGAGTTTCGTTTACAATGCCGCCACCACCGAAGTGCTACGGAGCTGGCGCAAAGAGGGTGACATTACGGATGTTCCCCGCGGTACGCCCAGCACCATCAGCCGGAACGGATTTGCCTCCAGTCGCTGGGTTGAAGATGGTTCCTATCTGCGCGTGAAAACCGCTACGCTGGGCTACACGTTTCCGGCGGCTTTGCTCAAGCGCGTAAAGATCGATAATCTACGGTTGTATGTTTCGGGACAGAATCTGTTCACTTTCACTAAGTATTCGGGCATGGACCCCGAAGTGAACTTCCGCAGCACCTTACCGCTGCTCCAGGGAATTGATCTGGGCACTTATCCGCTGGTACGTACCATCACCTTTGGCCTGAATCTGGGACTCTAAACCTGACTTTACTCATGAAAAAAATTAGCTATAGCACCCTGGCCATTACCCTGATTAGTCTGGCAACGGGCTGCACCGATGTGCTCAATCAGGTGCCGGTTAGTGCCCTGACCCAAAGTTCCTTTTTCCAGAATGCCGCCGATGCGGAAGCGGCTATCATTACCGGCTATGATGCCTTGCAGGGCGATGAAGTGCGGCAAATTGCCTGGGGGGATGCGCGGGCGGATAACCTCCGGGTGCCTGTGAATGAAATTGGGATTACCGATGGGGGCGTACTGGATTTTCAGAACGACAATATCAGTACCAGCAGTGGGTATGCTACCTGGAGTCGGTTCTATTCGGGGATTAACAAAGTCAACAACGTACTGGCCCAGGTGCCTGCTATCAAAAGCCCAACCATTACCAGCGTTCGGGACCGGATTATGGGCGAAGCGTACTTTCTGCGGGCGCTCAATTACTTCTACCTTGTACGGTTGTGGGGCGCAGTGCCGCTGGTGCTGGAACCAACACTTTCTCTGGATAAAGATTTGCAGCCTGCCCGAACCCCTGCCGATAAAGTACAGGAGCAGATTATTGCCGATCTGAAACAGGCCGAGAAATTACTGCCGCTTACCTACGCATCGGCAATTGAAACCCGGGGTCGGGCCACGCAGGGCGCTGCTCAGGCGCTGCTGTCTAAAGTGTATCTCTGGCGGAGTTCGTACAACCAGACCAATGAGTGGCAACTGGCAGCCGATTACGCGGCCAAGGTGATTGCCAATCCAACCTACAGTCTGGTGTCAGGAGCCAACTACAGCACCATTTTCAGAACGAAAAACACGAGCGAATCCATTTTCGAACTCCAGTACAATTACAACAATCAGGAAACGAATGGTCTGTCGCCCTATTTCCTGCCCCGTAGCAGTAAAGTGACCACGGGGGGCAACCAAACCGTGATTCCGACCCAGAAACTGGTCGATGCCTTCGAGCCGGGCGATGTTCGGAAAGCGGCCAGTATTTACTACAGTGACCCAGCCACCGATCAGTTTCCCAACCTGCCCACGGTGGCTAAATACCTGGGTACCGTGGTAGGCACCACCCGCTATAGCGACAGCAATTTTATCTTTCTGCGGCTGGCCGATGTAATTTTAATGCAGGCCGAAGCATTGGCGCAGTTAGGGCAGACAGCAGCTTCCATCGCGCTGGTTAACCGGATTCGGACCCGCGCCGGACTGGCTAATACCACCGCTACGTCGAAAGACGCTGTTTTGTTAGCCATTGAGCAGGAGCGTTTTGTGGAACTCTGTTTTGAAGGGCAGCGCTGGTACGACCTGCTTCGAACCGGGCGGGCGAAAGCCGTGCTAGGCGTCGATAAAAAAGCGTTGATGCCCGTTTATTTCACCGAAATTCAGTTGAATCCGAACCTGCTGCCTCAGAATCCAGGCTACTAATGTTCGGCAAAAGTAGATTCCCCGTCCTGGGAGAGGGACGGTCCGACGCTTCGGTTGGGGTGAGGGGAGTCATTAGAAGAGAGTAACTTTAACCTCACTCCGTTCTCGCTTGGCTTCGCCGAGTGAGGGCTATTAGTTCGAAGGCCTCTGGCCGTTGGATGTCGAATTAGGTCAGAAACGGGCCAGAGGCCCTTGAACTAATAGCCCTCACTCGGCGAAGCCAAGCGAGCACATGAGCCTGATTCCGTAGATTTTATCGTGAACGATCAATACATAGACTTTACTCCAAAAATTACAAACTTCATGCGCGTACTGTCAAGAATCGTATGTACCTGGCTGACGATTGTGGCTACCCAATTTTCTGGGACACTGTATGCTCAGGATAATCGGCACATCACAACCGGAACCATTATTCCCGATGAGACCTACAGCGACCAGCCGTATATCGTAAAAACCAACGATGGGGCGTGGCTGTGCGTGCTCACCACCGGAACGGGGCACGAGGGGGCAACAGGTCAGCATATTATTACACAACGAAGCCTCGATCAGGGTAAAACCTGGATCGACCGGCGCGATGTGGAACCCGGCGATGGGCCGGAAGCATCCTACGCCGTGCTACTCAAAGCGCTATCGGGTCGGATTTTCGTGTTTTATAACCACAATACCGATAATATCCGGGCTGTAAAAGGCGACAACCCGCCCTATCCCGATGGGCTGGTGAAACGAGTAGATAGCCAGGGCTATTTTGTCTTCAAATACTCCGACGACAACGGCAAAAGCTGGTCCGCCAAGCGCGTGACGATTCCCATTCGCAACTTCGAGATTGATCGAAAAAATCCTTATCAGGGCAAGATCCAGTATTTCTGGAATGTTGGGCGGGCTTTTGTCGACAAGGGAGCGGCTTTTGTGCCGGTTCATAAAGTAGGTGGTTTTGGCGTCGGTTTTTTTACGTCGAGCGAAGGGGCTTTGCTGCGAAGTGCCGATTTACTGACTGTAACGGACCCGGCAAAAGCCACCTGGAGTACCCTGCCCGATGGTGATATTGGTTTACGGACACCCCCAAACGTAGGCGGCCCAATTGCCGAAGAACAGAGTTTTTCGGTCCTGAGCGATGGCACCTTCTACTGCGTTTACCGAACCATCGACGGGCATCCGGTTTACACCTATAGTCGGGATGGCGGCCATACCTGGGATACACCGCAGTATTTGCGCTACGCCAACGGTCGACTGGTCAAGCATCCGAGAGCGGCCAATTTCGCCTGGAAATGCGAAAACGGGAAGTTCCTATACTGGTTTCACAATCACGGTGGGCACTTCATCCGCGATCATCCGAACCGCCGGAGTATGGCCTATGAAGACCGCAATCCGGCCTGGGTGATAGGTGGTATCGAAGCGGATTCGCCCAAAGGGAAAATCATTCGGTGGACACAGCCCGAAATTCTGTTGTATGACGATGACCCGTTGATTCGGATGAGCTATCCCGATCTGGTTGAAGACAAGGGGGCGTATTACATTACCGAAACGCAAAAGGATATCGCCCGCGTCCACAAAATCGACGAAAATCTGCTGACCAAACTTTGGGGTCAATTTGATAACCGGACCAAAGCGACTGACGGACTGGTCGTTAACTGGGTCTATCAGAAAGGCAGATTCCCCCAAACGGTTGACGCCCCAGCTTTGCCCGAGTTTTATAAACGGGACACGAAAAAACTGGAGCAACCTGGCATGAGTGTTCCCAACGGCTTTACCGTCGATCTGGCGTTTACCCTAAAAAAATTAACCGCCAATCAGATTCTGGCCGATACCCGCGACAGTACAGGCAAAGGCTGGTATGTGCAAACGACCGATAAAAAAACGATTGAACTGGTCATGAACGATGGCCGGACGCAATCGTCCTGGGCCTGCGACGAACGCTTGCTAACCGCGAATCAGCCGCATTACGTCAGTATCATTGTTGACGGAGGACCCAAAATCATTGCCTTTGTGGTCGATGGCGTCATGAACGATGGGGGCAATACCCGGCAGTTTGGCTGGGGTCGGTTTAGTCCCTACCTGAAATCGGTGGTGGGTGCCCGTCAATTGACAGTAGGCACTTTCCTCGATGGCCAAATCAGGCAGGTTTCGGTCTACAATCGAGCGTTGACTATTTCAGAAGCAATCGGCAACTACAACGCACAAAAAAAGTAAGCAAATCATTGAGTCCAAAGATCAGCAAAGTACCCTTTAGATAGGTTGGTATTTAGTAAAGCCCCATCCGCTTGTATGCCGGTTTTCTTAATTAAACTAATGAATAATGAATAATGAATAATGAATAATGAATAATGAATAATGAACTGATTTTCAGTACATTGTTGATTGTGCATTATACATTTTACATTGTCCATTAATTCACTTAACCTTCTCTCCAATTTGTTCAAATGCCCTTAACCCCGTCTGTAGACGAGGATAGGAATCGCTTTTTCTAAAAAAATCAAACACCACTAACCAATAAAGTTTATGCAGTTAAAACGATCCATTGTCAACGCCAGCATCAACACGGCGAAAACTGTTATTGCTCACTTCGGGATGCACCTGCCGCCTTTTGCCCATTGGTCCGTTGAACAGTGGCAGCAAGCCGGGCCCGACTATAACGAAATCCGGGATTGCATGCTGGGTTGGGATGTAACGGATTTTGGCAGTAAAGACTTTTACAACATTGGCCGGACGTTGTTCACCGTTCGTAACGGCCGGACGAATAATTCGGCTTATCCGAAGCAATACGCCGAAAAATGGCTGATCGACCCTGAGAATCAGCGGGCTCCGGCTCACTTTCACCTCTCGAAACGGGAAGATATCATTTGCCGGGCGGGCGGTAATGTGCTGGTTCAATTGACCAAAGCCGATGCCGAGGGCAATCCGTCAAACGAAACCTTCATCACCCAGGTCGACGGTTGTTCGCGTCGGTTAGGGCCGGGCGATATTGTCCGCTTACGACCGGGCGAAAGCCTGACGATTCATCCAAGAACGATTCACCAGTTCTGGGGCGAAGAAGGAACGGGCTGGCAGGTCGATGGGATCGGCTATACGCTGAGTGCCGAGATTTCGAGCGTTTGCGATGATTTGAACGACAACGTTTTTCTGGTCGATTACGGCGTTCGATTCCCGGAAATCGACGAAGATGAAGCCCGTATCTGTTACCTCTGTCATGAGTATCCACTAGCTCCTGCCGACCTTATTAACCACTAGTTCGCTTGCCTGACTCCTCATTCCTATGCGTTTCTCCTCAATTCTGTTGACACTGGCTAGCCTGCTACTGCTGGGTACGGGTGTACTCACGCTGGCAGGTAGCCCGTTTCCGGTAGGGCCACTGCTGGTGCTGGCCCTGGTTTTACTGGCCATTGCCTTTCGTGGCTTCTCGGCTCTGAAAGGGTTTTCGTATACGATCTGGATTCTGGCTGCGGTGAGCGTGGCCATGTTCTACCCGGCTTATTTCTTTACCGTCGGAGATTTTCAACTCAAGCGACTGATCGTCCCGTTTGTGCAATTGACCATGTTTGGCATGGGTGCCCATATGAGTTTCAATGATTTCAAAGGGGTGATTAAAATGCCAAAAGGCGTCTTTATCGGCATCGGCTGCCATTTCATTATTATGCCGCTGGTCGGGTTTTCGCTATCCCATCTATTCGACTTCCCTCCCGAAATTGCCGGAGGTGTTATTTTGATTGGTTGCGTGTCCAGTGCCATGGCATCTAACGTAATGTCTTATTTGTCAGGCGCTAACCTGGCGTTGGCCGTTACCATTGGCGCTTGCTCAACCATACTGTCGCCTTTTGTTACTCCGTTTCTAATGAAATGGCTTGGCGGGCAGTATGTCGAGATCGATATTGCCCACATGATGATCGACATCACGAACATGATCATCATCCCAATTGTGGCGGGTTTCATCTTTAACCTGTTCTACTACGGGCAGGAAACGCAACGGGCTAAAACCATTCAGCTCGTTGCGTTTGCCGGGATTATTGGCCTGACCAATGGGCTGCTTCAACTCATTGTCAACCAACCGATCGACAAGTTCCTAATGGCGCTGGGTACGTCATTTTTTTGGTTTTATGGGCTACCCATGCTGCTTGCCATTCTCCTCAAAAAGCGACCACAGATTAGCCGGGCGATGATCGAAAGCTGCCTTTCGTTTGCCGCCATGCTGGGTATTGTGATCAACACGGTGATCATTACTGCTTCCGGACGCGATAATCTGTTGCAGGTAGGGGGCTTGCTGATCATTACCTGTCTCTTACACAATATGATCGGTCTGAGTGTGGGTTATTTGACCGCTCTATTGGCTGGCCTACCCGAAAAAGACCGCCGAACCATTGCGTTTGAAGTGGGCATGCAGAATGGCGGAGTCGCCACGGGACTGGCGTTGCAAATGGGCAAAGTGGCTACTGTCGGGCTAGCGTCGGCGATTTTTGGCCCGCTGCAAAATGTAACGGGTTCGGCGCTGGCTAACTGGTTTCGGAAACGGCCGGTGGAGGAGGCCAAACAAACCGAACTACCGGTTCAACAACAACAGGGTCAGGAAAATTACCACAATATCCAGTAGCTTTACCCGGAGAACACGCAGGCATTTACTGATGTGAAATTCAATGGTTTTTTCGGCCAGCCCCAACAGTTCGGCAATTTCCTTATTGGCTAAACCACTCCGACTTAGTTCAAAAACCTGGCGGCTTTTTTCGGGCAGATTTCCCAGTTCCCGATTATACACTTCCTGTACCTCGTTAAGTTGGATCCAGTCCTGCACCGTATTGGCGGAGTGCGCAACCAGCAACTCCGAATCCAGCTCGTTCAGGGAAAAGGATTGGTGAATTAGCTGTTTCCGCAGATGGGAAATAATTCGGTTTTTAAGGGCCGAAAACAGATAGACCGCAACGGCTTTTTCGATCGAAATATGGTCTTTCTGCACCCAGAGCGATACGAATAAATCCTGCACCAAATCTTCAGCCGCTTCACGATTGCCCGTTTTACGGTAGGCCAGGGTATACAGTTTATCCGAAAAACGGCGATGCAACTCCGCAAAGGCGAGCGAGTCGGACTCTACCTTCACCAATTGCCACAACACCGTATCGTCAATATCGTCGTACTTGTTACTCATCGACTCGCCAACTCATGCAGTCGCAATACTACTAAACTTTCAAACAGCATTTATTATAAAATTTCTTCAAATCCCACTAGGGTTGTTGCCGTTTCGTGCGTCTTGTATCTATAAGCTGGTATTAATTGGGTATTTGACAGAACTAAATCATGAGCAAACATGCCATTTCGCCCGAATTGCTAAAACGGTATACGGAGGGAAACTGTACGGCGGAGGAGGTCTATCGGGTAGAAGAATGGTATGCATCACTGAATGAGGGAGAGGTTGACCAGTATGCGTTTGATCAGCCCCTGCATTTGAAAAAAGTGCAGGCTTTACTTGGCCAGAAAACCAATGGACAGCTACAACCCGTTGGCAAGATTCGCTCGCTTACAACAGTCTTTATTCGGTATGCGGCTGCCGCTATGGTGGTACTCGTAGCGAGTTTTGGCCTGTTCATGTATTTGAAGAAACCAAAAACGGAAGCCGTGTCCGTTGCGGGCGATGTCGTGATTGTAAATACCCAAAAACGCGTAACCAGGCATCAATTGCCGGACGGAAGTTTAGTCTGGTTAAACCCAGATACTGAACTTCGCTATACGGCTGGCGCATTCTCTAAAACATCGCGTGAAGTAAGCCTTGAAGGAGAAGCATTTTTTGACGTAACCAAAGACCCAACCCGCCCTTTTCTGGTGAAGAGCCATGCCTTGCTGGTAAAAGTGCTGGGAACGAGTTTTAATGTCAAATCGACACCTGATCAATCCCGCTTTGAAGTATCGGTTGTAACGGGTAAGGTATCTGTTTCGATTCCGGATCGTAAAGGTCAGGAAAAAGCCGTGCTGTTATTGCCCCGCCAGCAGGCCGTTTTTGAGGCTTCGTCCGGTCAGCTAACCTCAACCGAAATCCCGAAAACGCAGGAGCAGGTGAACACCTGGCAACCCGTATCGCTCACGTTTGACGATGAGCCGCTTAGTGAAGTCATGAAGCGGCTGGAAAAGAAGTACGGCGTAACAATCCAGCTAGCCAATCCTAATCTGGCCAATTGCCGCCTGAAAGCCTCGTTCGATAACAGTCGCCTGTCGGAGATTCTGGAAATAACGACCCAACTGGTGGAGGCTAGTTATCAGATGCAGGGAAATCGCATTGTGATCAATGGCGAAGGCTGTAGTAACGTAGAGTAAAAAATGAGAAACCCTTAAACCTGTACCATTCTATGAGACAAAGAACCCCCCCGATCATTACCCGCTTCTAAAAAAAGGTCGGCCAAAACGAGTGATTGCAGCACTCGCTTTGGCAGCTCGACCTGATTCCGAACGAAGCCCCCTGAAATGCCATCACTTCTGAGGTGATGGAAGGCTTCTTATTGTTCAATTTAATCAATCCAAACTTATGAAGTTTTTTACGAAAAGCAAGTTGGCCTGCTTCATTATGCGGTTATCTGTACTACAACTTTTGCTGATTTCGCTACTCACAGCTGTTGCCTACGCGGGCAAAACCGATGCGCAGGATATTCTGAAAAAGCCTGTTAATCTGCGGTTAGACCATGTGTCGCTGCAAAAAGCGCTGGCCGAAATCGAGGGCCAGACCGGCGTTCGGTTTGCGTATAGCCGGAACATGATTCCGGTAAATGAACCTGTGAGTGTTAGCGTGGCTAATGAATATCTGGCTACGGTTCTGGATAAATTACTGTCGCCACTACGCATCGACTATCGGTTTGTAAATGGCCAGATCATGCTCAAACGAAACCGTAAACCGGTCTCTAGTATAAGCCCCGACGAAGCCCAGAAAGTAGCTGCTGTTGTTCCTGTATTTTCGCCGGAACAGGCTGACCGACAACTTTCAGGAACCGTTAAAAGTGAAACAGGCGAAGGGCTGCCCGGTGTTAGTGTGGTGGTTAAAAATACCACGCGCGGCACAACAACAGACGTAGATGGGAAATACAAACTCAGTGTGCCCGACGACCGTAGCGACGGACCGGCCACCACGCTTGTCTTTTCCTTTGTGGGCTATCAGAATCAGGAAGTGGCGATTGGGAACCGTACCACTATTGATCTTCAGATGGTGCCGGATGATAAGTCGCTGGATGAAGTGGTTGTGGTCGGCTATGGCACCGTCAAGAAAAGTGATTTGACAGGTTCGCTGTCGCAGGTGAAGGCCAAAGAGCTTAACGCCTATCCATCCACCAACGTCTTACAGGCCTTATCGGGCCGGGCGGCTGGCGTGCAGGTGTTACAAAATACGGGCGCTCCCGGTGGCAGCGTCAGTGTTCGCATTCGGGGAACAAACTCCATTCAGGGAAGTAACGAGCCGCTGTATGTAGTGGATGGTTTTCCGACTTCGGGTAGTAATCCAACGGTGCTGAACAATGCGGATATTGAAAATATCGAGATACTGAAAGATGCCTCGGCCACCGCGATTTATGGCTCAAGGGGGGCGAATGGCGTGGTGTTGATTACCACCAAGCGGGGTAAAGCCGGAAAATCGACGGTTGATTTTGAAACCAGCTATAGCTCACAAACGCTGCGCAAAAAGCTGGACATGATGAACGCCAAAGAATATGCTACCTTCTACAATGAACAGGCGGCCAACGATGGACTGAAACCCTATTTCACCCAGGATCAGATCAATGCGTTCGGCGCGGGTACCGACTGGCAGGATCTGGTGTTTCAAACCGCACCCATGAAAACGGCTGTCCTGACCATTAACGGCGGCAGTGAACGAACACAGTTTTCACTATCCGGCAGTGTCTTTAGTCAGGATGGGATTATCCGTGGAAGTGACTATAATCGCTATTCGTTGCGGGCCAATATCAATCACTCGATCAGCAAAAAACTTACGTTCAATTTTGCGAGCACCTTAACCAAGATCACAACCAGCGCCCAGAATAGCCAGGGAGGGAATCGGGGGGCATCATTAATTGCGGGTGCCATCTCATCGCCCCCTGTATTGGGGCCTTATAAAGCCGACGGCTCTTACGAAGTATTCGGAACCACCTATGCGTTCGTAAACACCCAATTACGGAACCCTATTAATACCCTTAACGAACAAACTAACCTCACAAAAGGAAACCGGGTACTGACCAATGCTGCCTTTGTATACAATCCTATTCCGGCCTTGACGATCAAGATTTCGGGCGGTATTGAGAGTGCCGACGATCGCTCTGATTCCTATACGACAAACAATCTTTTTGGTTCAGTAGGTAATGCGGGTGTGAGTACCACCCAACTAACCAGCTTGCTGAACGAAAATACCATCAGTTACACCAAAACGATTCGGCAGAAACACAGCATTTCGGCTGTGGTCGGATTTACGTATCAGGATTTCCTGACAACAACACTGAGCGGCAGTGGCGCGGGATACATCAGTAACGCCAGCCAGACCTACGATTTAAGTGCGGCTGGTACACCGGGTATTCCTGGTTCCAGCTATTCTAAATCAGTGCTATTGTCCTATCTGGGACGTGTCAATTATGCTTTCGATAGTAAATACCTGGCCACCTTCAGTTTCCGAACCGATGGCTCCTCCAAGTATAGTGAAGGCAGTAAATGGGGCTATTTCCCATCGGGAGCGCTGGCCTGGCGGATCTCTAATGAAGAATTTCTGAAAAACAATAACACGATTTCCGATTTAAAACTGCGGGCCAGTTGGGGACTCACGGGTAGCCAGGCCATCAATGCCTACGCAACACTGAATCAATTGTATTCGGGGAAAACAATTTTCGGCGATGCGCTTTACACAGCCTACTCGCCCGGTACGAATCTGCCCGGTAATCTGAAATGGGAAACCACCGAACAAAAAGACATTGGTATCGACTTGGGCATTCTACAAAACCGGATTCTGATCACGGCCGATTACTACATCAAAAACACCCGCGATTTGCTGAATACAGTGCAATTGCCCTCTTCCCTAGGCTTCACAACCACCATCCAGAATGTGGGCGAAGTACAGAATAAAGGGCTTGAGTTGGGTGTCAATGCCAATATCCTGACGGGTGCTTTCAAATGGAATGTCAATACCAACATCGCCTTTAACCGGAATAAAGTCGTGAAATTGTACGGTGGGCAGGATATTCTGGGCGCTTTCGTGGATATATCAGCCATTACCGATACGCGGAACATTCTTCGGGAAGGTCAACCGATGGGAATGTTCTGGGGCTATCTCGAAGACGGCTACGACGATAAAGGCAAAATTAAATACAAGGATACGGACGGCGACGGCACCATTACTGTTCGGGATAAGACCTTCATTGGCAACCCAAATCCGAAGTTTATTTATGGGTTTAACTCCAGCATGTCGTATAAGAATTTTGACCTGACCATCTTTTTTCAGGGAACGCAGGGCAACGACATCTTCAATACCAGCGCCATCAACAATACCGTCGATTATGGCTATGGCCTGAATATGCCCCGCGAAGTGATGCTTAATCACTGGACACCAACCAACACGAATGCCAAATATCCCATTATCAGCAGCACAACGCGGGTTAATGTATCGAATCGGTTTGTGGAAGATGGCTCGTATCTGCGGCTGAAAAACATTCAGTTAGCCTATAATCTGCCCATTCAGACATGGAAGGTAAGCTGGATACGATCGGCGCAGGTGTACGCGAGCGGCCAGAATTTATTGACCCTGACCAAATATTCCTGGTGGGATCCAGAGGTCAATTCAAGCGGTGGGTCTAATTCCATCGCACAGGGTTTTGATCAGTACAGCTACCCCACTGCCAAGTCCATCACGTTTGGCATTCGCGCCGGGTTTTAATTCTGAATGATAGAATGAGTGAATGATAGACTAGCTTCTTTACCAATTCTACTCATTCAATGATTCTATCATTCAATAAATCAATCATTTAGAATCATGAAAAAGATACTATTTCTACTCTCGATTATTGTCCTGACATCCTGCGAGAATGTGCTCAAGGAAGAACCGAAGTCACTGGCTGTTGAGACGTATTACAATACGCCGGCCGAAGTACAGGCCGCTGTCAACGCCATTTACACACCCTTGCGCGACAGCAATACAAGCGGTATGGGCGTATATATCGCCGTGCTGGAAGGCCACATCGATTATGGGTACGGACGCGGAAGTTATGCGATCCTGAATAATTTCCAGGGACTGGATAACGTCAATATCAGTCGCGTGTCGGGGGCCTGGTCAGCTTTCTATCTGAGCATTCGGAACGCAAACCTGGTCATCAAAAATGCGCCCAATGGGAAAGCGATTAGTAAAGCGGATATTACTAAATCGGTAGCCGAAGCCAAATTTCTACGGGCCTTCAGTTATTTCCATTTAGTGCGAAACTGGGCGGGTGTTCCGGTTCGGACGGAGGCTAACATGACTGAAATTACAGCCAAACGGAATACCGTCGATGAGGTTTATTCGCTGATTCTGGCTGATTTACAGGAAGCCGAAGCGAATCTGCCTGATCAGGTTTCGGACATCGGCAGACCTACCAAATGGGCGGCCAAAACGATGCTGGCCGACGTGTATTTACAGTTGGGAAAGTTTGCTGAAGCAAGGGATAAAGCTGATGAAGTGATCAAAGCCAATAAGTTTGCGTTGGTTCAGGTGGCCACAACGGATGACTTTCAGAAAATCTTCGGGCCGGATGTAGTTACAACTACTGAAGAAATTTTCTCTCTGAAATTTTCGCATCAGCCTGGTCAGGGTAATCTGTTTCCAACCCTGACCAATCATCCGGGAACGAAATTGCTGGGCGGTGGCGGTGGTGTTTTCGGTCTCTATAATGACAACACTAACCCAACTTACATGAGCTGGGATAATGCGGATCTTCGGAAAGGGCTCTGGTATTCGTGGAATATCGGGATTGGTACTACTTCGCTCTTGAGCAAAAAATACATTGACCCGAATTCGCTCGAATTTGCCGGAGCTGCCAATGACGTATGCTGGTACCGTTACGCCGATTTGCTGATGATCTATGCTGAAGCGGCTGCCCGATTGGCAACCGGTCCAACAGCCGCTGCGATGGAAGCACTGAATCAAGTACACCGTCGGGCGTATGGTAAGCCCTCGGCCACCGCGTCAACTGTCGATTTCAAACTTGCCGATTATGCTACATCAGACGCCTTTCTGAATCTGGTCGTGAAAGAGTACGGCTACGAGTTTCAGTACGAAGGAAAGCGCTGGCTCGAACTAAAACGTACCGGCAAAGCCGCCGATATTATTCTGGCGGCCAAAGGAAAAACCATCGCCCAGAAACATTACCTGTGGCCTATTCCTGTTTCGGAAGTAAGCTACAACACGGCCATAGACGCCGTAAAAGACCAGAATCCGGGGTATTAATAACTAGTTCACGGTATTCGGTTTACGGTAAACTGACGCAAGAAACACGGATGCGTCAGCTTACCGTAAACCGAATACCGAAAACAAATCAATCCTTATGAAATCGTCTAAAAACCAAAATCGCCTTTCGGCCATGTTTAACCTGAATCGCCGGAAATTTATACAATCAGCCATTGCCGGAACGGGTGCTGCGGCTTTGCCAGCATTGGCATTAGGTGCCGATGCTCCGCCCAAAAGCAACAGCGAGTTTAAAGAACCTGCCCGCAATGTGCCGATAAAAGAAGAAGTCGACGTCGTAGTTTGTGGTGCTGGCCCAGCGGGCGTTTCGGCAGCCATTACAGCAGCTCGCGCTGGGGCGAAAACCCAACTCATTGAAATTCACGGCTGTCTGGGCGGTGTCTGGACTGCTGGCTTATTGACCTATATTTTCGATTTCAACAAGCCCGGTTTAACTAAGGAAATCAAGCAACGACTGGATCAACGCGACGCCCGGCGTAATCAGGTTGCCGATCAGTTTGTATATCATCCTGACGAAATGAAAGTCCTGCTGGAGGAAATGTGTGCCGAAGCGGGGGTGAAGTTTCGGCTGCATACGCGAGTAGCCGCAGCTTACAAAGACAAAAAACAACTCACCACAGTCGTTACCGATTCTAAGTCAGGCCGGGAAGCCTGGAAAGCAAAGGTGTTTATTGACGCCACGGGCGATGGCGATCTGGGCGCTCAGGCTGGCAATGGTTGGGAAATTGGTAAAGGGGGAGATACTTGCCCTTGTCAACCGCTTACCCTCAATACGTTGGCTGTTGTACGCGATGCGGCCGCCCTCAAACAATACATTTCGTTTTATAAAGATGACGGCGATAAAGCCAACATGAACTGGCACGTTCAGGCGGTTGAAGCGTTCAAAAAAGAGATCGCCAGGGCCGGTATTACCCCATCCTACGGAATGCCCACGCTCTTTCTGATTCGGGACAATCTGGTGATGGTGATGGTCAACCATGAGTACAACATTAAAGCGTTCGATGCCGACGAGATTACGGAGGCAACGGTGCGGGCCAGAGCTGAGGTGTACAATATTGTTCGGGGACTGAATAAGTTAGGTGGCCCCTGGGAAGGGATGCAGATCGTGGCAACTCCCGAACAAATCGGCATTCGGGATGGCCGACGGATACATGGTCGCTACACTGTTACCAAAGAGGATTTGGTCGTTGGTGTTCGCCATGAGGATGCCGTTGTGCGTCCTACGTTTGGCGTTGATATTCACGCATCAGACCGGAAGGCGAATGAAGTGGAAACCATTGGTCGTGGAGGAGTCAAAATGATTCCCTACGATATTCCGCTACGGGCACTAATTGCCAAAGATGTGGATGGCCTGATGATGGCAGGGCGTTGCATCAGTGGTGATTTTACGGCCCACGCCAGCTACCGCGTCACGGGCGATGCCGTCGCTATGGGCGAAGCTGCCGGTGCCGTTGCTTCTATTGCCGCCAAAACCAACAAGCTCCCGCATGAAGTGCCCTGGAGCGAAGCCGTGCAATTGCTGAACAAACTGGGTATGCGGGCGTAAGCTGAATTTATAGGCTATACATCGCTATTAAAGCTATTATGTATTCATTATAGTTTTTTGTCATCCCGACGCCAGGAGGGATCTCAAGCTTCGTATTAGTCAAGCTTGAGATCCCTCCTGGCGTCGGGATGACAAAAAAACATTCTAGTAAAACGTTAACCCATTGAAAATCTTACTCTTCTTTCTACTGGCATTGCCAGCCTGGGCCGAGGTTGTTTTGCCATCGATTCTGGCTTCGGATATGGTCTTGCAGCAAGAAACCGACGTAGCGATCTGGGGTTGGGCAACGCCTACGGAGAAAATAATGGTCATAGCCAGTTGGGATAGCCATCCCATCAGCGTTACCTGCGCTGAGGATGCTACCTGGAAAGTTCGTCTGCGAACGCCAAAGGCTGGAGGGCCGTATGCCCTCACGATCAAGGGTAGTAATACACTGTTGCTGAGTAATATTTTAATTGGCGAAGTCTGGCTTTGCTCAGGGCAGTCGAATATGGGATTAAGTGCGGCAGGGGGTGTTAAGGATGCACTGGCTGAGTTGCCACGGGCTTTCAATCCGACTATTCACCTGTTCAAGATGGATAAACGGTCGGCCGCTACTCCACAAAACGATGTCAGAGGAGCCTGGAGCGTATGTGATTCGGTAAGCCTGAAAAATTTCAGCGCGGTTGGTTATTTCTTCGGGAAAAAGCTCCAGGCAACGCTTCAAGTACCCATTGGTCTGATCGATATGTCGTGGGGCGCGTCGAAAATAGAAACCTGGATGCCTGAAGAATTAGTCAATCTGTACCCGGAGTTGCGCCATTCGGCTCAAAAAATGATAAAAACGCAGTGGGCTCCTACCAAGTCGGGTTGGTTATATAATGGGATGGTGGCGCCCATTACGTCCTACGCCATTGCTGGTGTCATCTGGTATCAGGGCGAATCAAATCGACATTATGCACCGGCTTACTATCAGTTAATGCACTTGCTGGTCGATAGCTGGCGAGGGCTTTGGCAGCGTGATTTCCCGTTTTATTACGTCCAACTGGCTCCCTATCAGTCTGGCGGAAAATACGAGACCGCGCTCGTTCGGGAAAACCAAACGAAGGCGATGGATATAGCGAAGTCGGGCATGATTATCACGACGGATCTAGCAGATAACATCAACGATGTGCATCCGATTTACAAAAAAGAAGTGGGTAATCGGCTGGCAAACTGGGCGTTGACGGAAACATACGGTCGACATGTAGGCAGTTATAAAAGCCCGCAGTACCGTTCCATGCAGGTGAATAGCAATACAATCCGACTCTCATTCGATAATGTGCCGAACGGATTGAGTACGACTGGAAAGGAACTTACTGATTTTGAGATTGCTGGTGTTGATCAGGTTTTCACCAAAGCGCAAGCCCGCATTAACGGCAAGGCAGTGGAGGTATGGGCACCAACAGTCAATAATCCAGTGGCCGTTCGTTTTGCGTTTCGCGATGCGCCCGAACCTAATTTGTTCAGTAAAGAAGGCTTGCCCGTCATCCCGTTCCGCACTGATTCCTGGGATTTGGGTTTGAAAGTAATAGAACGCTGATTTTTATGATATAACGGATTTGTTATGATGAAATATCAAACAGATTCCTTGCCTAATGTTATGTACTCGGCCCTATAGCTAATCATAACCTAATCATAACAATCATAAAAATCAGCGTTCTATTAATACAGGAAAGTACAGGATTCTTACTCGGTGATAAATACAGAAATTGCTGTGAATTAATAGAGACCCCATGACCCAACTGCCTTCGCTCAGAATTTTCTTCCTACTACTCGTTCTGTCGCTGCCATTTCGATCCTTTGCAGTACCTCCCTGCACACCCGTCGGCCTCCAATGTGAGCATTTAGTTGACCCACTTGGTATCGATGCCCCCACTCCCCGATTAGCATGGCGGCTGGACGATGCCCGACGCGGAGCGAAGCAAACAGCCTATCAAGTGTATGTTGGAACAGATTCGAAGGCGGTGAGTCAAGGGAAAGGCAGCAGCTGGCAAACAACTAAATTGCCGTCAGATAGTCAGCTTATTACCTATGCCGGGAAGCCGCTTCAGCCCTTCACCAAATACTACTGGAAGGTGGAGATTTGGGATAAGGATGGCAAACCGTCGGCTTCGTTGGTAGCGAGTTTTGAAACGGGTTTAATGCACAGCAAAAACTGGCAGGGTGCGTGGATTAGCGATGTCAGCGATGTGGATCTGAAACCGGCTCCCTATTTTCGGAAAGCGTTTGACACGAAAAAGAAAATCAAATCGGCACGGGCCTACATCGCAGCTGGCGGTCTGTTCGAGTTGTATTTGAATGGTCAGAAAATCGGGAACCACCGGCTCGATCCCATGTATACCCGATTTGATCGGCGGACGTTATACGTTACGTACGATGTGACGAAACAACTCCAAAGCGGCAGAAATGCCATTGGCGTTTTGCTCGGAAATGGCTGGTACAACCATCAATCGACGGCGGTCTGGTTTTTCGACAAAGCGCCCTGGCGGGCGCGTCCTACGTTCTGTCTGGATCTGCGCATTACCTATGACGATGGTTCTGTCGAAACAATTACCTCAGGAAAAGACTGGAAAACGGCCCTGAGCCCTATCATTTTCAACAGCATTTACACGGCAGAGCACTACGACGCCCGGCTGGAACAACCCGGCTGGAACATGGCGAATTTTGATGATTCGAAATGGAAGGATCCCATTATGCGGGATGCTCCATCAACAAACATCGTTGCGCAGGCCGTTCATCCAATCCGAAACGTGGAAACGATTCCTGCCAAAGGCATCGCCAAAATCAACGACACCACCTTCGTCTATGACTTAGGCCGGAACATTGCCGGCGTTTGTCAGTTTCGGGTGAAAGGTTCGGTAGGTACTACGTTACGGCTGAAACACGCCGAACGGTTGTATAAAGACGGTCACGTCGATCAATCGAATATCGACGCACACTATCGTCCAGTCGGTACCTCTGATCCGTTCCAGACCGATATTTTTATCCTGAGTGATAAAGGTGAAGAAACTTTCATCCCGCACTTCAATTACAAGGGCTTTCAGTATGTAGAGGTAACTAGTAGTAAGCCCATTGACCTGACTAAAGAAAACCTGACGGGCTATTTCATGCATAGCGACGTGCCGGTTGCGGGTCAGGTAAAATCGGCCAACCCAACGCTGGACAAAATCTGGTGGGCAACCAATAATTCCTATCTCTCAAACTTGTTTGGCTATCCAACGGATTGTCCACAACGGGAGAAAAACGGCTGGACGGGCGATGGGCAAATTGCGATTGAAACGGGCCTGTATAATTTCGATGGCATCACGATCTACGAAAAATGGCTGGCCGATCACCGCGACGAACAACAGCCGAATGGTGTGCTCCCGGCCATTATTCCAACCGGCGGCTGGGGCTACGAATGGGCCAATGGCCCCGACTGGACAAGCACTATCGCCATCATTCCCTGGAATATCTACCTGTTTTACGGCGACAAAAAAATACTGGCCGATAACTACGACAACATCAAACGGTACGTCGATCACATTAACGAGCAAAGCCCATCGGGCCTGACATCCTGGGGGTTAGGCGACTGGGTGCCCGTGAAATCGAAATCGCCGGTAGAGTTTACGTCGTCCATTTACTACTTCACAGATGCGTCGATTCTGGCGAAGACCGCGAAATTACTGGGCAAACAGAGCGACGCGGCTATATATTCGGCCTTGGCGAATAAAATCAAAAATGCGGTCAATACGAAGTACCTGAATAAGGAAACCGGAAGTTATGGCACAGGTTTACAAACCGAACTGAGCGTGCCTTTGCAGTGGGGCTTAGTGCCGGACGAGTTTAAACGCAAAGTAGCGGCCAATCTTGCCAAACGGGTCGAAGCCGATAATTCGCATATCGATGTTGGTCTTTTGGGAACGAAAGCGATTTTGAACGCTCTCAGCGAAAACGGTCATGCCGATCTGGCTTACAAAGTGGCTTCGCAGGAAACGTTTCCGTCCTGGGGTTGGTGGATTGCCAATGGCGCTACAACGCTTTACGAAAACTGGCCGATTGACGCCAAAAGTGATATTTCGATGAACCACATCATGTTTGGCGAAATCGGTGCCTGGTACTACAAAGCCCTTGGCGGGATCAAACCAGACCCCGTGCATCCGGGTTTCAAAAACGTACTGCTGGAACCCCATTTTGTAGCGGGTCTCGATCACTTCGACGCCACACACGATAGCCCGTATGGCACTATACGTTCATCGTGGAAACGGGTAGGGCAGGGGGTTACGTATTCCATAACGGTTCCACCCAACTCGACAGCTACGCTGAAATTGCCGGGTTCATCGGCTGCTCAACAATTACAGGCCGGGACGTATCAGTTTGAGGTGAAGTAATCACACTGTTTAAACCTATAAGGTCTCAAAGACCTTATAGGTTTGTAATCATCCTACTGGGAACTATCTGCAGGTGGTGGTACTCCGAATCGTTTTTGTGAACCTTTCAGTTCGCCGTGAGAATGGATAAGGAGAAATGTAAGCAACGCGAAAAACGCGAGTAGTCCACCAAAATTGATAGCCCATTTTTTAGGCGCAAGGGGCTTATGTGTAAAGATGGGGTGGGTTTTGCCGATCAGAAATGCGACCACCACCCAGTTGGCGATGTATAAGTACTGCTCAACTCGATAGCCACTCATAAAGGCACCCGTAAGCAACAAACTGAACATGATGTACAGCCCCCAATGGCCAAGAAAGAGAGCAAAAACATCATGTTGTGAATAAGAGACAGGGTTGGATTTGTTCTGGTAAAAACGGAACCAACACCAGCCTGTCATGGAGAGTACCATGCCAATTGAAACCAATTGTACAACCCAAAGAAGGGGACTTTCCGGAGAGATGTCGATTTTGTTGAAAATTCCCTGAAGGCGTTCTAAATCAAATGATTGCTGCCATACAATAGAAGGAATCACCAGCAAAACCATCAGTAAAGAAAACCAGACCCGGATTTTAGGCTGCGTAGTTTCGCTCGATTCCCATTCGGAGGTAAGGGTTCCGTAGGCCATACCCAGACCGCCAAAAAAGCCCAATGAATATTCCATAACGTTCCAAAAATTGAATTTGATTTCGGTCAGATGCCCCAGAACCTGGAGGAAATTACCGAAAGCAAAACCAAAGCCACCGCCTAAACCGGCAAACACGGCTACGCGTAAGGCCGAATCGTATCGGTGACGTACCAGATACCAGGTCAGCGCCACTGCCGCTCCGAAGCAAGCGGCCCACATTTCGGAACGGGGCGGGGTCATACGCCAGTCGAATTCTTCAATCATGAAAAAGTAGAACACCACCGCGCCTACAACCATTTCGACGATTACTTCAGACCACTTCACAGGTTTGACCGCCGAGTCGGTTAGGGCTAACCCAAATAATCCCCCGCCCAGAAAGCCATACAATCCGCCGATGACAAATAACATCGTTAGCCCGTAAAAGACATTGATAAACTCGGTGTCTCGACCATACCCTACGACAATGCCATAGCTTGCCAACCCGCCCAAGCCCCAACCAATAGCACCAGCCAGGGTGGCAGTAAAAACCCTGGCGTACCAATCGGCACGTTTGGCAACGAGTAAAACGCTCAGGGACCCAATGGCACCAGCCCAGGCCGCACCGTATTCATGGCCAAATTGCCCGCGAATGGCCCAGGCCGTTCCGAGCGATAAGCCCACCAGGAGCATGGCAAAGAAAAGGGACTTGTTTTTCATACAAGAAAACGGTGATTATGAGTTTAGTATCATCTTTTTGATATACCAGATTTGGTTGCGAACAGGCTATTTTGTACTAAAAAATGGCCCGTTTCCCTAACATTAAGCTAGGGAAACGGGCCGAGGATATGATGGCAACAAACAATGCGCTGGGTTCGTAGTCCTAAGTTTGTACTGATAGATTGTAAGAAGTCACCACAAAAAGGATAGAAGCGTAGAAGCAACAAGGCCACAGATTTGACTAAATCTGTGGCCTTGTTGCTTCTACGCTTCTACAACTCCCGAATCTGGATGTTCTTGTACCAGACGCGCTCTTTAGGACTGTGATTTTGCAGGGCGATTTTGCCTTTAGCGTGTGCCGTAGCATAGGGCCAGTTGGCAAATTTACTTTTGGCTACCAGGGCTTTCCAATTGTCGGAGCCGTATTCGTAATCGACCAGTTTTTTGCCGTTTAGGAAATGCTCAACGTGGTTTTTATTGACAACAATACGGCCTTTGTTCCACTCACCGGGTGCTTTAGCAACGCTAAAATCCGAGGGCGGGATCATGTCGTAGTTAGCACCGGTCATTTGGGTATCTTTCAATTTGTAAGGCTTGCCGTCTCCGTCCAGATAGCCTTTATCGTCGATTACCTGATACTCGGGGCCCGACATATAGGTCGATTTGATATCGGGGCTGTCGATGATTTTGTAGACCACGCCACTGTTACTGCCTTTGGGAATTTTGAACTCGAACTCCAGCTCAAAGTTTTCGTACTCTTTGTCGGTTACGAGGTCGCCACCGGTACCGTCGGGCGTGAGGGCACCATCTTCAATGGACCAGCCAACAACGCCATCTTTATGGTAACTGTGCCAGCCTTTTATGGTCTTGCCATCAAACAACGATGTCCATTTTGGGGGTGCTGTGAATGCGAACAGGCAATACACCAGCTCTAGCAAAAGTAGTTTTTTCATGGAGTTTAGAATTTTGAGTTAAAGGTATGTTTTAAACGCAAAGAGCGCAAAGGAGGAGCAAAGGTCGCAGAGAAAATCCTTAGCGAACTTTGCGCTTTCCTTTGCGCTCTTTGCGGTTTAAAGAACTATTAACTCGCCATTTCGCGGGCGGCTTCCGGATCATTATACTTCCGGTCGAGGCCTTCGGTTGATTTCTGATCGGAGCGATCTGGCCCCGACACCATGTCTTGTGCGGCTATACTACTTTCATCGGCCATTTCGCGGGGAAGTTTTTGGGCTTCTTTGGCTTCTTCAGGCCGCTCGCCGGGTTGATTGTCGGCAGTGTCTTTTGCGTTTACATCGTAAGGACGGGCTGAGTCGCCGGTGTCCGGCTTGTCTTCCATTCCTTCCTCGGTTCCAGGAACGGCTTTTGCGGCCTCTGGTAAACCTTCGTACTTCGTTTCGGCTACGTGTCCGTCTGGCTTTGGTCCATTTGTCGGTACAACGCCAGGGGCCGCCGAGGTGAAGGTGCTGAGGCCCTGCGCATTGATCTCATGTGAACGATCGGGTTCGCTGGGGTCCTGAACTTCCGGTACGTCGGGCTTGGGCGTTCCCGGCATTTCGGGGATTTCTGGCCCTGGTACAGGTGGTGTTGGTGGTGTTTCGGGAATGCCCGGCACCGGTTGAATTGGATTTGGCGAGCCGGGTGTCGACGGAATCATATCGCCAGATGGGTAGTTGCCAAAGCCATTGCTGCTTCCGATGACGTTCCAGCTACCAAACGAATTGGTCGGTGTAGTGGGTTCATCTTCCGACGATAACCCCGTGGCTACGGTCGAACCTGCATCAGGATTTCCAGTAATGTCGCCAACGGCAATTGGATCGTTTGGCAGGTTGTCTTCATCTACGCCAGTACCTACATGTAAAGAGGCATCTGAATTTTCGTAGGTTTTACCGCGTGATGCGTCTCCCTGCAACGTCCGCTCTTCATCGGAACTATATCGGTTAGCAAGTTGACCGTCTACTACGTCGTCTTCGGTATCGCCGATGGACGTTAGTTTACCGTCCACTAGTTTAACCATATTGGTTTCAGCCTGGTCGGCACCGAACATCGCTTCTGCGTTTTCGTTGGATACCAGATTGGCTTGTTGTGCTCCGTCACTAAGGGCTGAAGAATTTGAATTTTCCATGACTATTGGGAATGTTTTAGGTCTATGGAGAACCACTGAGAACGCAAAAGGTTTTTTGTAGCGTGGCCGCGTTACGTCAACGCATCAAACAAAATCTCGGCGGGGTGTTGGGCTTTACGGCCCGTTCCGTCTTTGATCTGATGGCGGCAACTGGTGCCTGCTGCTGAGATAATGGCGTTATCGGCCTTACGAACGGCTGGGAACAACACCAACTCGCCAATTTGCATGGACAAGTCGTAATGTTCGGTCTCGAAACCAAACGAACCCGCCATACCGCAGCAGCCTGATGGAATTAGCTGGACGTTATAGTTTTTGGGTAACGACAACACCTTCTTGACTGGAATCATTGACGACAACGCCTTTTGGTGGCAGTGGCCGTGAACCTTCACCAATTCAGTTTTAGTCGTGAACAAACTACGGTCAATTCGGCCAGCGTCGGCTTCACGAGCGAGCCATTCCTCAAACAGGAAGACGTTTTGGGCGATACGTAAGGCATCGGCTTTTAACTCAGCCGGAACGAGATCGGGGTATTCATCCCGGAAAGTCAGAATAGCCGACGGTTCCAGACCAATCAGGGGCGTTTCGTCGGTAACGATGTCTTTGAAGATCGTAACATTACGAATCGCCAGTTTCTTAGCTTCATCCACTAACCCTTTTGACAAATACGTCCGGCCACTTTCGTCATGGTTAGGGAGCGCTACTGTATAACCCAGACGCTCCAGCAACTGAATGGCTTTTTTGCCAACTTCTACGTCATTATAATTTGTGAACTCATCGGCAAAGAGCAGTACGGAACCGGGTTTTGGCTCCGATGCATCCGGTAGGCCTGATGGCGTGTAATTGTTTCGCTTCTCGCGGCCTATCCGTTCGTTTTCCTCTTTTTTCTGTTCCCACCACCACTTTCGTAAGGTCGTCTTTGCCATTTCGGGCATGGTCCGGTCGGGGTGGAAGCCAACGGCACGGTTCGCGATCCGACGTAGAGCCGATGTTTCATAGAACCCGTTGTAGGCCCAGGGTACGAGGCTGGCCATTTTCATCAGGCTGGTGAAATTGCCGATCAAACGCGCTCGTAGAGGAATTCCGCTTTCCCTGTATTTCTGCTGAGTGAACTCAGCTTTCATACGTGCCATGTCCACGCTCGATGGGCATTCGGCTTTGCAGGCTTTGCACGACAGACATAAATCCAGCACATCTTTTACGGCCTCGTAGTCATTTTCGGTTGGCGTAGATTGATTGCTGTAAAAATGCCGCAGGATATTGGCGCGTGCCCGTGTCGTATCGTGCTCACGCCGGGTAGCCATGTAGCTAGGGCACATCGTTCCACCCGAGATTTCGGTTTTTCGGCAATCGCCGGAACCCGAGCACTTCTCGGCCAGTTCGAGCATTCCCCCATCTTTCGAGAAGTCGAAAATGGTTTTTGGCTGGGGAATAACCACATCGGCCTCCGACCGCAGCGACTCGTTCATGGGGGGCGTATTCACCACTTTGCCCGGATTGAACGTATTGTGTGGGTCCCACAGGTCTTTGACATCCTTGCACAACTGGAAGTTTTCGGGCCCGAGCATAAAGGCAATGCACTCACCCCGAAGTCGACCGTCGCCGTGCTCACCAGAGAGCGAACCACCGTATTTTTTGACGAGTGCCGCCGTATCCAGGAGCAACGCCCGGAAGTTCGCCCGTCCTGTTGACGACTTAAGATTGATCAGCGGCAGAACGTGGATTTCTCCCGCCCCGGCATGGGCTGAGTATTCGAGTTTCAGACCGTGGTTCTCCCACGCCATTTTGTCCAGTTCATCGATATAATCGGGTAGGTCGTGAACATCGACGGCGGTGTCTTCAATGACGTTAGCTGGTTTCTCATCGCCGGGGATATTATACATAATGCTCAATCCCGCCTTTCGCAACGCCCACGGTTTTTTGGTGTCTTCGTCGAACAGAATAGGATACGTATAGCCCAGTTCTTTCAGCTTCAACTCATCTACAAACGCCTTCGCCTTTTTTCCAACGCCTTCTACGGTATCGTCAAAAAATTCAACCATCAGAATGGCCTTTGGATCACCTTCTACGAACGCCCGGTTTTTAAGCTGCTCGATGTTGGTTTTGGTCAGTTGCAGAATGTAATCATCCACCAGCTCCGAGGCTGAGCAGTTATGCGCCAACGCCACAAGGTTCGCTTCGAGCGATTGGCGAATGGTTTGAAAATGCGCGCAAACCAGCGCAGTTTCTTTCGGCGGCAGCGGGAGCAAATTGAGCTTTGCTTCGGTAATAAAGCAAAGTGTTCCTTCTGAGCCTGCGATGAGGTGGGAGAAGTTGAATTGGGGGGAGGAGAGGGAGGAAGGGGAGGAGAGGAAAGGGGCTGACCGATTAGGGCTCCTTTCCTCCCTCTCGTCCCCTTTCTCCCTCTCCTCCCAAAATTTTATCATCGCATCCAGTGCATAACCCGTATTTCGGCGGGTGACGGTTGGTTTGGGGTAGCCTTCGCGGATGTGTTGTTGAACCGCCGGTTTCGAGAGCCAGTCGCGGAATTGAACGTATAGGCGCTGTTCGAGGGGACTTACTATGTTTTCACCGTTACATTTCGCGTCGAACTGGTCCTGCGAGAGCGGCCCGAAGGTAACCTCGGCTCCGTCGCTCAATACCGCCCGAACTTCGAGCAGGTGGTCGCGGGTGGTGCCCCAGATAATGGAGTGTAGGCCACAGGAGTTATTGCCAATCATGCCGCCAATCATAGCCCGACTGGCTGTAGAGGTTTCGGGGCCGAACAGTAACCCGTGGGGTTTCAGAAAGGCATTCAGGTCGTCGCGGATAACGCCCGGCTGAACGCGCACCCATTTTTCGTCGGCATTGATTTCCTGGATTTTTCCAAAATACTTGGATATATCGACGACGATGCCGCTCCCAACTACCTGCCCGGCCAGTGACGTACCAGCCGCGCGGGGAATTAGCCCAATGTTATGCTGTTGGGCAAATCGGAGTAGCATCTTGATGTCGGCAACCGATTTAGGCAGCGCTACTGCTATCGGCATTTCCTGATATACCGACGCATCGGTTGCATACAGAATTCGTTGGGCCGTGTGTTCGGGCGATTCATCAAAATACAAGTCGCCCTCAAAGGAGGGAAGCAGGGTAGCAAAGGGAATTTTCTGGGTTATTAGGAACATAGCGAAGAGGCATCAAACGGGCTGTAAAGATACAAAAACCGAAACGCGTTTGTGGAAATAAGCCGTTTCAGCCATCAATCCGCTAAAGCACTTACTGCCATGACAACACGCCGAACGTACGCACCCGTCCGCCTTGATTTCGCTCCCTTTATAGGCGTAGCCTTATTGCTGATTGTATTTTTTGTATTCACCAAAGCAACTCAACGTCCAGTCATTATGGGCGTTACGGTACCCAACGGTTGCCGTAAATATGAGTCACCTACGTACCCTAAAAAGCTGGTCGCGTTAGTTCTTCTGGATAAGGATAGAATTGGTGTTATCCAGCATTGGCATGGGGATGACATTGTAGAATTACAGCAAACGTCTTTTGGGCCGGAAGGTATCCGTAATGTATTGGCGACTGTTGGGAACTCGGCCGCAGGCGATGTGGCGGCTGTTATCAAGCCTACTTCATCGGCTACCTTCGGGAATGTAGAAGCTATGCTGAGGGAGCTTAAACGGGCTGGTACGCTTCCTTACCTGACATTCTCGGAACTCAGTGCGGATGATCAGCTTATGCTGAATTATTACGAGAGTGTTCTCATGCGTAATCCATCGATACGAGATGCTGTGTTTTTGAAAGTGCCACCGTATTATCGGTAGGGTTCATTGGGAGGCTTGTGGTTTCCGAGGCTCCGTGGTGTCATGTCCTCAGACCTGATACGGCAAGGTTTCTCAAAACCGTCCGTAATCGTAATAAAGATATAAAGGAGGTTTTGAGAAACCTCGCTATGTCGGGTTGAAGAACCCGACATCACTGGAAGCTACTTATTCGAAACGGATAGCCTATAGGCCCTCACCAGGCTCATGAGCGTACTAATGAAGAATAGCGCTATAAAAAGAAAGGATGGCCAGAGACTAACCTGCTTCTGATGATAAGCGCTTGCCCAACTAATTTGACCAGCGATGCACAAAAATAATCCGGTTACTAAAACCCGGATTGTCGCGACTAATTGATCGAAATTTTGTCGTTGGCTGGCTATATGCTCAGGCGTCCGTGGACCAGGGAAATTCATTAGTTCGGTAGGCGTATAGCGAATTGCCCAGAGGATTCCGACCATACATAGGCAAAGAATAGGTAACAGTAGCAATGTGTCGGGGCTTCCGAAGTGATCGGCCTGCCCGTTTCCATTGAAATGGGTTGGTATTGGCCCGGTCAGCCAGATTGAGCCGGTAATAGATATACCTACTAACGTAAAGAGCAGGAGGATTGTCAGGCGGTTGGCGTTACGTTCGAACGAACTCATACGCGTAGAGTAGTGGGTCTTATGATTTGCTTCGCCCCGATTTGCTCCGGTCCAGAATCCGTTTGAGTCGTCCGCCAACAAAACTCCCCACAAACGACAGAATCATGGAGCCATAGAGCCCAAAGTTTTCGAGTTCAATGTGGAAATTATTCGTGGGATGCACCAGAAAAAACATGTAGACAATCCAGATCGTACCTGCCTGCACCAACGCCAGAAACCAGCCTTTGCGGGGCTCCAGAAAACCGAGGGTCGTTGCTAAAATAGTAGCTACTAAATAAGGAAGATGCGCGGCAATGGCGACCCGAATACAATACAATAGCAAAGCGCTACCGGGTAGCGTCAGAATAGTATTAATGATTAGTCGCCGGTCGAAAAACGAAGTGGACATAGAAAATGAAAAATGTAGAATGAGTAATGGATAATGCCAAGATGGTACATTATCCATTACTCATTCTACATTTTTCATTAATTACTGGTTCACATAAACGCTTCCACTGCTGGCCGTCAGGGTTACAGGGATACCACCGCCGTTCAACGTACCTCGAATACGATCTTTTTCGGTATCGCCATTGAAGTTGTTCAGCGGAATTTTAATGCTATTGCCGCTCAAATTCAGCGTAATTCCTTTGTCGAGGGGCATCCGTACACGAACACTACCAGCGCTGGTAGACAGCCGAACAGGGCCGGTCAGTTTCGTGATGCTCACATCAACGCCACCTGCGCTTGTACTGGCGTCGATGCTGCCAGCCACATTGGCAAGTCGTACCGATCCGCCCGATGTACTTGCTTTAATATCGCCCTCCAGGCTTTCTCCATTCACACTGCCACCGCTGGTTTGTGCATCAATGTCACCCTTCAGATCGGTAAGACGAATGCTGCCACCCGATGTGTGCAGGCGCATATTGCCCGTCGATGATTTACCTTCAATCGACCCACCCGACGTTTGTAGGTCAAGGCGGCCCGAGGTTCCAGCCTGACAGCCATCAAAGTGAATGGAACCACCCGAGGTTTGTCCGTTGATATCGCCATCTACATCACTCATGTGCAGGCTACCACCACTCGTGCGGAACTTCTGCGTACCACTGAGCGATGCCAGATGAATCGACCCACCCGACGTGCGCAGATCTGCGGCAACTTTACGGGGTGTGTAGAATTTGAAGCTAATGCTCAGGCTATTTTTCCAGTTGTTGAGGTTGTTGTGACGTTTGGCTGTGGCAACGATGGTGCCCCCTTCCTGGGAAATGGAGATGTCGTAGTCTTTCAGACGATCTTCGATTTCGGATTTGTCGAGGTTGCCGTTTCCGTTGTTGCCCCGTACATACATTTCCACCTTGGCGTTCATGTCGGTGCCACCTTCAATGGTCAGGCTACCGCCCGATGTTTCGGCACGCACGGCGTTGATATTACCCGAAAAGGTTTTGGTTTGGTAAGGTTGGTCATCATAACGGGTAGGGGCAGCGGCTAATGCTGTCAGCGAGAAGGTGGCTACGCCAAGAAGGGTTAGTAGAAACTGGTTGCGTTTCATAGTGATTGTTGGTTTATGCAGTAAAGATGCTGTTTGATAAACGAAGGTTGCATGATGCTGAATTTCTTCTGCTGTTAAGCAACTGACAAACGGGTAAGTATATAAGAGCAAGCGGCATGCCAGTCAGGTAAGGTGTTTTTAGTCAGTAGTTTAGCTGAAAAATCTTTAGTGGAGAATGTCCGTTGGCGGACATTGGATGTTCGGTGATGGACACGGGTAATTGACCCCACCCCAACCCCTGCCCTTGAAAAACAGGAGAGGGGTTGGGGTGGGGTCAATTACCCGTTCTCGCTTGGCTACGCCGAGTGAGGGGTATTTTTTCAACGGCCTCTGGCCGGAGAATAACACATTATGTTACATAGGGGCCAGAGGCCCTTAAACGAATAGCGCTCACTGGTACGCCAGCCCGGTCGGATAGCCAAGCGAGAACGCAGGCAGAGGGTACGCCCCTCTCCTGTTTTTCAGGAGAGGGGTTGGGGGTGAGGTATTTATTTCTTCTTCTTAGTCTTGACTGGCTCCTTCACACCTAAATGAGTCAGTGCGGCTTCCAGCACCGTATCCCGACCCGCCTGCCAGTCGGCGGCTGTGGGTTTAACGAGTACGGCGGGCTGGATGCCTTTGGCGTTCCATTCGGTGCCATCGGGATACATGTCTCGTTTGGTACAAACACGGGCCATTACGCCACCGGGTAATGAGAACGCCAAGGGTTGGCCGGTACTGCCCCCCGTGGGTTCGCCAATGATTGTGCCCCGTTTCATGGCGTCGAAGACCACGGCAAAATCTTCGGCGGCCGAAAACGTTCGTCCACTGGTTAGTACGACGACCGGCTTGGTGTAGAGTTTATCGCCGTTGGCAGGCCAGCCCCCATCGCCTGATTCAACGGGTTCGAAGACGACCGTTTCTCCCCGAGCCCGTCGTAATGGACTGTATATTCGCGATGAATAGGAGCCGGTTTGCATCGACTTATCGGTCAGATAGCCTAGTACGTTCCAGCCGTAGCCGCTATCTCCTCCACCGTTCTGCCGAACATCAAGGATTAATGCGTTGGTGGTGGCAATGGAGTCAAAAGCGGCTTTGAAGCCGTTGAGGGCCTGATCATTTTCGAAGTTGTTCAATTGCACATAAGCAACATTACCCGGTAAGATGCGGAAACTGAAGGCGGGTGAAGGCTTTAAATTGGAATAACCCGTTCGGGGTAGTAGTCGATTAAATGTTTTGCCAGATGGCTCCCGGAAGGTAATGGAAACGGGTTTGTCTTTCGGTCCTCTGAGCAACCGATACGTATACGTAGCCACATCGACGTTTTGTGGCGTAGATCCACTTTGGTAGGGCCGTACAAATCGATCGGCGTATTCGTGGACGGGCAGGCCGTCGATACTGACGATTTCGAGCATGGTCCGAATGCCCGTTTTTTCCAGGCTATCGGACCGAACTTCCTGCACCAGCACTTTTCCATCTACCAATACCGACCAGATTGGCGGCTGCCGGGATGTTGAATCGGCCAGTGTTGCGTCGCTTGCCCAAACGTCGGTATGTCCATCGTGGAGTTGCGCACAGAACGCTTGGAGGACACGCATGTACTCGACCGTAGAGCGGGTAGCCCGAATTTTTGGCAGGTAGTCGAGGTAGAGTTTATCCCAGTCTACATCAGGAATATGATCAAAGTAAGCAAAGTTGTATTTCGCTTCCGACCATAACTTCGAGAGTCCGGCCACTTTTTCATCCTCACTGATATTGGGTTTGTACGGTGTTTTGAGCGCATTGGAATTAAATAACCGTTCTGCGGCCTGTGCTTTGGCTAATAGAGGAACCAAAGCCGGGTTTTGCCGGACGGCGGTAAACTCCGGCAACTCATTGATGTAGCCTGCATAGGCTGGGGCAAATTTTCCGGTCAATGGGTAGAGCAGTGTTTGGGCAGCCGCTTCGTTATTGCCCAGCTTCGCCTGAATACGGGCCAGATCGAACGAAATATCACTTTTTCGGTAAAAGAGCGATTGGTCGCCTTTGGCCAGTTCCTGCACATCTGGCCGATGGTAATAGGTCAGCGCATCCTGTAAAATGCGCTCCGCTTTCTTCAGGCTGTCAACAGGTGGTTTATCGGTACCCTTCTGCACAGTCCGAGCGTGCGCCCGTTCATTTTGTAGATACTCGTAGGCCTGAGCGCTGGTTAACGTAGACTGGGCGTAGGCGATACTATTCAGACCTATCAAGATCGTCAGTAGTCGGAAAACAGGATTCATGAAAGTTGATTTAGGATTCCTAAAGATGCACCAAGTAGGATGAAATGTCAATATAACCTGATGATTTGTAGTCTTTTAATCTCAGGAGAAAACAAGGGCTGTTGGCTAAGTAATTCCTGAAGAGGCACAATCTGTATAATTCTATATTGATATATTCTTTAAATTTTGTAAATTTTAAAGAATATAAAATTAAATTTGACTATAAATATTTATAATAGAATATAATTGGTAATTAATTAATTTATTCAAAATATAGTGTTGCTATTGTTCATTTAATGGAATTATATTTGGATTAAAAATCTACCCGTCCTGTGCGTGTATTTTTTAATAATGGTCAGTTTTTAACTGGCCTGATCGTGTATCCGCAGCGAAGTCTCTGCTGCAAGCCTGCTCCGAGTTTTAATAGCGCTTATATAGATACGTACCTGTTGCTACAATAACTGACTAGTTGCTGTATTCACCTGTAATTTTTCCTTTTTATAAACCTAATCGTGAAGTGAGATGCGGAACAGAAGTTTACTACTCATGTTGTTTTTTGCCTTTTATGTCCCCTTACAGCTCTTCGCCCAGGGCCGGGTCATCAAAGGAATTGTTACATCCGGCGAAGACAATGGGGCAGTTCCCGGCGTAAACGTCGTTATCAAAGGCACGAATGTGGGGGCATCGACAAATGCTGAAGGTGCCTACTCGATTACCGTTCCCGAGAATCTACTGAAAAACGGGATTCTGGTTTACTCCTTCATCGGCATGAAAACTACTGAGGTGCCTATTGGCAATCAGAGTACCATTACAGTCAAATTGCAACACGACGAAACCTCGCTGGATGAGGTGATTGTGAGTGCATTAGGGTTCAAGGAGAACGCCGATAAGCGGGGAGCAACAGCCTCGAAAATCGAAGCCAAAGACATCGTTCGATCCGGCGAAACGGGCGTGATCAACGGGATGTCGGGTAAAGCTGCTGGCGTTCAGATTACGAAATCGGCCGGTGATCCTGGTGCTGGTTCGTATATCCAGATCCGTGGCCAAAATACCATTACGGGTACTACACAACCGCTGGTTATTGTGGATGGTATTCCTATCAGCAACTCGACCCTGGGCGATGGCGCAGCTGGCGTTACGCAACAATCCCGCCTGAATGACATCAACCCCGAAGACATTGCATCGATGCAAATCCTGAAAGGGGCCTCGGCAGCCGCGTTGTGGGGGTCGCGGGCGGCCAACGGTGTCATCGTTATTACGACCAAAAAAGGCGCTAATAGCGATAAGGTCAATATCTCGTATAGCACGACGGTTTCGTTCGATACGCCTAACCTGTTGCACCCGTTACAAACCAACTACGGTCAGGGATCAGACGGTGTGTATAACCCCACCGTTGCCAATTCCTGGGGCGATAAAATTGCCAACCGGGCTGGTGGCGATGATGTTGTGAACCTGACTGGCGCCCGCTTTGAGTCGTATAGTGGAAAGACGTACTACCCAATTCTTACCAAGAACTCGAAGGAAACCTACAATGACGCCCGTAAGGCGGCCGTCTTCCGGACGGGTACGTACATTGATAATAACCTCTCTGTCAGTGGTGGTAACGATAAAGGGAACTTCTATCTGAGCGTTGGTGATCTGCGTCAGAAGGGTATTATCAACGGGCAGAGCGATTACAACCGGACTACCCTCCGGTTCAACTCCGAGCGTCGGTTCAACGATATTATTAAAGCCTCGACCAACGCGACCTACGCCCGGACAACATCGAACCGGATTCAGCGCAGTAATAGTGTGAATGGACTGTACATTGGTTATCTCCGTTCGGCACCTGATTTCGACAGTCGCGATTACATCGGAAACTACTTCTCGTCGCCAACGGCCAGTGCCATTCCTAACCGGCAACGTTCGTATCGGAACTATCTGGGAGCGTTGGCCAACCCAATCTACAATGATCCGCTGTGGGCGATTAATCAGCTGACCAACTTTTCGGAAGTTGACCGCTTCATTTTGAGTTCAGAAATACTGATCACACCCGCAAGCTGGTTCGATATTACGGCCCGTGGAGGTATCGACGCCAACACCGATCACCGCATTACGAACTATCCGGTCAACTCGGCGGTCAATAGTGGTTTAGGGAGCTACGAGGAGGCTATCTATAAAGAATCGGAGATGAACGGTGACCTGATCGGTCGTGTTTTCAAGGATTTTGGCAAGAATATTACCAGCACCCTGATTGTAGGCTTTAACATTAATGATCGGAAATACCTCAACCTGGGTGGTACGATGAACACCTTCATCATTCCCGATGCGCCGGCCAACTTTGGTAACTCGCTGACCTCAAACGATGCCCC
The DNA here is from genome assembly GCF_006965485.1 of Spirosoma sp. KCTC 42546. Classification (NCBI taxonomy): domain Bacteria; kingdom Pseudomonadati; phylum Bacteroidota; class Cytophagia; order Cytophagales; family Cytophagaceae; genus Spirosoma; species Spirosoma sp. KCTC 42546. Next base: position 1,101,421 of record NZ_CP041360.1, read on the forward strand.
TTACCGAACTACCACGCACCGCCGGATGGCCCGTATGTATTCTACCCTGAATGTAGGCCTTTATAACCAGTTATTCTTGAACGCATCGGTGGCGGGTGAGTCGGGATCTACGTTTGGTAGCCAAACGAAATCGACCTTCTATTATCCATCCGCCGATCTGGCCTGGCAGTTTACGCAACTACCTGTTTTCCGCGACAATCCCGTGCTATCGTTTGGTAAACTGCGTGCGTCATATGGTACGGTGGGGGTACAACCAGATGCCTATAGAAATACTACAACCTACGTGAATGCATCTTTCAGCAGCTGGGCCAACTCGCTTAGTGGCTCAGGCTACGGCAATGGGGCGTATGTTCGTAATGCAACCCAGGGCGACCCGTTCCTGCAACCTGAACGGAAAACAGAATACGAAGTGGGTACTGATCTGCGCTTCCTGAACAACCGGTTAACGGCTGGCTTCACGTATTACTCCAACGAAATTACCAACCTGCTGCTGAACGTAGCTGCGGCTGGCTCGACGGGCTACACCTCTAAATACACCAACGCCGGTTCGATGACCAACAAAGGCTGGGAACTGGAACTGCATTACAATATCCTGAACAAGAAAGGATTTAACTGGAATGTATTTGGTAATGTGAGCCGGAACATCAACCGGGTAACCAACCTGGCCGGAACGGATATTATTACGTTGGGTGGTTTTAGCAGCACAGCGAGTACGGTGGCTAAAGTGGGCTACGCGATGTCGTCGCTCTACGGGGGTACCTATTTACGCACGGAGTCTGGTGCGCTGAATTTGAACGCCAATGGTTTCCCACAAGTGGCTCCCCAGTTTGGCGTTGTTGGCGATCCGAACCCAGACTATCGTGGTGGTTTTGGTACGAATTTATCGTACAAGAAACTCTCACTAAATGTTCTGTTCGAGACCTTCCAGGGCGGGGATTTCTACAATGGCACCAGAGGGACGCTCTATAACTTTGGTACCCATGCCGATGTGGGCAATGAAGTGACGCTGACGAAGGATCTGAAGAACTACGCCGGTAAAACCATTGCTGCCGGAAGCACCGTTCGGGGTAATATCCAGGATTTCGGTGCCGGTCCGGTATTGCTCGATCAGTCGTTCTATACCTCAATTGGGGGCGGCTTCAGCACCTTGGTTGAACAGTTTGTAACGGATGCCAGCTGGACCCGTATCCGCGAAATTTCGGTGGGGTACTCGATCAGTTCGCCCAAGTTTCGTCAGAAAACCAAGTTGCAGTCGATCGACGTAACGGTAACGGGCCGTAACCCGGTTCTGTGGACCAAAATGGTTGGTATTGACCCAGAAACGGCTCTTAATGGCGCCAGCAATTCACGCGGTCAGGACTATTTTAACAGCCCTAACACAAAGTCACTGCTGTTCAGCATAAAAATCAATTACTAATTAAATGGAGAATGGACAATTTCAAATGGGTAACGAATAATGAAAAATGTAAAATGAATAATGAAAAATGGGTAACGAGTAACACGCACTAACAGCCATCCCATTATCTATTGTGCATTATCCATTATCCATTTCACATTGTGCATTCTCCCGTATCCATATTAATCTTATGAAACGCATATATAGATCAGTTTTTGCTCTTTTGGTTGGTTTTCAGTTCTTCTCCTGTTCGTCTATTGTCGAAAACCTGAACGTTGATCCCAACAACCCGACTGCTTCAACAGGTAGCCTATTGCTTACCGGTACCGAAATTGCCAACATGGCTACCCAGGAGGGGATGGCCAGTCGTCTGACAACGATATGGTCTGGTTATGCAACTGGCGCTGACCGGCAATGGCTGGATTATTACAATTACAACGTAACAGCTGGCGTGTATGATGCTGACTGGAACCTGGTGTATCAGGCAACGAATGCCAATGCCCTGCTCACGATTGAGAAAGCAACCACGCTCGGAAATCGTAAAATGGCGGCCATTGCCAAAATTTTACGGGCCAACGCATTAGCCACGGGTACCGAACTCTGGGGCGATATCCCATTTGATCAGGCGGGTGATATTCTTAAATACCCCAGTCCGGCCTTTGAACCCCAGGCAACGGTATATACGAAGCTCCTCGCCTTACTGGATGATGCGATTGCCGATCTGAAATCGGGTGTGGGTACCGTTACTACCGAAGATATCCACTTTGGTGGCGATGCCACGAAATGGACGCAGGTTGCCTATACACTGAAAGCCCGCTTGCAGACCGACCTGAAGCAGTATGATGCTGCCTATACAACTGCCCAAACGGGGATTAGTGCCTATGCCAATTCGCTTTATGCACCACATGGCAATACGGCCAACGTAAACCAGAACGCTTATTTCTCCTTTCTGGCTAGCTCACGTACCGGCGATATAAACGCTGTGGGAGCGTATAACACAACGCTACTGAATCCGACGAGCGCTAAATACAGAGGGAACTCGAAAACTATTGAAACAGCTCGGTTTAAGTTTTACTACCTGGAAGTTGGTGTCAATAGCCCCGGTAAAATGGAGCCAAATACGACCGGTACGACGGGTTTCTTCGCCCAAACGGCTAGTTTTCCGCTTGTTACGTATCAGGAAAATATCCTGACGCTGGCCGAATCGGCCTTACGTTCGGGTAAGGGTTTTGCAACGGCGCTTGGCCATCTGAACGCGTATCGGGCCTGGTTGAATACGGGCGGCAACATCAATGCGGCTTATCTGACGGCGGGTTCCTACAAATATGAGCCTTATGTAGCGGCCGATTTTGAGGCTGGTGGTATCGAAAATGCCGCGGGGGGCATCACGGCCGATAACGCCCTGTTACGGGAAATTCTGGAAGAACGCTATGTGTCGTTCTATGGTCAGCACGTTGGCTGGGATGATGAGCGCCGGACACGTGCCGAGGCCTATGGTATCAAGTTGACGCCTAATAACGGTACGCAGCTTCCCTGGCGGTTCATTTACCCACAAAATGAATTGAACTCCAACGCCAATGCACCAAAGCCAGTACCCGCAACATTCGAGGCACCGGCTATCTACAAATAGTTAGATAATTTATTGTCCACAGAGGCACGGAGAACACAGAGTTATAACCTTTTTTTTATTTATAACTCTGTGTTCTCCGTGCCTCTGTGGACAATAGTTTTTGTAATTAAGGCTTTCCGCTTATTACACCTATCCAGCAACTGTATTATCGAATCGTAATCTCTACCCGTCGATTTTTACTTCGTTCACTTTCTGCTGCATTATCGGCAATGGGGCGCGTGCCGCCGTATCCTGTGGCGGTCAGGCGATTTTCGGCAATGCCGTGCCGGATTAAGTAAGCTACAACCACTTTTGCCCGATTTTCTGACAACGCCAGATTCAGTCTTGGATCACCCACATTATCGGTGTGGCCCGCTACATCGATGTACCAGAGTGGGTTTGCCTTTAGGGCAATTACGAGCTGATCCAGTTCAACCGATGATTCAGGTAACAATGCATAACTACTCTGTGCAAACTGAACCTGTCGCAACGCAAACGTCTCCCCCGGCTTATGGCCATCGAACGGCTTCGTTGTTGGCACTGATGGAGATACAACCGCTTTCGTAAGCGTATCTGCTGGGGGCTTAGGCCTTGCCACTGGTTTTAGTGCCAGCGGCAAGGGTAAGCGGGGGGTAGGTTTAGGCGTAATCGGTATAGACCGTTTGGGAACAACCCTGGCAACAGGTACTGGTTTGGGTTTCGGAGCAATGGGCTTGGTTGGTTCTTTGATCACAGTGACTCGCTCGGGAGCCGCTTTCTGAAAAAAATGCTGGGCGGTTATGGATTCGCCGGGGTTGCTGATACCATTAAAAATCGTTTTCGGTGCATTGGGCAGTACCCATAACAGGTCGATTTCGCCTTCCAGCATATCGTTGAAATAATCGACCCGTAAGTCGTAGAACTTTCCGGCTTCCAGAATCACCCGTCCACTGAAACGCTTCGAGTCATTTAATTGCCAGGCATCGATTACTTTTTTGTTGCCCACCCACACCCGAATACCATCATCTACTTTCGCATTGAAGGTGTAAGCGCCCGAAACAGGTGCCAGCAATTTACCCGTCCAGCGGATGGAGTAATAAGAGCGAGGAATACCCGGCCCCGGATTCCGTTTTAACCAACTGAAACTGATCGCAGGATCGATCCGGGTGAAAACTTTATGCTCGAAATTCGTTCCGGTATAGTACTCTCCTTTCAGGCCTTGCTGGGCCTGTGCCGATGGACTTAAAAGCCACAGGAATACGCTCCAAACTACCAGTATCGCTTTCAGTAGAGTTTTTATCAATTATCTGGCCCTCAGTAGCGTTCGTTGTTTGACTAAATCTTCTCGCTTAACAAATGTGATGGGTACAAACTCATCAGTCGGGGAGCCAATGTAATAAAGCGTCCAGTCGCGGTCATATTCGGCCAGTAGCTGGCGGATGCATTCTACCCGATCGAAAGTGGGCACCCGGCAGTCGCCCCAGTAAAATAGCTCGACACGATAGTGCAGCGCCTGCTTCTGACCGTTGATAGTCACGTCGATTTCGATGTCCTGTTTACCAGGCAACGAAGAGATGGGAATGGCGATGTATGACATAGTTTAAGGACAAGAATAAGTGATTGACTGTGTACGCGTTTACCGAATACCCTACAAACTGCCCAAATGTTATACCAGTAGTGTAATTGATTAATAATTAATTAGTTGCGCTAGAAAAATAAACGCAGCGTGTCCGATTTCGGACACGCTGCGTTCAGAAGCGGACAGGAAAAATTAGGGGTAAATTATAATTATTTTAGGTGGGTCAATTCGGAAGCACAACGGCCCGCTCGTCCAGAGCTTTGGCAATCTGATTCGTCAACGCCGTAATCCGGGAGGCTGTCTTGCGATCGCATTCGTTCGAGAGGACCACGATTCCCATGTTCAACTCGGGGAAGTTGACGCATAGACTGCTGTAGCCGGGAATATTGCCATCCTGCCAAATAGCCCGATAACCCGCTGACTTTAGCATTTGCCAGTTCAGGCCCGCCGAGTACCGGTCTATGTCGCCCCAGGTTGGCCGGTGGGTGAGTTTAGCCGCTTCGGTAGCCTCCGATACGTTCCACTGAATGTATTTCAGCATATCAGTCACAGTCGATTTTAGGGCACCCGCTCCCTGAAGTTGATCGGGTACCATTGGCATCTGTACACCCGTGCAATTGTAGCCTTTCGCAAAACTTGCCTGATCGGCAGGCGTCAGTTCAATCTTCGTATCGCTCATGGCCAGCGGCTGCGTTAGTTTCTGGCGGACAAGGTCCTCGAACGGTAGATTATATACCCGCTCTAAAATATAGCCCAGTAACTGAGCCCCTGCGTTGGAGTACTTGAACATATAGCCCGGCATGGCGTCCAGTTTCACTTTATGCAAATCTTCGTAGAAATCTGCCCGGGTATAGTTTTGCAGGAGTTCGGTGGCAATGGCTGAGGAGGGTATGGCGGTATTGGCAAACGCATCCGGTACATCGGGCAGCAGGAACGGCAAACCCGACCGGTGATTGAGCAGATGAAAGAGCCGGATCGGTTGCCCTTCGTATTCCAGATTGGGATAGTTGCCCGTCAGGTATTTACGGATATCATCAGCTAGTTTTACTCGTTTTTCAACAACAGCCTGAGCGAGTAAAGCACCTGTAAACGTCTTGCTGATGGATGCAATGGCATATTGGGTTTGATCGGTTGGGAGTTGTTGTTTACCTTTTTCGACCGTACCGTAGTTGTACACATACGTTTGCCCATCCTTAAAAATACCCAGCGAAAGCCCTACGGCTTCGGGGGCTGTCATGAATTCTTGCGCAGCCTGTTCAACAAGGGTATCGACCGATGTTTTCAGTGGATTATCTGTCAACGCCTTTATCGGAAGCGTGACGAGTGCAGAAGCGCGCTTCGGATAAATAAGCTCCGCTGGAAATAGCAGAAGAGCAGAGATGAGCCAGGCATTCATGGGAGTCGTCTGGTTTAGAGGCTTCTAAGAAGATGCAGGTTGTATCAGTAAGTTGCTGTTCCCGTGGCCGGTGAGGACACAGGCCACGGCGAAGTCTGACTGTTTTTAGAAAGATGCAGTTTTCCGCGTGCGGGTTGCTTGCTTTATTTCGCAACTGCAATTATTTCTGTTTTTAGCAGCTCTAGCTTCGGCACTAACTACTTTTCGGTAGACTCACCGACTTTTTTTAAGAACTCGATGGCGTTGGTATTCTGTGCATTTAAGGCCAGCGACCGCTTATAGTTCTCAATCGCCTGCTTGCGATTGCCGATGCGCTCATAGGTTTCGGCGAGACTGTCGTAGGTATTCCAGCCTTTAGGATACAAACTGACATTCAGCTTGAAAATTTCAAGGGCGTCCTGTAGTTTATTCTGCCCAGCCAGCGAATACCCCCAGCCATTCACGTAATTTTCGTTGAGGTAAAGTTCGGGATGTTTTTTCCTGACATCCTTTACCACGTTGATAACCTGTGCATAACCCCGCTTTTTCAGTTCTGTATTCAGCATCGTTACAGCGATTGGTTCGCCGTAGAAGGCGTCTATAATCTTCTTAGACAACTCGCCGAGTTGATACTGTGTTGACTGATCGGCGTCATTGGCCAGCAGCACCAGGCCTACGTTCTGATCGGGATACAGATCACAATAGCTGGCAAATCCGAACGTGCCACCCGAGTGTTCTACCTGACGCTTGCTGTCGATGGTTTTGTGCAGAAACCAGTTTAGGCCAAACGCCTGATTATCGACGTTGCCCCAGGTTAGCTGATGCGTCAATTGTACGGCTTTGTCACGCTCATTTAACTGATAGGCTGCGTATTTCAGCAGATCGGTGGCGCTGTAACGAAGGCCACCAGCCGCCTGCATGGCTTTCATGGTAAACGCAGGCATTGGATTGCCTTTGCCGTCGTAGCCTTTCGCAAACAGGTTAGGAGAAGCTGAGCCAAACGTGTTATGCATCTGGAGCGGTTCTTCGATTTTCGTTCTGATTAACTCTTCGTAAGGCATCTGGTAAATTTTCTCCAGAATGTAGCCTACTAACTGAGCCGCTACGTTGCAATGACGCGGATTCTGACCGGGAGCCGCCTTAAGCTTCACGGCGTGCAGATCATTGAAGAAATCCTGCTTTGTATAGCGGGTCAACTCACTCACTATCCTAAAGGGCACCGAATCGGGACTGACCTGCTTGAATCGATCGGGCTGATCGGGGAAATTATCCGGTAGCTCAGACGTCCAGTTGGTGAGATTTACCAGCCGGATGGGCTTGCCTTCGTAAGCCAGGTTCGGATAATCACCATCGAGGTACTGGCGGATGTCATCGTCCAGGCTGGCGCGTTTTTCGAGTACGGCTCTCGCTAGCAACAGACTCCCAAACGTTTTACTGATCGAGCCAATCTCGTAAATCGTATGCTGCGTGGGCACCTGATTTTTGCCTTTCTCCGTCGTGCCGAAGTTATAGAACGATGTCTTCCCGTTTCGGACAATACCAATCGACAAGCCTACGTGTGTTTTCTCCTGAACAAAGGCCGTCCCAAGTTGCTGGATGGTAGTTTCCGGGGAGGCTTTTGCCGTGGGGGGCGTTACTTGCCCCAACACTAGATCGGTTGTGAATGCGAAAAGACAGAGAGCAAGAATGAGATGCTGAGTACGCATGAATGTCGATTGGTATCATTGTCGAACCTGTTTTATACGGTTCTTTTATAGAAAATGATAAGCTATTTTTTGTCATTCCGACGCAGGAGGAATCTCAAGCTTGACTGATACGCGACGTTGAGATTCCTCCTGCGTCGGAATGACAAAACGCTCATTTGCAAAAAGCTTGAAGAGTAACGTCACTAGTTGCCGTGGTGTCAGTTTCTTAAAACTGACAAGCGAGGTTTCTCAAAACCTCGTTAAATTGACAGCCTATCCGATAGGTTTTGAGAAACCTATCGTGTCAGTTTTAAGAAACTGACACCACAACGAGCTTAACCTGATGGCTATGGTGAGGACACAGGCCGAGGATGCGAAAGCCACGTTACTTTATTTCGCTTTGCGGATGTAAATATTCCCGTTCATGTTCTTCATCATGACTTCCGGGCCACCGCCGTTGATTTTCCCGTACACCCAATCCTCAATCTTCACCTGATACATACCCGACTGGCTGGTGCGGTTCACTTTCGGTTGGTTTTTGTCGACATCGATGTCAAAGTCGCTGTAAATATCGCCCCGGTCGGATTTGAGTTTGCTGTTCGCTTTCACCGAAGAAGGAAAGGTTACGTCGACATTACCGTTCAGGGTAGAAAACGCCATCGGTGTATCCGAATCAATGGATTTGAAGCTGGCAATCACGTTGCCGTTAACGGTAGTGGCTACCGCTGAACCCGCAACATTGGTCAGGTGGATGTAGCCATTCACGTTATTGACTTCCAGGTTACCACTCACATTCTCGACCTCAATCGTACCATTATTAATAGTGCTGACCTTGAGCGAAAAACGCTGCGGTACTTTAATGGTCAGGTCGATGGTTTGTCTTGTGGTGTTGGCGTTCACGTTTACGGTATTGTTTTTCTCTTCGGCGCTAACGTCGAGGGGGAATCCCGTTGCAATCCGTTTCATGCCATTGGCTGTTCGGTCTGGGCGATCATCGTCGTCGTCGCGTCGTCCGCGCTTTGGGCTGGCCACAATGTCGATCACTACATCTTTGCCACTATAGCCAACTACGTGAATAGAGCCATTGATTAAGCCTACCCGCAAATTGCCGGGTTTGGACGCGTCGCTCAAGGGAACAACTAATTGTTCTTTCACTTCATTCTGAGCAGCTACCGGGCGAGCGAGGCTGAGAAAGCAAATGAATAATGAATAATGGATAATGGATAATGACTTGTTATTCGTTTTCATTAGGATTGTTTTTTAATGTAAATGCTTCCGTTAAATGTTTCAAACTTGAAGGTCTTCCCGCCACTGCCGATGCGAATGGCGGTGTTTTTGTTGAGTTTATAAACCGTTCCGTCGCCGGTTTTCTGGGTTGTTTTAATGGCCTGCACGGGCAAAACTTCAGTGTTGGGGAAATCGGTGTAGAACTTGCCCTGAAAGGTCTTGAACTGTAGATCGGCCGATAGATTGCTAGGATAACTCACGTTAATGTTGCCGTTGAGGGTATAATAAGACGAGTTTTCGGGCGGGTTAGCTACGTAATCGACATCGAGATTTCCGTTGATGGTGTGGGCGTCTGTCGTACCTTTTACGTTGGTGAGTGTGATCGCCCCATTTACATTACGCGCTTTGAGCGTTCCTTCCACATCCTTGACGGTCACGTTGCCCCGGTTAACGGTCGACACAACGAGATTCATCCGATTCGGGACTTTTACCGTGAAGTTGAGCGTGAAATCATAGTCAACATCCCGGTCATTGTTCCAGTTGTTCCGGTTTCTATTGCGCCGTGGACGTGAGTCGAAGGGCTCGGCGATGTAGGCCACAATACTGTCGCCCTGCTGATCGAACTGAAGCTGGAATTCTTTTTTGCCGATCTCCAGGTCGCCATTGTTTTTAGCCGTAATGGATTTATCCACCTCGATCACGACCTTATCGCCCGAGTAGCCTTCGACTTTGATAAAGCCGTTTATGTTGTAAATGGCTAGCGCACCAGTTGATGCCTTCGATACGGTGAATTCTTTGCTGACATGCTCTTTAAATTCCTGAGCAGTCGCTGGCGATTGGGCACAAGAAAGCACCAGCCCCGCCAGTACGGGGATCATAAACAGTTTCATAGTAGTTGTTTGGATTTAAGTTTTTCTTTTTGTCATCCCGACGCAGGAGGGATCTTCGGAATAGTACGCTTTAAGATCCCTCCTGCGTCGGGATGACAAAAAGAACATTAGGACAAGTCCCGGATACTCTGCTCGATTTTGCCTTTTACTAAGTGGTTCAGATTATCGTCGTGGAGCAGTTGCCGAAGCGGTTTAATGGATCGTTTCTCCTGTAGTTTTACCATTATATCGGCCAGTGCGGACTGGACCATTGGCGAATCCTGCTGACTAATTGACTGGACAAGCCCTTCCCGAACCTTTGCATTATCTGCCAGTTTAGCCAGGGCTTCCAGTGTAACCAGGCGCACATTCACATTGTCGTCGTTATTGAGCGTAGTCAATAAAGCTTCCACTACCTTCTCATCCACCTGGTTGATTTCTTCGGTATAACTCACCGCCCGGAGTCGTTCAGAAGCCGATGGATTTTCCAGCAAGGAGAGCATCATCATCTGGCGCATTTCCTGTACCTGCGTCGACAGCGTGTCAATTTGTTGTTTGTAGGCTACCGTTGGCGAATTGGCATGGTTTAACCAGTACCCACCCGCTAGTCCAACCGTTAACAGGGCCACACTATAGGCTAAACGAAGTGCATATTGTGGTGTCCAAAGCTGCCGAAGTTTTGCCAGTAGATTATCAAATACGCTTTCGGGCTCAGCGGCAACGGTATCTTTATACGTATTGAGCATTGCCTGAAACCGTACTCGTGCCATTGGGCTGGGTTCTGGCGTTGGCAGATTTCCCATCAATTGCCAAAGTTGCCGGGTCGACTCTGCTTCTGCCTGACAAGCGGGGCACTGCGCCAGATGGGCTTCCAGGCTTACCCGTTCAGCATCCGGCAATTGGTTGCTTAGCCAGTCGGTTAGCTGGTTGTTGGTCTGTTCACAGTTTATAGGCAGTTTTTCCATTCTCAATTGTCAGATAAATTTTCTTTAACTCGTTCATTGCCCGGTGTACCCGCACCTTTATCGCTCCCTCCGTCGTATTCAGCACCCGTGCAATTTCCTCGTATTTCAATTCCTGGAACCGGCTCAATACCAGTACTTCCCGATTCTCGGCACTTAGCTTCGCCATCGCCCGATGCAGCATGTCCAGTTCCTGTTCTTTCTGCATTGACTCATCGGCAGCTGGGCCACCCCCAACTTTGTCGGCCACATCGGCCAAATCATAGTTTTGTGCCGAGCGTTTGTTTTGCTTGCTGTAATCCACCAGTACATTTCTGGCCAGATGGTACATCCAACTTTTAAACTCGCCATCGCCCGTAAAGGTGTGGCGGTACTTGAGCATCCGGTAGAACACCGTTTGTACCATATCCTCGCTGGCTTCGCGCTGGTTTGTCATATGGAAAAGGAAGCCGAGTAAGGAACGATTGTACCGCTCGAAGAGCAGGCCCATCGTGTCCATATTGCCTGCCTTTACCTGCAGCATCAGTGCATTGTCTGTCAGAGAGCTCAACCGAATTGGTACCGGGTTTAATGGATTTTGGACTGGAAACCGTGCGAAGTTGGGAAGGTTACAGAAAAAGACGAAAATTTTTTCGATGGCACAAGGCCGGGCCACGTTGGCTCGGCCTTGTGCCTACTATTCTCCGGCCTCTGGCCGGTGTGAAAATATGTGTTGAAAAATAACCATTGCAATCCGGCCAGAGGCCGGGGAATAATAGACACAAGGCTAGAGCCAACGTGGCCCAGCCTTGCGCCATCGAAGTCATAAAAATCAATTCGCTACTTCAACCACTGCCCGAATCATCTGTCTATCAGTTAAATGATGTAGCATGAAATGGGCCAGATCGGCGCGACTAATCTGGAAACATTTATCTAAAAACGTATTGATGGCATAGCGATAATTTTCCGTTAGCGGCTTATTCGTTAGTCGGGGTGGGCGAACGGATGTCCAGTCGACATTGCTTTTTTTTAACGCTTGTTCCATCAACCTCGTGTCGGCGTAAACGTGTTTGAATATCCGCGCTAAAACGTATTTCGTGAGCATGCGCAATACCCAGGGCAGTTTTGGGCTGACCTCAATTGCTGATGAAGAAATGCACAGCAGTCGGCTCACATCTGTTCCCTGCATGGCTCTCAGGATGTTTGCTACACTGACAGAATATACGGTTGTGGGTTTTAACTTTTTAACCCCCAAACAGGAAACCACTGCATTATGGCCTTGCACTTGTGTTGAAAATGTCTCAAGCACCATCGCATCGCCTTTGACTACCCGCAGGTTTGGGTGTTGCTGGGCGAGCGCGGCTGGATTGCGCACAATAGCCGTAACCCGATGGCCTGCTTCTAACGCTAGTTTAACAAATTGGCTTCCCGTTCCACCCGTAGCGCCGAAAACCAGGATAGATAATTGCTTATGCGTTGGCGTATTCATCTTATTACTTCGGTTTCGTAATTGTTTGTGCAAATGTATAACGTTTACGAAATTAAAATATATCCGAAGCATTATTTTTATTTTTGCTACGAAAACGAACTAACTGTGAATAAAACCGTAGCCTTAGTCAATTTGTGGGGAGAATTTGAAGAGAAGCATCCGGAGGCCAGTATCGAGGATTTTTTTCGTTATCAGCTTGCCCATCAGCGCGAACGTGTTGCAGCAACCGATACGCCAATGGCGGGCGGCACGGCACCCATGCACCCAAATGGTCAGCTATTACGCCTGATTGGGCGAGTCAATAAATTGAACATGGTGTATGCCTATGCCGCTTTAGACGGTACGGGCGTCAATCAACTGGAAGAATTTGGGCTGCTGATGCACATTAGTCAGGCGAAAAACCCCCGAAAAACAGAAATTATTTACAGCAATCTGATGGAGCTGTCGAGCGGAACCGACATGCTGAATCGCCTGAAAAACCGAGGGTTTATCCGGGAGTATGACGATACCGAAGACCGACGCTCCAAACGAGTTGAATTAACCGAGGAGGGACTCGCCGTGATTGCAATTTGTCGGCAGCGAATCGGGAAACTCGCTGGTATGATGCTTCATAACATGGCCGACGATGATATACAGCTATGTATTAAGCTGCTGAAAGGCGTCGAACAGGAGTTTTCAGCCCGATTGCCCAACGATAAAGGAAAAGCGTTTGAGGAGGTTTTTAAAGAGGTGATGTAGAGACGCAATCCCTTGCGTCTCCTTACCCGGATGGCCTTCTCCCTGTAGCAGGGCGCTAATTGCTGGCGCATCAGGAGACGCAAGGGATTGCGTCTCTACTCACTTCGCAAACTCTTCACTGGATTCATTAGTGCGGCTTTTACGCTTTGCAGGCTCACCGTTAGCAGCGCAATGCCTACGGCCAAGAAACCCGCCAGGGCAAATACCCACCACTCAATGTCGATTTTGTAGGCGAATGCCTGAAGCCAGTTGTTCATGGCATACCAGGCAATAGGCGAGGCAATGACAATGGCAAGCAGAACCAGTTTCAAAAAATCTTTGGAGAGTAGGGTAACAATACTGCTAACCGATGCCCCCAGCACTTTCCGAACCCCAATTTCTTTGGTACGCTGTTCGGTTGTGAACGCGGCTAATCCGAATAAGCCCAGACAGGCAATGAAAATGGCCAGCGCTGAGGCTAAGGTAAACACCTGCCCATACTGCTGTTCGCTCTGGTATTGCTTGTTGTAGTTTTCGTCGGCAAAATAAAACTCGAACGGATTTGCTGGATAGCTTGCCTTGTAGATACGCTCCAATTCGGCTAGTTTATCCTGAATGCGGCCACCCTGATTGGCATCTGTAGTTAATTGAACCGTCAAGTCGCTCACCGACCGGCGGGGCATGAAAATGACCGGTTCAATAGCCTGCTGCAAGCCCTGATGGTGATAGTCTTTCACGACGCCAACAATCTCGTAAGGCTGCCCCCAGTTGATCAACTGCCCAACAGCTTTTTCGGCCGGAGAAAATCCCAGTTGCCGGGCACCTGTTTCATTCACGAGCAGTTTGGCACTTTTCTCATACCCCAATTCAGCTTCCTGGATCGTGAAATTTCGACCGGCAACTAATCCAATTTCATAGGTTTTCAGAAAACGATCGTCGATGATTCCCATTGAGTAGTTTCTCTTTTCATCACCAGGTCGCGGGTTCTGTTTGGTAATTCCATTGGCCGTGAAGTTGTAGAAATTACCCGGTACAATGCCTGTCTGGCAGAAACTCTTGACATAAGGCAACTGGCTTAAGTCGTGCTCAAGTGCAGCTGTTCCTGGCTTGAATGAACCATTTAGATTGATGGCGGGACCCTTAATGACTACACGTTGCGCCAGCTGAACCCCCAGGTCTTTATTCTGCATGTACTGCAACTGCTGGTAAAGGATCAGGGTAGCAATAACTAAAGCGACCGATGCACTAAACTGCGATACCACCAGTGCTTTGCGTAAAAAACCACCCTTCCCAGCCTGATAAGCACCTTTCAAGGTCTGGATTGGCTGGAACGAGGTAAGGGTGAACGCTACATAACCGCCCGATGCTACTGCACCAACCAGTAATAAAATCAGGCCAATAAGCCAGAACCCGTTTGCATTAAGTATGGTTAACGACAGCTCTTTCTGAACAAACTGGTTAAAAGCACCTTGTAGCGACATAACCAGCATCAGAGCAACTATGAAGCCCAGACTATTGAGCAGGAGTGACTCGCCCAGAAACTGCCCAATTAATTGGCCTGGCCCTGCACCAACTACTTTCCGAACGCCAACTTCTTTCGCACGTTTTAACGCGCCTGCCGTTGAGAGGTTTATATAATTGAACCAGGCAATCAATAGAATCAGACCCGCAATACCACTCAGAAGATACACAAACCCTAAACTGCCGCTTGTTCGATAGATGTCACTCAGGGATGCCGCCAGATGCATGTTCGTGGCGGGTTGCAACAAAAACAGACTTTCATCTTCGGGTGTTCTTTTCTTTTTATAGGCATTGAGCTTGGCTTCCAGCGCTTTGTAATCGGCCGATGCACTGGATTGCTGTGGGTCGGAAAGTTGCAGGAACGTAGTTAAATACGTGCCGTCAAAGCCATCTAATCGCGCCCAGCTATTGCCACCGAGGTTGGCTGGATTTGCCAGCGTCTGTAGTGAAAATACCGCGTCGAAAGACAGATCTGAATTGGTCGGCATGTCGGCATAAACGGCCGTAACGGTGTATAGCGTTTTGCCAAACTGATTATTAAGCGTCAGCGTTTGACCCAGGGGTTTGGCACTACCAAAATATTTTCGGGCCTGCGATTGCGATATGGCCACGGTGTTCGGCTGCGTTAGCGCTGTTGCGGCTACTCCCTGCACGAGCGGGAAGGTGAAAAGTGTAAAAAAACTGGCATCCGCGTAGGCCAGTTTACTTTCTCTAAATGACTGGATCGATCCGTTACCCTTTTCATTGGCGAGGCTTACAAGGCCGTTGGCTGAATGCTCACCCACGCGGCAAAAATCCCGCACTTCCGGAAATTCCTGTTTCGCTAGTGGGGCTACGGCCGGGGCCATATCTACCCAGATATCCCCTTCACGGGTTTGCGTTAGGAGCCGATAAAGCGATGGTAAGTTCTTATGAAATGTGTTGACGCTTCGTTCATAGGCAACGTACTCTAAAATCAGTACGAAAGCGGCAATGCCGAGGGCCAGACCTGCAATATTGATGAGCGAAAACACCCGGTTCTTTCGCAGGTTGCGAAAAGCGATTTTAATGTAGTTAAGAAGCATAGTTTAGGGGTTGAAGCGTGACACAACTCTTGAGATAGTTGGTGTTTAACCAAAGAGTTTTAATTCAGAGAATTTTAGGCGAATTCGTTGCTGCTTTTGGTCTGGCGATACCTACTCGTTTATATGGTTGGTATACTCAACAGCCATGCCACAAAGAGAAAAGGCCGTCTCCTGCTCAGAAACGACCTTTTAACGAAAAGCTTTGTCCGATACTGGACAGGTGCCTGTCCGAAAATAAGTTGAATGCTCTGCCCGTGCGGTTCATACCCGAACTAGCCTATACGTAGGTTACTGATTTCCCGTTTTAATACCGAAGCTGCGCTCTGTCTCTTTGATGATGGCCTGCTTTTCGCGCTCCGATTTGCCGAGCACATTGGCCGTACGTTCAATGATTAGTTCTTCACCATCTTTCTCGAAAGTGTACTGCATCCAAAGCCGCCCATTTTCCTTGTCTTCTTTAACCAAGACCGATGATGGCGCTACATCGCTGGGAGAGAGGGATGAATTGGAATTGGCTTCCATCCGCTCACGCGCCGATTCATCAGCACGAGAATAAGACGTCATCTGCACTTCGGTTTGTCTTTTTCTCGCCCGGGCTTCGTGTTTCCGATTAATGATCAGCTCATTCGATTGATTATCGACAAACCGATCCAGCGAATCGATAATGTGATTTTCCAGCGCTTTCACGTCGTCTTTATCCATGTCTTCGATATCGAACGAGCGGTTGTAATGGACGGAGCGTCCTTGCTGCTCAATGTCAACGCGAATACGAAGCTCCCGACCATCGGTCGTGACGTTTTTGCTGGACGACCGTTGGGCTACTGCCCCGAAACCAATCGAGAGTAGCAACAGGGTAAAGAGCGTTTTCATAGAACTGGCAGAAATTGCGTAGAATTTGAGGTAAGTAGAATTACTCCCTCTATCATCGTGCCAACTGCGTATCTGATTGTTTATCAATATGTTCTCTATATATGAAGAAATCGGTTGTCCGATAGCGGACACTTTTTCGTACGGCTGCGGACAGGGAGGAAGGGAGGAAGGGAGGAAGGGAGGAAGGGAGGAAGGGAGGAAGGGAGGAAGGGAGGAAGGGAGGAAGGGAGGAAGGGAGGAAGGGAGGAAGGGAGGAAGGGAGGAAAGGAATAAAAAAACAATGCCTTCCTTATTTTACCTCTCCTCCTCTCCTCCTTTCCTCCCCCTCCTCCCTTTCCTCCTTTCCTTCCCCTTTATTCCGAACGAAGTGATTTAACTGGATTCATCAACGCGGCTTTGATGCTTTGGAAACTTACCGTTATGAGCGCGATACCGACCGCCAGCACTCCGGCTAAAGCGAATACCCACCACGATAGGTCAGTTTTATACGCAAAACCCTGTAGCCATTGATTCATGACATACCAGGCAATGGGCGAAGAAATGACAATGGCAACCAGTACAAGCCTGACAAAATCTTTGGAGAGTAAGGTCACAATACTGGCTACCGATGCACCCAGCACTTTCCGAACCCCAATTTCCTTGGTGCGCTGCTCGGCCGTGAAAGCCGCCAGACCAAACAGACCCAGACAGGCAATAAAAATGGCCATGCAGGCAAAAAGGGTAGCCAGTGTGCCAACCACTGTTTCGCTTTTGTAAAGGTTCTGGTACTCGGCGTCCAGAAATGAATATGAAAAGGGAGTTTTGGGATTTAATTTCTGGCACAGTGCTTGGATACTAGCCAAAGCCTGTTTTGTCTGGCCGGGTTGGGTTCGTATCAGAATGTTGTTTGGCCACCAATGCTCACCCAGACGAATAATGAGTGGTCGGATGGGTACGTGTAATGAGTTGAAATGGAAATCTTCGATCAGTCCGACAATCTTTCCGGGCTTTTTGCCAAATGTAAGCGGTTGCCCGATTGGGTCTTTATACCCGATCCGTTTAGCGGCTGCCTGATTGATGAGATAATTGCTTGAATCGGTGCTAAAGCTTGGCGAAAAATCACGGCCACGAATCAGTTTTAGTTTAAATGTTTTGGTGTAATCGTATCCAACTACGGTGTTATTGAATTGAATGGCAAGGCTTGGATCTTTGCCCACCCAGCGCACACCATCGGTTGTATTTCCATTCTGTAACGGGTTCGTCATCATGTGGGTAACGGACTGAATACCCGCTATTCGCAACAATTCCTGTTTAAACGTTGAGTAGTTGCTGGCTAATTCACCTTCGCCGGGAATATTGATTATGTTCTCCCGATCATAGCCCAGATTCTTCGTTTGTATAAACTGGAGCTGACGATACACAACTACTGTACCCACAATCATCAGCATTGATAACACAAACTGAAAGACCACCAGACCACGCCGAAACAATAAAGCTCCTGCCCCAAAACGCATGGTTCCCTTGAGTACGCGTACCGGATTGAGCGACGACAGAAACAAGGCTGGATAACTACCCGCCAGGCAACTCGTCACGAGTAATAAACCGGCCAATAATGCCCAGAAAGAAGCCTGATGAATCGGAATAGCTAACTGCTTATCAGTTAATTGATTGAATACGGGCAGCACTAGGTTTACCAGCATAACGGCCAGACCAAGCGCCAGAATCGTGAGGAGTAAAGCCTCGCCCATAAATTGCCCAATCAGGGATGCCCGCTCCGCGCCAACTACTTTCCGAACGCCTACTTCCCGTGCTCGTTTCGTAGAGCGGGCGGTGGCTAAATTCATGAAATTGATCCCAGCAATGAGCAGCAGGAACACCGCGACAATGACGAACAACTGCACATACTCAATACGGCCACCATCGCGCTGACCGTTTTTAAAATTTGAATACAGATACGCGCCTGTTTCGGGTTGTAGAAATAATTGAATGTTGAACGTGGCACTAATGTCCTTGTTCCTGCCCTTCAGGAATGTTTTAAGCTTATCATTAACCTGACTGAGATTGGCATCAGGCCGGAGTTCGAGACGCGTATCGGGGCCGCCGTTCTCCCAGCCATTAAGCCAGGGATTAACTTTCAAATAGCGCTCCCAGTTAAGCAAAAAATCATACTTATCGAGCGAATTGGCTGGGAGATTCTCAAACACCGCCGTTACCTGAAAGTCGGTATTGTTGTCAAATCGAACAGATTTCCCCAGCGCAGCTTGCGGATTGCCGAAATAGATTTCGGCTAGTTTTCTGGAGATGGCCAGATTGTTGGGCGCGTTGAGAGCCGTTTGGGCCGTTCCGGCCAGCAAGGGAATCCGGTATAGCTTAAACCAGTCGGCCCCGGCATAGTGTCCGGTTTGGCGGGCTACTTTACGCCCGACCGTTAGTATATGCCCTTCTTTCGACGATAATCCTGCTGCATGAATAATCTCAGGAAACTGCCGCTTGAGTTCATCGGCCAAGAGTCCAGGAGTATCCTCATCCGTGACAATCCGACCATCGGCAATCTCATTTTCCATCACACGATAGAGATTGATTGCGTTTGGGTATTGCGTTCCTACGCTCAGCTCATCCTGTATCCAGAGGAAAATAAGCAGACTGGACGCCATGCCCAGCGCCAGCCCCACAATGTTAATGGTGGAGAACGTTCGGTTCCGAATCAGATTCCGAAAGGCTATTTTGAGATAGGAATGAAGCATAGAAGGGAGGAGGGGGAGGAAAGGAGGAGGGGGAGGAAAGGACGAGAGGAGGAAAGGAATAAAAAAACAATGCCTTCCTTATTTTACCTTTCCTCCACTCGTCCCTTTCCTCCTCTATTTTATTCCGAACGAAGTGATTTAACCGGATTCATCAAGGCGGCTTTGATGCTTTGGAAACTCACAGTTATGAGCGCGATGGCTACGGCTAGTATACCCGTCAGGACAAACATCCACCAGGCGATGTCGATTTTGTACGGGAAGTCGGACAGCCACTTGCTCATCACATAGCCGGCTATGGGCGACGCGATGACCAGCGCTACCAGGACCAGCTTAACAAAATCGACCGAGAAAAGGCCAAAAATATGAGTTGTCGATGCGCCCAATACTTTCCGAATACCTACCTCTTTGGTTCTTGATTCGGCCATAAACGCCACGACGCCGTAAAGCCCTAAACAGCCAATAAATATGGCAATACTCGCCAGCAACCGGAATAGCGAATACATGCGTTCTTCACTTTTGTAGAAGTTTGCCAGTCGCTGATCCAGAAACTCGTAGGTTAAGACAAAATCGGGGAAGGTGGCATTCCAGTTGGTTTCCACATCGTTAATCAACCGATTGATGGCTTCGGTACCGCTCTGCTGCGTTGATAGTTTAATGCCTAGTGTATGATACGCGTCGCGCCGGGTCGTCAGGATACAGGGGTTAGTTTCCTGATGCAGCGAGAATGTATTGAAATCCCTGACAACCCCTACAACCTGCTTTTTAGGATGCGTGGGGCCACCTACGATCATGTACTTACCAAGAATCTGCTGCGGGTTCCGAAGTCCTAATTTCTTCACCAGCGATTCATTCACAACCAGTTCCCGTGTCGTATCGGCGGGCTGATACATCCGCCCGGCAATCAGTTTCAGTCCATACGTGTTGAAATAGGCCGTGTCGGCGAACCGCATGACCACGCCAAAATCAGCGTCTTTCTCGGCATTCTCGTAGCGAAAACCCGTCCACCAGTTGCCATCCGACGATGGGATCGAAATGCCATAACTCAGCGATTTTACGTTAGGCAGGGCCGCCAATTTGGCCTGGAGTACTTCCAGTTGGCCCGGTTTATTCTCTGGTATGTTTACCGTCAGTACAGCGTCTTTATTATACCCCAGATCCGCCGTTCGGACGTACTTCATCTGGCTGTAGGCGATGATTGTACCGATGATGAGCATCTGCGAAATGGCAAACTGAAACACAATCAGGCCCCGGCGAAGGGTTAACTGACGGCTACCTGTCATCTTTATTTTTCCTCGCAGGGCCACTACCGGCTGATAACCCGACAACACCAGGGCAGGATAAAACCCAGCCAGTACCGTTGTCAGTATGGCTAGTAAAACCACAAAGCCAATTACCGCTGGGTCGAATAAAACCAGCGAGGCCGCCTTCATGTCGAGCAATTCGGCTACGTAGGACATCGATGTATTCGCCATCAGAAAAGCCAGTCCGACGGCTATGCCTGTGAGTAGGCCGGTTTCGCCCAGAAACTGTCGAACTAACTGGGCCCTTGAGCTGCCCAGAACCTTCCGCACGCCCACTTCTCGGGCCCGTTTTATGGCCTGGGCTGTAGCCAGATTGATGAAGTTCACGCAGGCTGTAACCAGAATAAACAAGCCGATCAGCGCCATGGCCCAAATCATTTGTTTGCTAACTGTCCGGCCCGCTGAGTTTTCTGTTTGGGGATCGAAGTGGATACTGGTCAGCGGCTGTAATTCGTAGTGCAGAAGTTTAGCCTGCTCTGGTTCCATGTATTTTTTTACAAACGGTGCCAGTCGCTGCTCTAGTTGGGCCGAGGCTACGTTCTCGGGCAAGGCCATGTAGATCTGAGCACCGCTGTAGGTAGAACCCCATTCATCCCAGCCGCCGTTGGCCCCGTATTGCTTCAGGGATGGAAAGGATAGCATGACCCCAAACGGCAGGCTACTTGTTGCGGGTGGGTCCTGCACAACGCCCGTCACAACGAAATCCATTTTATTCTCTACCCGAATCGATTTGCCTACCGGATCTTCGTCGCCAAAGTATTTATGCGCCATGCGCTCCGACAAGACAACCGTTTGTGGGTTCGTCACAGCCGTTTTCGGATTGCCTGATTTCCATTGATAATCAAACAGACGGAAGTATTCGGGCTCTACGAAAGCAACTTCGCCACCTTCTTCCTGAAACTTGCTGGCCTTCTTTGTATTCACTTTCACCATCGCCCCATACAGCCCGTAAACCATGCTTAGCTGGTGTTTCAATTCCGGAAAGTCGTTCCGAAGGGCCGCTAAAGCAGGCAGTGGAACGCCTACGCTACGATTATCACCTTCCGGTCCTTTAAAATGAGCAACAAGTCGATATGTATGATCGGCGTTGGCATTGTGCCTGTCGTAGCTCAATTCATAGCGAATGGCCAGAAACAGTACTAAACAACAAGCCAGACCCAGAGTAAGTCCGGCAATGTTGATGGTCGTATAATTCCAGTTGCGCTTCAGCGCACGGAGGGCGGTGGTGAAATAGCTTTGTAGCATAGGGCAGGGGGCGTGGAGCAGGGTGCTCGGGGCAGGGTGCTAGCCGCGACCCTTGCTCCCTGCTCCACGCAGTTATTATTCAGTCCGGCGGATGGTTACTTCGCCAATTACCAGGCCTTTGCGCAGGTTACCATCACCCGCATACTTGATGTTGGATTCACCGAATGCCATGACGCCGATCCGATTGGATGCGTACACCTTTAACTGACTATCACCATAGGAATGAACTGAAACCAGTTCACCGGTCAGTTTCTCGGTGTCAAGTGTATTGTCTCCGTAAATACGATAGTGTTGTCTGGCCACCTTGCCCGACCGGATCGTCACTTTATTTTCGCCGTATAGACTGACTTTGAGTTTATCCGCGGTCAGCCCCGCCAGATTAACCGTGGCTTGCCCGTACACCTTCAGTTTGAACGAATCACTTGTTAGCTCGCTCTGGCAGGTCGCTTCTTCTTCACCCCGGATTTGCAGGTTTTTCAGGCTTTTGTAGGTTACGTAAGCCGTTACTTTGACACTCTTATCGTAAATGGGTCTTGTAAATTCCATATCCCCATCTTTCCATTTCCGGTTCTTTACCGTGATCCGGGCATCGTCGAGGTAGATGCTCAGGGTTTTGTTTTCAACAACATAGTTGACTTTTTCTGGCTCGATATTCTGGTACTGCAACTGAATGTTTTCCTGGTCACCTGCTACCAACACAATACTGACGTGTGGGCTGGTAATGACTTTATCGAATGACGGCAATACTTTTGCCGGTGTCTGGGCGCGCACCAATAGGGCGGATAGTACGAAGAAAAGGGTTGTAGTAGTTTTGGTTAAATGGTTCATAATCAGAGTGTTGTGTGTTTGGATTCTTGGGCTATGATATTAAGTTGATAGTTGCCAATGGCTTAGTAATAAATCTGTTTAGAGCTACTTTATTCTAGTCCGTTTTACCCCTAAATCCCCTGAAGGGGACTTTATCCGCAAATGAGCAAAGTCCCCTTCAGGGGATTTAGGGGTAAAACGGACTGGCAAACTATAATGCCTCATTCACTTCGTAAACTCTTCACTGGATTCGTCAATGCAGCTTTTACACTTTGGAAACTCACCGTCAGGAGCGCGATAACGATGGCGATCAACCCTGACACGGCAAAAATCCACCACGTAATATCAGCTTTGTAAGCGAAGCCCTGTAACCACTGGTTCATGGCATACCAGGCCAGGGGCGAGGCAATGACGATGGAGATAAGGACCAGTTTTAAAAAGTCTTTGGAGAGCATGGTCACGATACTCATGACCGAAGCGCCCAGTACTTTCCGAACCCCAATTTCCTTGGTGCGCTGTTCAGCGGCAAAAGCGGCCAGACCGAACAAACCCAGGCAGGCAATCAGGACCGCCAGGAGTGTAAATGTCAGTAAGACTTCGCCCTGTTTTTGTTCGGCTTTGTACTGCTGCGAGAAGTTCTCGTCGAGGAAGTGAAAATCCAGGGTAGCAGTCGGATCAAACGTGCGGTATACCGATTGGATGTAGGCCAGAGCTTCGGTTACTTTCCCGGCCTGAACCCGAACATACATGTTGTCTTTATCCATCGGAGCGGGCATCTGTAACACCAGCGGCTCAATTTTGTGCTGAAGTGAGTACGTATGAAAATCCTTCACCACACCCACCACACGGGCTTCGGCAGTGTGTTTTTCCTGATCGATGTAGTATTTCACCCGTTTGCCGACAGCGTCTGTCCAGCCGAATTGTTTGGCAAGGGTTTCGTTGACAAGTACAGCACCCATCTGGTCGCTTTTAAACGAATCCGAGAAGTTGCGGCCACTGAGTAATTTGATTTGCAGTGTCTTAAGGTAGTCTGAGTCGATCTGGAATTTCTGGACAACCTGTGTACTGGACGAAAAGGCACCATTCTGCTCGAAGAACATCCCATTGCCACCGATATTATTGTTGCCAATTGGGTTGCTGGCTGCGGCTGCGCCTTCAACCAATGGACTTCGTTGCAGGGCTTCCTTTAGGGCATCTATTCGCTGACGGACGTCTTCACTGTTGACATGGAAGGTGAGCACCTGCTCTTTATTAAACCCTAAATCAGAATGCATCACAAACCGCATTTGCCGGTACACAATGCCCGAACAGGCAATGAGCGCGACCGTGGCCACAAACTGAAACACCACCAGCGACTGCTTGAAGAAAATACTTCCCGACTGATTGCCGAGTTGCCCTCTAAGAGCCGCTACAGGCCGGAAACCGGATAGGCGCAGGGCAGGATAGAGACCGCTGACGGCACCAAGGCACACAGACAGTACACTAACTATCAGCAAGGTAATAAGCGGGTTGCCCAATGACAGTGTTTTGTCGGCCATCTGATTGAAGTACGGTAAGGCCATGACAACCAGACTCGCGCTCACCAAACCCGCCAACAGCGTCATCAGGATCGACTCCGTCAGAAACTGCCCGATGAGCTGCCATTTATACGAGCCAATCGCCTTGCGGACCCCAACTTCGCGGGTTCGTTTGAGGGACCGGGCGGTGTATAAATTCACGTAGTTGATACAGGCGATCAGCAGAATAAGGGCGGCTACGGCGGCAAAAATGGATACCGTACGGGCGTTTCCGTTGGCGCCGATTTCATAGTCTAACTGCGAGTGAAGATGTATAGAGGTGAGGGGCTGGAGTTCCATTCGATAAACAACATTATTGCCCATTTCTTTTTTCAGGTACTTCTGATAAAAACCGGGGAGCTTGGCTTCCAGCGTTTTGTAGTTGCTGCCTTCAGTTAGAAGCAGGTAGGTGTAGAGTTCGAAACTCTGCCAGCCTGCCGTATAATTGTCTGGAAGCGAGCGTAAAGCGCCAAACTGAAAATGCGAATTGGTCGGAACATCTTCGATAACGCCCGTAACGGTATTCGGAAAGTGGTTGCTGAACTCAATAACCTTACCAACCGCTTTGCTGGCATCGCCGAACAGATTCTCGGCCACGCTTTTGGTCAGCACAATACTTTGTGGTTTGGTCAGTGCCGACGCCGGATCGCCATACAGAAACGGGAACGTAAACACATCAAACACCGAGGGATCGGTGAAGAAGATGTTGTTGACATCTATCTTTTTATCGTTGAACGTAATCTGTCCGCCCCCTTCCGTATTGATCCGAACGGCTTTTTCAACCTCTGGATAATCGTTTTTGAGGGCTGGGCCAAACGGCGCTGAGGTAGGGGCGAGTTTCAAATTTCCACCCGGCCATTGTGCATAATGCACTACCCGCACAATACGATCGGCCTTGGCATGAAAACGGTCATAGCTCAGTTCATTGGCCACATACAAAACCATTAACCAGACAGCCGCCATCCCAATGCCCAAACCAACGACATTAAGCCCGCTAAACAACTTGTTTTTCCAGAATGTCCGAACCGTAATCTTTATGTAATTGCCTAGCATATCCGTAGCCCGTTGACGTTAAGAAGAGAAAACGTACTGCCTGGTACGTCTTACTGGTTAAGCAAGCCCAAATGCTATGCCAAATGGATAATGAGCTGATTGTTAGTTGTTTGTGCTGAGGCTTGCAGCTGGAGTGTCCGCAAACGGACGTAAATCGTACAGTTGTGGACATTACTCACTCCGTAAACTTTTTACCGGGTCCAGCAACGCAGCCTTCACACTCTGGAAACTTACCGTGAGCAACGCAATGCCAATTGCCAGTACACCGGCCAGCGCGAACATCCACCACGCCAGATCAATTTTGTAGGCAAAGCCTTCCAGCCACTGAGTCATGGCATACCAGGCCAGGGGTGTAGCAATGACAATGGCAATCAGCACGAGTTTCAGGAAGTCCTGCGAGAGAAGGCCAATGATATTGCCTACCGATGCCCCCAGCACTTTCCGAACGCCAATTTCTTTGGTGCGCTGCTCAGCGGTGAAGGTGGCTAATCCGAAGAGCCCCAGGCAGGAAATGAAAATGGCGAGAGAGGCAAAGTAGTTGGCCAGACTACCCACTATCGACTCGCTTTTGTAAAGCTTCTGGTACTCGTCGTCGGCAAATTGATAGGAAAACGGAAACTTCGGATTCTGCTGTTTCCACAGTGCTTCGATACTCGCTACCGCCTGTTTTGTCTGGCCGGGTTGGGTACGAATCAGGTAGCGTTGCGAACTGGGTTCGGTACTTAGCCGAAGAATCAGTGGGGAAATGGCCGTGTGCATGGATTGGAAATGAAAGTTTTCCATGACACCAATTATTTTTCCGGGTTTGCCCCACATCGTTATTGGCTGCCCAACAGGATTTTTATAACCCGTTCGGGCAGCAGTGGCTTCATTGATGATGTAATTGGTTGTATCCATACTAAACTCCGGCGAGAAATCACGGCCAGCTACTAGCCTGGCTTTGAGCGTTTTCATTAAATCATAGCCAACGGCTGTCTGGGTAATTTCGATATTGACATTTGGGTCTTTACCCGTCCAGCTAACGCCCCCGGTACTGCTTCCAATATTGGTGGGAGCTTCGGTCATGGACGATACCGACTGAATACCTGGCATGCGTAGTAACTCATCTTTAAAGGTCTTGTATTTTAAGGGTGTGGCGAGTTCGCCCTCTACGGGCACATAGAGTAAATTCTCCCGATCATAGCCCAAATTTTCGGTCTGGATGTAGTTCACTTGCCGATACACGACGATGGTGCCTACAATGAGTAGCATGGAAAGTACAAACTGAAACACCACTAACCCCTGCCGAAATAAGCGTGCGCCCGAACCAAATGTAAGGCTACCCTTCAGCACCTTCACCGGCTGAAGTGACGATAGAAATAAGGCGGGATAACTCCCTGCAATGAGGCCGGTAACCAACGTTATACCAATCAACAATAACCAGAGTGAAGCATCTGTAACCTGTAGGCTAATGTCTTTGCCTGTCAAGGAATTAAAGGCGGGCAACGAGACTACCACCAGCGTTGTGGCCACCAGTAAAGCCAATACGGCAAATAGCAATGCTTCGCCAATAAATTGGGCAGCCAGTAAACTACGCAATGCGCCAATCACCTTCCGAACCCCCACTTCCCGCGCCCGTTTAACCGAGCGGGCCGTTGCCAGATTCATGAAATTAATGCAGGCAATCAGAAGCAGGAATACCGCAACCACGCCAAACAAGCGTACATACTCGATCCGGCCACCATCCTGAATCCCGTTTTTGAAATTTGAGTACAAATAGCCATCGGGATAAGGTTGTAAGAAAAGCTCGGCATCGAAGCTTTTGCCAATATCTTTATTGTACTTCCGCAAAAACGGCCTGAGTTTGGCATCCAGATTGGCTACGTTTCCATCTGAGCGCAGCATAATACACGTATGCGGACCGTTGTTCCCCCACTCCTTCATCCAGGGATTCCGGCTGAGGCAATCCTGCCAGTTTATCAGGAATTCGTAGTGATCTGATGAATGCGCGGGTAAGTTTTCAAACACGGCCGTTATCTGATAATCACGCTTATTGTCGATACGGATGCTCTTACCAAGGGCCGCTACCGGGTTGCCGAAATAAAATTCAGCTACTTTTCGGGAAATGGCCATGCTGGTTGGCGCATTGAGTGCAGTTTCGGGTGTACCGGCCAGTAGCGGAATACTAAACATCTTAAACCAGTCGGCTCCAGCCCAGTGTCCTGTTTCTTTGTTGATCTTATCACCAACGGCGAAGGTCATTTGCGCTTCCCAGCCCGTATAGCCAGCTGCGTACAAAATCTCCGGAAACTGTTTTTTCAATTCGTCGGGTAAAACGCCCGGTGTAAAACGACCTGCTTCTACTTTCCCATCGTATTTCTGACGCTGCATGACGTTATACAACTGTGGGCCATTGGCATGGTAGTTATCCACAGTGAGCTCATCCTTTATCCACAAAAAGATGAGTAAACTACAGGCCATGCCGAGCGCCAGCCCCAGAATGTTGATAGCCGAAAAAGCTTTGTTGCGAATAATGTTTCGCCAGGCGATTTTGAGGTAGTTCGTTAGCATAAGAAAGGGAGAGGAGGACAGAGACGAAGGAGTAAAAGGAGGACAGGGACAAAAGGGTGTTTCCATCCTCCCTCTCCTCCTTTTACTCCGAACGAAGTGATTTCACTGGATTCGTTAGGGCGGCTTTTACACTTTGGTAAATTACGGTTAACCAGCAGATTAGCAAAGTAAGGAGGCAGGCTGCTATAAAAACCCATATGCCAATGTCTGTTTTATACGGAAAGTTTTGCAACCATTTATACATGGAATACCAGGCCACGGGAACCGCGATAGGGAAAGAAAACAACACCAGTTTCGTGAAATCTCT
This sequence comes from Spirosoma sp. KCTC 42546, assembly GCF_006965485.1. Classification (NCBI taxonomy): domain Bacteria; kingdom Pseudomonadati; phylum Bacteroidota; class Cytophagia; order Cytophagales; family Cytophagaceae; genus Spirosoma; species Spirosoma sp. KCTC 42546. The sequence goes on from NZ_CP041360.1 coordinate 1,129,284, forward strand.
GGATAGCAGCACCACCACGCTCGATACCGAAGCCCCAAGTACCTTCCGCACGCCAATTTCTTTGACTCGCTGCTCGGTAGTGAAGGTTGCCAGGCCAAATAGTCCCAGACAGGCAATCAGGATCGTTAGCGCTGAGAAGGTCGTGAAAATGCGGCCACGAAGTTCATCCGCCTGGTAAGCCGACTCAAAATCCTGATCTAAGAAACGGTATTCAAACAGACGGTCCGGATACAGTTCACGCCATTGCTGCCCAATGAACGCCACTGTTTTTTCAACATTCTGCGCCTGAATTTTGATATGAATGACTGGATTCGCCCGCCGACATAGCAAAATCATTGGCTCAATTGGATTGTACAGGGACTGCTGGTGAAAATCCTTTACAACACCAATAACTTGCGCTGTGGGTGGGGGTGGTCCCTGCTGACCAGGCTGAGGCTGGCTGCCCAGTATGACTTTTTTGCCCAGCGGCTCTTTCCAGCCCATGCGCTCCACCACGGCCTGATTGATGATGACTGAGTTGAGCGTATCTGCCGGAATTTTTTCAGAGAAATCACGGCCACGTACGATTTTCATTCCCATCGTTCTCAGGTAATCGTAGTCGATTCCCATAGGCTTGAATCCCATTTCTTTTAGTCCGGTGTTTGATTCTACCGTGAAAATAACCCGACCCCCAATGTTACTCGTAGGTGCTGAGGCTGAAGCTACTTGTCGGATATTCGGATTGGCGAGTAGACTATTTTTCAGCGTATTGAATTGCTCTCTGGGCTGGCGGCCCTGGTAATCAATTGTCAAGACCTGCTCCTGATCGTAGCCTAAGTCATGATTGCGCATGAAATTGAGTTGTTTATAAACAATCCAGGTGCAAATGAGCATGATCAGCGAAATGGCAAATTGGACTACCACCAGCGTTTTTCGGAAAAAACTCCCGCCTTTGGCGTTAAATGATCCTTTAAGTACGGCTGCTGGCTCAAACGAAGACAGGTAAAAGGCCGGATAACTGCCGCTTATGAAACCCGTGAATACAACAATGGTGAGGCCAATCAATAGAAACTCTGGTCGTAGCAATTCGCGGAACTGAATTTCCTTCCCCGAAACAGAATTGAAAAAAGGCAGTAGTACAACTACCAGAATCAAACTGGCTGCCAGTGCCAGAACTGTCATGAGTACTGACTCGGTTAGGAACTGCGCCATCAGCCGGCCCCGAACCGAACCCATTACTTTCCGAAGCCCAACTTCCTTAGCCCGCCTGGCTGAGCGGGCCGTTGCCAAGTTCATGTAGTTGATACTGGCCAGCAGTAGCATAAAAAACGCGACCGCGCTAAAGGTGTATACGTAGCCAATGTTGCCGTTAGATTCGCCTTCTAGATTGGAGTACAGGTGAATGTTAGCCAGTGGTTGCAACTCATAGGTGACCTTGATACCCATCCGCTTGAAAATCGGGCCTACGTATTTGTCGTATACCTGTGGAAACTTACTTTCCAGAATTTTGGTGTCAAAGTGTTCGGGCAATACCAGATAACTATAGATGTAAAAAGCACCCCAGTTTGTATCCTGACTTCGTTCGTTCTGGCCTGCCGAAATCAGGGCGTTGAAGGTAAAGTGTGAGTTCTTCGGAACATCTTCCAGAACACCCGTTACTTTATAAAACGTTGTATCATTCGTTTGCAGCGACTGCCCCAGCGCAGTTCGAGAACCGAAGAATTTCTGCGCTGCCTTGTGGGTCAATACTACGCTGCCAGGTTGCGCCAGCGCCGTTTTGGGATCACCTTCGATAAATTTGTAACTGAATACATCGAATACGGTAGAATCGGCGGCATAGATATCATCTTCATAAAATCGTTTCTCTCCCTGCCGAAACATCATCCGACCATACGGAAAGAACCGCACGTAATTTTTGACGAAGGGGTAATCCTGCTTCAGCGTTTTAACTAAAGGCGGTTGTGTGCTGCTCCAGCGGTTTACTTTGTCGGGCTCAGTAATATGCGAAACGATCCGGTAAATCTGGGACGCATTGGTGTGGTAGCGGTCGAAACTCAGTTCATCCGTCACGTACAGTAGTAACAACAGGCCACAGGTAACCCCAATGGTCAGTCCCAGAATGTTAATCAGGCTGTAAAATTTATCTTTCCGAAGATTCCGCCAGGCGATTTTGAGATAGTTAAGAAGCATAAGACAAGGAGTTTAGGGCATGGGGGATGGAAGGTAGAAAACGGTTTGACCTTGCTCCACGCTTCCTGCGTCTCTATTTCCCAGCTTTGGGCACGCCTATCGATTTTTCGATGTCTTCGATCAGTCGTTGCCGTTCCTGCTGTGATTTGTTCTGCACATCAATAGTGCGTTCGTAGGTAACATCATCGCCATCTTTTTGAAACTTGTAACGCAGGTATAATTGCCCAGCATCCGAATCATACTTGACCTCCTTGGTGTAGGGATGTTTCCCGCCCACAGCCATCGTCTGATTGTCTCCGTTAGTAAGCGATACCGTTTCCTGATCGCTGCTGATGATCGCGATTGACTCAGGACTTCTTGGGGCTCTGGGCGCTATAGGCGCTCTGGGTGGCATTGGAGCGTGTGGAGCCAGGGCTGCACGGGGTGCTCTAGGCGGCCTGGGCGGCGCAGGCATACTAACATTCAGCGAATCCAGAATGTGTTCACGTAGTGCATCGCGCTCATCTTTGTTTAGGTTAGATACATCGAACGTGCGATCATAATCAATCGGCTTATCATCAACCGTACCTTTAACCCGAATCGATAGTGTTTTGCCATCGTCGTTGATGTTGCGACTGATAGAGGTGCCGTGCTGGGCCATCGCCACCGAAGCAGATAGAGCCAGAAAGGCCGTTACAAGCGTTTTCATGTTGGTTGACTGTTAATGGTTTACATTGATTTGCAGGACGAATGCGCCCAATACCATACAGACACCAAATTTTTGCGTATGTTGCTTTGGGGGAGGGAAAAGAAGAAGGGGAGTAAAGGGAGAAAGGAAGGAAAGGAAATAAAAACAATACTTTCCTTATTTTCCCTCTCGTCCCTCTCCTCCTTCCTCCCTCTCCTCCGCAACGGCGGCCCGGCCTTTACTCCGTTTTTAAACTTTTCACCGGATTCATCAGAGCCGCTTTTATACTCTGGAAACTGATGGTCAGGAGGGCAATCACCACGGCCAGCAGACCCGCCACGGCGAACAGCCACCACTCGATGTCAATTTTATAGGCGAAGTCCTGTAACCATTTATCCACGCCCCACCAGGCTACAGGCGTAGCCATCAGGACCGCAATGAGTATGAGCACCAGAAAGTCTTTGGACAGCAGCGTAACAATACTGGCCACGGATGCGCCCAGTACTTTCCGAACCCCAATTTCCTTTGTTCGGCGTTGCGCTGTGAAGGTAACCAGCCCGAATAAGCCCAGGCAACTGATGAACACCGCAATGCCCGTGGCCAGGGTAACGAGCTTACCCAGGTTACGCTCCTTCCCGTAAAGATCAGCTACTGATTCATCGAAAAATTTGGCCTCAAAGGGTTCGTCCGGGTAAGTGGTTCCCCAAAGCGTTTTGATCTGCGCCAGCGTTTTGTCGAAGGAGTCAGCTCCGCTCCGCCGGAATTTTACATTGAAGACATGTAAGTTGTCTTTCTGGCTCATTAGTGCCGTGGGCTGAATGGTATTATGTAACGATCGGTGATTGAAGTCATGGACTACACCAACGATGGGTAGTGTGGCTAATACATGCCCAACGGCATCGGCTGGATGCTGGAAGCCGATTCGTTTCGCCAGGGTTTCGTTGATAATATATTCCCGTGCGGTGTCACTCGGAAGCAGGTTACGCCCTGCTACTAATTTCATACCGTATAAAGCCAGGTAGGCCGTATCGGCATCTTTGCGGTACACATTAATTTTTAACTTTCCCTTTTTGCCCGCGTAGTCCAGAGTAGAGGTAGACCAGCCACCCGCGATAGGCGTCTGATTGGCCATACTCACGCGTTCGACACCCGATAGCTTACGAATTTGATCGGCCAGCGTAAACCGGGCATTCTGACGGTCGCCGTTGAAAAAGCTGCTGGTCGGTGTATGGAAGGTCACGATGGCTTCGCGTTGAAAACCCAGGTCGGCGTTGATCAGGAACCGCAACTGCTGACCCACCAGCAACGCGCCAACAATAAACACCTGCGCTACAGCAAATTGTCCTACAATAAGAACTCTCCGAAGTCCCGCACTACCTGCCGTCTGGGTTGTCTGGTTACGCAGAGCGAGCACAGGTGAAAGTTTCGAAATAAGAATGCCGGGGTAAATACCGGCTAATAGGGCTGTTACCAGCGCAACCGTAAGCAGGAAAACGTATAATTGTGGTTTCGAGAAATCGAGGGCAATACCCTTGGGTACAATATCGCCGAGGTAGGCTAAAGCTCCCTGTGCCAGTCCTATCGCAATAGCCGTTGCCAGCAGCGTAAGCACAAAGGTTTCACCCAAAAACTGGAAGATTAACTGCTTGTTCGCGCTTCCCAGGGATTTTCGTACCCCAATTTCCTTAGCCCGCTGCGTTGACTGTGCCGTAGCCATATTGATGAAATTGATGCAGGCCAGCAGTAGCAAAAATCCGCCTACCAATCCGAGTACCAGCAGGGTAGGACGGTGGGCTACGTGAATTCCACCAGCATAGTCGGCGTTGAAATGCACATCGGCCAGCGGCTGAAGTTGCAACCAGCGATTCCCTTTCTCTTCGGTAGCGGGCAGATGACTCTCCACCATTTTCGTGATCTGCTCGCCAAAGCGTTTCGGATTGGTACCCGGCGCTACTATGAGCAGACACTGCGACGATGAATTGGTATTGTTCCACTCCGTGAACCCTAAATTCTCCCGGCGCTTTTTGTTGGTGGTGACGGTCGCAAGAGAAATGAAGGCCTGGAAATCAAAATTACTGGGCGCGTCGAGGTCTTTTATCAAGCCCGAAATGGTTAATGAGAGGGTATCCTGGTACTGCTTCCCAATAAGCCGTCGACCCACGACGGCAGGGCTGGCATCACCAAAATACAGGCGAGCCTGCCGCTCCGTCAGTACAAGCTGACCCGGTTTTGACAGCGACGAAGTAGGCGAACCCGCCAGCCATTGCCGGGGCATGATCGCAAAAAAAGCCCCATCGGTAGTGGCTATCCAATCGGACTCGTTCTTTGGGGCATGAAAACGGGCGGGGTCTGCACCTGAGCGAGGAATTTCAACAACCTGAAAACTGCTTGTATGAAAGGCAGCAACGGTTTTTGCGCCTGCCAGTTCAGTACGAACCGCTCCTGGGATTGGGGACGATAAGCCGGGGTTGTGGTAAAATTCATCGCCAAACTTGAACTTCGATACCAGCCGGTATATCTGCCCGGCATTCGGGTTGTTCTGATCGAAATTAAGCTCAAACTGAACGATCAGATAAATGACCAGACAGGCCGCTACACCTACCGATAAGCCCGCTACGTTGAGCGCCGTGGTCAGACGGTTTCGACCAAGGTTGCGAATCGCGATTTTGAGATAGCTTTTGAACATAGGAGGGAAAGGGAGTAAAGGGAGTAAAGGGAGAAAGGAGGAAAGGGAGGAGGGGGGTAAAGGGAGGTAGTGTTGCCCTTTCCTCCTTCCTCCCTTTACTCCCTTTCTCCGCGACGGCGGCCCGGCCTTTATTCCGATCTTAAACTTTTCACCGGATTCATCAAGGCGGCTTTCACACTCTGGAAACTTACGGTCAATAACGCAATGCCAAGCGCTAACAGGCCCGATAGGGCGAACATCCACCAGGCAATGTCAATTTTATAGGTGAAACCCTGTAGCCATTGATTCATGGCGTACCACGCGATGGGCGAGGCAATGACAATGGCAACCAGCGTGAGTCGAACAAACTCCTGCCCAAACAGCCAGAGAATGGAGGGTACACTGGCCCCCAGTACTTTCCGGACGCCGATTTCTTTGGTTTTCTGCGCCACCATGAACGAGACTAAGCCAAATAAACCCAGGCAGCCAATGAAAATAGCGATCAGGGCGAAGACACCAAGCAAGGTTAGCATCAGCTCGTCCAGCGCGTAGAAATTGGCGATCCGTTGATCCAGAAACTGGTACGAATAAATGAATTCCGGGAAGGTTGCCGTCCAGATTTTCTCCATCGCAGGCAATGACGTTCTGAGGGTACTCGTATTAAGTCGGATGGCACAAGCCTGATAGGCTCCCAAATTGGCCCGGATGCAGATGGGTGGGATCGACTGCCGGAACGAGCCGTTATGAAAATCCTTCATTACCCCTACAATCGGTCCTTTCCGTTTGCCTTTGCTGGTGTACATGATCGTGCCAATGGCTTCCTGCGGTGATTTCAGGTTTAGTGATTTCAGGGCCACTTCATTCAGCACATACTCATTGGTCGTATCGGAGTGAACAATGTTGCGACCGGCCAGCAGGGTAAGCCCAAACGTGGGTATGTACGCTTCGTCGGCGTCTTTGGTCACGATCAGAAACTTCTCGTCCTCCGCCCGCCCGGCGAGCCGGATCGTTGTGGCGTTAATGCCCAAATCGGCGGGGGCCTGGTAGCAGAACGACACCTTTTCGACGCCAGCGAGTTGCAGGAACTGGGATTTGAGCGTGCTCATTTTCGCGTTATCCTGAACCGGTAACGGCAGCATGACGACACCCTCTTTGGTGAATCCCATGTCGGCCTGACGAGCATACCGCATCTGATTGGTAATGACAATGGTACCAATAATCAGCAACTGCGACAGGGCTAATTGCCCCACCACCAGCACCCGGCGCAATGGAAAGCCACCAATATGGCGTTGTGCCAGTCGGCCGCTCAGAGCCAGAACGGGTCTGAAACCCGCTAGCACCAGGCCGGGGTAGGCTCCAGACAGGAACGTAACCAGTACTGTTGACAGGAGCAGGAACAGCGGAAGCCGGAAGTCGCTGAACAGATTGAGCGATAAGTTGATTTGCAATAGCTGGCTTAGTAAAGGCAGCGCCAAACCCGCCACACCAAGCGCCAGCAGCGTAGCCAGTACGCTGATCAGGCCTGTTTCGGCCATAAATTGCCAGAAGAGCTGCGCTGGCCGACTGCCCAATACCTTCCGAACACCAATCTCTTTGGCTCGTTTGAGCGCCTGCGCCGTGGCCAGATTAATGAAGTTCACACAGGCGACCACAATCAGCAGAAAGCCAATTAGTGACAGTACCCAAAGATTTGTTTTGTCGATGCGCCCGCTGTAATCGGTGTTGAGGTGCATATCGGCAATGGGCTGGAGCTTCAGGACGTTGTGCTTATTGCTCGCGTCGGTCACATATTTTTTCATGACGCTGGCCAGCGCAGCCTCTGCCGTGGCTACGGACGTAGTGGGTTTTAGCAGGGTAAAGACCTGAAGGCTAGCCGAGTAATTACCCCAGTTTTCTTCATTGAAATAGTCGTCGAATTGCTTAGCGTTGGCAAACGAGAGGTAGATCTCCTCCCGACGGTCGGTGTTGGCGGGAAGATCGCGCAGGACGCCCGTCACGGTAAAATCCATCCGGTTATCGAACCGAAACGTTTTGCCCATCGGGTTCGCCGTCCCGAAAAACTTCTGGGCCATCCGTTCTGTAAGAATCGCTGTGTTCGGAGCCGTAAGGGCCGTTCGGGCATCGCCCTGAAGCAAGGGAAAGTCGAGAATGGAAAACAGATCGCTTTCCGCAAACGCAACGTCCGGATGGTATTTGTCGATCTTCCCGGCTGTGGTTACCCCGATCACAGCCTCGCCAATCGATAGCACACGGGCCGTTTTTTCGGCAAACGTCTGTTCGTCACGAATGACCCGACCCAGGGGCGAATACACCCCTGATGAGTGGCTGATTCCCTCGTGGTTCGTTTCCATCACGACACGGTAAATGCGGTCGGCATTGGTGTGGAACCGATCAACGCCATAGTGGTAAGCCACCAGCGTAAAGATCAGGATTCCACAGGTCAGGCTTAGCGCCAGCCCCAGCACGTTGATGGATGCGTAAACCTTGTTACGAACCAGATTCCGCCAGGCGATTTTGATGTAGTTTGTTAGCATAGGTTGTAAAGGGAGGAGCGGGAGGAGAGGAGGAATGGGAGGAGAGGAAAAAGGATAAACGCATTATCTTCCCTCTCGTCCCTTTATCCCCCTCTTCCCTTTACTCCGATCTTAATGATTTCACTGGATTCATCATAGCAGCTTTAATACTCTGGAAGCTCACTGTGAGCAGCGCAACGCTAACTGCAAGGATACCCGCCAGGGCGAACATCCACCACTCGATGTCGATTTTGAACGCGAATTTCTGTAGCCATTGATTCATCACGTACCAGGCCAGGGGCGAACTCAGCACCAGGGCCACCAGCACGAGTTTGACGAAATCAAAGGAGAATAGACCGAAGATATTGGCCGTTGTTGCCCCCAGTGCTTTCCGAATGCCCACCTCTTTCGTTCGGGTTTCGGCCATGAACGCCACCACACCGTAAAGCCCCAGACAGCCAATGAAAATGGCGATAGCGGCCAGCAATTGGAACAGCGAGTACATCCGCTCTTCGCTTTTGTAGAAATTGGCGAGTCGCTGATCCAGAAATTCGTATTTAAACACAAAATCGGGGAAGGTCGCATTCCAAGCCGTTTCGACCTTGCCAATCAATTGACTGATGGCTTCCGTACTTTGTCCAGGTGTGAGTTTAACGCCTAAGCTTCGGTACTGGTCGCGATAGGAGGTCAGTATAATTGGTTCAATATGCTGGTGTAGCGAGAACGAATTGAAATCCTTGACGACGCCAACAATCGGCTTTTTCAATGTTTCACCATTCACCGTCATGAACTTACCGATAACCTGTTCCGGTTTCTGAAAGCCCAGGCGTTTCATGAAGGCTTCGTTGATGACAAACTCCCGCATGGTATCACCCGGTTGATACATTCGTCCTGCAATCAGGTGAAGGCCATACGTGCGAACATAAGCGGTATCGGCGGGACGCATGAGTATGCCATAGTCGGAATCTTTATCCGCGTTTCCGAAGCGAAAACCGGTTGACCAGTTACTGCTGGATGACGGTGTTGTCATGGCGAAACTAATCGACTGGATGCCTGGCAGACCTGTCAGTTTTGCTTTCAGACTTTCCAGTTGCCCAGGATTTTTCTCGGGTAGATTCACGGCTAGCACCGCATCCCGGCTGTAGCCTAAGTCGGCCGAGCGGAAATACTTCATCTGATAATACGCAATGATCGTTCCGATTATGAGCAACTGCGAAATGGCAAACTGCCCCACAATCAGCCCCCGGCGCAGCGTTAATTGATTAATACCACCTTGCCCCGATGACCGAATTTTGCCTTTCAGTGCCAGAATAGGTTGGTAACCGGATAGAACCAGCGCCGGGTAAAAGCCTGCCAGCGCAGTTGTGAGTACCCCTAGCGTAATTAAAAAGACAATCACCGTTGGGTCGAACAAGGTGGCCGCACCCGGCTTAATATTGAGCAACTCGCCTACGTAAGGCAACGCGGCCTGCGCAAGAAATAAACCAAATACCATTGCCATGCCTGTCAGTACACCGGTTTCGCCCAAAAACTGCCGCACCAATTGACTGCGTGAACTGCCCAACACTTTCCGGACGCCCACTTCTTTAGCCCGACGAATCGCCTGGGCCGTAGCCAGATTAATGAAGTTGACACAGGCCGTAATCAGAATAAACAGACCAATCAGACCCATCGCCCAGATCATTTCCATGCTAAGGGTTCGCTTGGCGTAGTTGTCGGTGCGGGTGTCAGTATGGATGCTGGTCAGGGGTTGTAGTGCGTAAACCAGATCGCGGGCGTCTTCGGGCTTTTGGTATTTGTTCACGAACGCTACCAACTGCTTGTCCATCTGCGCCGACTCAACTAACTGATCGTCTGCTGTGCCGGGGAGTTTTAAGTAAATCTGTGCGCCCCCGTAGGTTGACTGCCAGTCGTCCCAGTTGGTACTAGCCCCAAACTGCTTGAGCGAGGCAAACGACAGCAACACCTCAAAGGGCATACTCGTCGTGGCGGGTAGATTCTGCACAACGCCCGACACGACAAAATCCATCTTGTTCTCGACACGCAGGGTTTTCCCCATTGGATCGCCCGTGCCAAAATACTTTTGGGCCATTTGCTCACTGAGCACAACCGTATTCGGATTATTAAGCGACGTTTGGGGGCTTCCGTTTTTCCAGCCGAAATCGAACAACCGGAAATATTCGGGTTCAACAAAAGCGACCACCCCGTCACCCTCCTGAAACTTTTTAGCCGGTACACCCGATTTTTGGCCCACAGTTACGACTACATTGGCAATGCGGTTAACCATCGTGACATCGTGCTTCAGGTTCGGGAAATCGTTCCGAAGGGCGGCTAATGCAGGCAGTGGAATACCTACATTCCCACGATCCGTGTTGTTCTTTTTGTTAAACGAAACAAGCCGATATGTTTGGGCGGCATGTGCATTGTGCTTATCGAAGCTCAGTTCGTAGCGAATGGCCAGAAAGAGGAGCAGGCAGCAGGCCAGGCTAAGCGTTAATCCCAGCACATTAATGACCGAATAACTCCAGTTGCGCTTCAGGGCGCGGAGGGCGGTAGTTAGATAACTTTTAAGCATTGGTTTACTTATATTTGGCAAGCGGTGTTTTTATAAAATCAGACTGATATGGACTATCCAAATCGTATTCCTCAAAAATTCCTCGTCATGGAGGACGAGATGGGTGTAAATGCCCCAATTACTCACCAGCGCGTTATCTCCAAACTGCACGTCGAGCTGGGTGTATTGTACTATCATCGCAAAAGCATTGCCTATGAACCACTTCCTGAAACCATGCTCGGCGAAGGCATCTCTAGTCCTACACCCGATCTGATACTCTATGATGCCGAGACGGAACAAACCCGTGTCATCATTGAAGTATGCCATACAAGAGCCGTAAAAAGCGACCTCGATAAAGTTATCCGATTAATCGAGGGTGGGTTGTATGGTATTCTGGAAGGGTTTGTCTACAACTATAAAACCGCCGAGTGGTACCGGTATCGTCTTGGCAATGGTGGTCTGGTTGATTCATCTGCGCTGTCTGACATACTTAGTTTAGATTTGAGTAAGTTTTTAGACGTCAATTAACTAGTCGGAACGAAGTGATTTCACCGGATTCATGAGCGCGGTGGCAATCGTTTTGCTGCCAATGGAAACTAGTACCAGACACATGACCAGCAGGGCAGGCACCGCAAACAGCCACCAGCTTAGTTCAATTCGGGCTGCGTAATTGGCCAGCCAATTTTTGACTAAAAAGTAGGTGATGGGAATGCCGATGACGATAGAAATCAGGACCGTTCTAATAAAGTCTTTCGACAGCAAAATCATTAGGTTGGTAGTACTGGCCCCGATTACTTTACGAATCCCGATCTCCTTCGTGCGTTTGGCAACGGTAAACGTAGCCAGGCCGAATAGCCCTAAGCAGGAGATAAGGATGGCAAAACCGGTTAGCGCGCCAAACACCTGCTGAAAGCGCTCATCAGCCTTGTATTGCTTGTCGTACTCGCTGTCCATGAAGAAATAGCTAAATGGTGAATAGGGGAAATTGGCCTGGTACACCTTCTTCAGCATGGCGAGTTGCTCGCTGGCATTGCCGCCCGCAAACTTCACGCTGGCAAACGCATCGAATTTAGGTGAATACATATGGATGATCGGAATGTAGGCCGCCTTTGGCGATTCGTAGTGGTAATTGCTGATAACGCCCCGAATCGTTGCGGTATGCCCCCAGAAGTCTACCCGCTTGCCAATAGCCTCAGCGGGCGTAGGGATGCCCCAGAGCCGGATGGTTTCTTCGTTGACAATGAGTTGCCGGTTCGTGGTGTCCGAAAAACCGGGCCGGGTGGTTAGATCGAAGTTTTTGCCTGCCAGCAGCTTGATCCCCATCAGGCCGATAAACGACGTGTCGATCCGGGTCAGGTAAAAATTATACGAGGTTTTCTTCACAGCATCCGACAGATTGAGGCCCGTCGTTGACCCCATTTGGGTAGACCCTAGCCCTGGTACAGTACTCGAAAGCGATACCGCCTTTACCTGCGACTGGTTGAGCAGCATTTGCCGAAATGCCCCGTAGTCCTGCTGAACGTCGTTTCCCACGGGCGCTTTCACGACCAGCGTATGAGCCATGTTTACCCCTAAGTTTTGTTCCCGCAGAAAGTTGACCTGCCAATACACTGCGAACGTCTGCACCAGCAGAATCAGGGTAATCGTAAACTGAAAAACCACCAATGACTTACGCAGCAAGGTGCCTTTAGTGGAGCGCGAGAAATTACCTTTGAGTACCGTGACCGGATCAAAGGCAGACAGCACAAAGGCCGGGTAAAAGCCCGATAGTAAAATACTCAGCAACAGAAACGCGCCCAGGCTTTCCCAGAAAAATACGTCCCTGAATACGGTAAAGCCTTCGGGTAGTCCCGACACTTCAATAAATACCGGCAATAGGGTAGATACCAATCCTACGGCCAATACACCGGCAACTAGATTGATCAGAATGGTTTCCGTAAAAATCTGCGCTTTTATCTGCCCCTGGGTGGAGCCAACCACCTTTCTCATGCCAATTTCCCGCGCCCGATCAAGGGCCTTGGAGGTGGTCAGATTCACGTAGTTGACAAAGGCACTCAGCAGCACCAGAAACGCGACACCCAGCAGAAAGTACACCGACCGGGCTTCGCCATTTGGCTCAGTTTCAAAGGTTTTGTGGGAATACAGGTGGATGTCGCCAATTTTCTGGCCGATTACCCGATCATTTGTTATCTTCTTTTCGCGGATCAACCGGTCGCTGAAGGCCGCCAGCGATTTAGTGAAACCTTCATACCGGGCATTTTTGGTCAATTGTAGATAGGTGTACGTATTATTGTTGTTCCAGTTGTTTTCCCATTCGCCAAAGTCCGACAGCATGGTTGGGTAGGAGACCAGCATATCGAATTTCAGGTGCGTATTGGCCGGGCTATCGGGCACTACCCCAACTACTTCCAGCAGAACGCTGCTTGATGACTTCGGGATTTTCAGGGTTTTACCAACAACATCGAGCGTCTTGAAGTAGGTCAACGCCATTTTTTCGGTCAGCACAGCCTGGCGGGGTCTGGTAAAAAGACCATTTCGACTTCCCCGAACCAGCGGGTAATTGAACAGCGAGAAAAAGGAAGAATCGACCGCGTAAACTTTATCGACTACATAATACCGATCGCTAATCTGAACCGTCGTAGTTGGTTTCTGAAGGGCATAGACGCGGGTATAGTTGACCACCTCGTTCATTTCCTGTTTGGCTTTGGCACCAATTGGCGGAAAGGTTTCGGCATCCTGCGCATCTACCGTGCCACCGTTCATATAGTCTATGCTGAGCCGCACGAGCTGATTCGCCCGCGGATTTGACTGTTCGTAACTCAGCTCGAAGCGCACATACTGGATAATGAGCAGTGCCACCGCCAAGCCAGAGGCTAAGCCTACCACATTAATGAGGCTGAAAGTAGCATCCTTCCTGACAATTCGCAGGGCAATTTTGATGTAGTTTGATAGCATGGGAAGGAAGGAGGAAGGGGAGAAAGGAGGAGAGGGACGAGGGGTAACGTGTAAACGCATTAACTTCCCGCTCGTCCCTCTCCTCCTTCCTCCCTTTACTCCGAACGAAGTGATTTCACTGGATTCATTAACGCAGCTTTGATACTCTGGAAACTCACGGTTAATAGGGCAATGCCTACCGATAGGACAGCTGCCAGCGCGAATACCCACCACGAAATGTCAATTTTGTAGGCGAAGTCCTCCAGCCAGCGGCTCATGGTATACCAGGCTACGGGTACGGCAATCACGATGGCAATGGCTACCAGTTTCAAAAAGTCTTTCGAGAGTAAAGCCACAATGCTACCGACCGATGCGCCAAGTACTTTCCGAACGCCAATTTCTTTGGTACGTTGCTCAGCCGTGAACGTAGCCAGTCCGAACAGGCCCAGGCAGGCAACGAAAATGGTCAGGCCGGCAAAAATGCCGAGGATGCTGCCAATTTTCTGTTCTGCCCGATAGGTAGCCATAAAGCGCTCATCCAGAAACGAGTATGAAAAAGGGGCATCGGGCATAAGCTGACTCCACTGCTGTTTCATACTGGCGAGTAACCCCGCAATATCTTTGGTTTTCACTTTCACAATCACGGTTCCCGAATTAGGACTCAACACCATGATCAGGGGCGCAATGCGCTCATGCATCGATTTGAAGTGAAAATCTTTCACGATGCCGATGACGCGGTAGGCGGTTTTTTGTCCTTCGTTGTTGGCATTGGTAATGGTGTGCCCCAACGCTTTGTCGCCCCAGCCAAACGTCTTGGCGGCTGTTTCGTTCAGAATCACGCCCGACGAATCGGTACCATAGTGCTGAGAGAAATTTCGGCCCGCTGCCAGTTGCATACCCAGCGTCGGAATGTAATTGTAATCGACATCGTAGCGGAGGGTCTTTACCAGTTGGGTGGAATTGGTTTCGGGATAAACCGTGAAGTTGTTGTTATTGCTCGGGCCAGCGGGCAAATAGCCCGACGTACTCACATTTACGACGCGCGGGTCCTGCATGATCTGGCTACGGAATACATCTTCCTTTTTGCCCAGCAGCCAGGTTTCGGGTAATACCAGCACCTGGTCTTTGTTGTAGCCTAACTTTTTGTTCTGAATGTAGCTGAGTTGGCGATACACTACCGTAGCGCCCACCATGAGCGAGATCGAAATGAAGAATTGGAAAACAACCAACCCGCTGCGTAGTCCGATGCTGTTTCGGCTCGACGTGAATTTCCGGAATGCCGTACCACCTTTTAGTACCGCAATTGGCTTGAAGGATGACAGGAAAAAAGCCGGGTAGCTTCCGGCCAATACACCGACCAGTAAACCTAGCAGGAGCAGCGCTGGTAATAGCCAGGCATTTTCCGTAAAGTTTAAGGTCAATTCTTTGTCCGCTAGCTGGTTGAAAAATGGCAACGCCATGTACACCAGTCCAATGGCCAGGAGCAAGGCAATCGCCGTTAGTAGGAGCGATTCGATCAGGAATTGATTGGCCAGTGCCATTTTAACGGAGCCTAGCACCTTCCGAATGCCCACTTCTTTGGCCCGTTTCGAGGCTCCGGCTGTGGATAAGTTCATGAAATTGATGCAGGCAATGAGCAGCATAAACAGGGCGACGGCACCAAAAATATAGACGTAACGAATATCACTTCCCGCTTCCAGATTCATGGTCATATCCGAATGCAGATGAATATCGGTCAGCGGTTCCAGAAACAGGCCAATGTCGTTGCCTTTCTGACGGAATTGAGCCAGGGTCATTCCCATTGCCTGCTGCAACTGGGGAGCCATGTATTTCTCCACCACCTGCGGCATTTTGGCTTCTAATTGCCGGTAATCGTACCCTTTAGGCAAGACCAGATAGGTATGAAATTCGGATGTCATCCAGGAATTCGATTGAGCATCCGGGTGACTGGCCATTGAGATAAACAGGTCGAAATGGAAGTGCGAGTTCGTAGGCACTTTGTCTATAACGCCGGTAATTTGATAGGGCGTATTCCAGCCTTTAATGGTTATGACCTGGCCAACCGGATTGCCATTCCCGAAATATTTCCGGGCCATTGACTGCGTAATAATTGCGGTATTGGGCCGAATTAAAGCCGTTTTGGCATCGCCCTGAAGAAGCGGGAGTGTAAATACCTGGAAAAAATTAGAATCTACATACGCGATAGCGTTATCCTTGAAAGTTTTATCGCCAGCCGTAATCAAGGGAGCGCCACCCACCCGCAATCGAGTAGATTCCAGCACTTCTGGGTAATCGGCTTTGAGGGTTTTCGCAACGGGCGGCATCACGTGCGCTTCGTTCATTTTTCCGCCCTGTATCGAGCCCCGGAAAATAACGCGCACAATCCGATCGGCCTTTTCGTTGAAGCGGTCGTAGCTGAGTTCATCAAGCACGAACAGGCTAATGAGCATACAAGTCGCCAGCCCCAGCGCCAGTCCAATGATGTTGATGGCAGAAAACGCGCGGTTTCGGACCAGATTCCGCCAGGCGATTTTGATATAGTTTTGCAGCATGGGTACTCGATGTTAGACAACTAAGCTAAGAAGCTATAGACACATACCCAAATGACGTACCATGATTGTAATCTATTGACTTTGAGTATATTGTAATCCGATCAATGCTAAATTGTGTCCGCAAACGGACGGTTTTCGTTCAGTTGCGGACACTGTCAGAACCGGGATTTATGTGATTTTATTGACCGACTATGATTTTTATTATTCCCTCGGCAAAGCCGAAAACAAAATCATAGTCGGTCAATAAAATCACATAAATCCCGGCGGGGCCGCCCGCGCGGTCTGACTACTCCGATCGAAGGCTTTCTACCGGGTTTTCCAGGGCGGCCCGATAGGTTCGTATGCCGATGGTCAGACTGCCTAGCAGCAGTAAACTGCCGAAGCAAAGTGCGAACGTTTCAAAACCAATACTAACGTGATAGGCGAAGTTGCTCAGGAAGGCATAGCCTGCCAGATAGCCAAGTGGCATAGCAATCGCTGCCGCAATGAGCAGCAATCGCACAAAATCCCGTGAGAGTAGCCAGACAACCTGACTGACCTGGGCACCCAGCACTTTTCGGACGCCCACTTCCTTCACGCGGGTTTGCGTGGTGTAAGTAACCATACCCAGCAGACCCAGGCAGGCAATCGAAAACGATAACACCAGCAGCAGCGTCGTGAAATCCATGTCTTCGGGATGTGAATGGCGTTGTTCCAGAAAGTCTGTATACCACTGTCCGGCGAATGGCTCATAGGGACTCAATCGTTTCCAGATCTGTTTGGTATCGGCTAAGACGGCCTCTTCGGCACCAGCCGTCACGCTAACGGTCAGATAGCGAAATTGGTCGGGTTGGTTACGCAGAATCAGCGGTTTGATTGCCCAGGCAAACGACGTAAACCGGAAGTCTTTCAGCACCCCGGCAATTTGGATCTCGGTGCTATCGTTGAGCCACAGCGATTTACCCACCGCTTCCCGAAAATTGCCAAGTCGGAAGGCCTTAACGGCTTCTTCATTGACGAGTGCAAGCTGTGTAGTTGAGCTTCGGGTTACGGGGCTGTGCGCTGCTGCGCTTACTGATGCCAGAGAGTCTGCCGATGCCGCTGGCAAATTCTGGCCTGCCAGCAAGGTTAGATTCATGGTCGAGACAAATTGCGGATCAACGGACCACAGAAAGGCCATGGAGGAATCGGAACCGTTATGTTCCCGCTTCAGAGTACGGCTCTCACCAAACGAACCGAATAATTCGGATGTTGCCGACACCTGCTCAACGCCTGCCAATTGGTTTAATTCATTGGCCAGCCGCTGTGCCGGAACCGTATTAAGTGGGAGTGTCAGTACCCGATCACGTCGAAAACCATAATCAGCCGTGGCCATGTAGTTCATCTGCCGACTCATGGACAGCAGCCCGATCATGGCAATCAGGGAGATGGAGAACTGAGCGACGATCAGCGATTTGCGGAGTGAAATGCCCCGAATAACCCGAAGTCCTGTCTGGCTGCGCAACACCTGTGAAGGCTGAAAACCAGACAACACGCGGGCGGGTACAACGCCCGCCAGCAAACCGGCTACCACGCTGAACAACACAAAAATGGCTGTTAGCTGCCAGTTCCACTGAACACCCCCAATGAGCCACTGCTGCACGAAAGCCATAGGCTTGATGAATTCGAGCATAACATAGGCTAGTCCCAGCGCCAGTAGCGATAAAATAATCGACTCGGCCATGAATTGCCCAACCAGTTGCCAGCGAATGGCCCCAGCTACCTTCCGAATACCCACCTCACGGGCACGACTCAGCGACCGGGCCAGCGTCAGGTTTATGTAGTTGAACGCAGCCAGCAACAGCGTTAGTAACCCAACCCCCGCTTCCACTAAAAGTCCTCCAACTTGTGGTTCATGGGTAGCACGCATGAGTTCCTGGCGAGCGGGCGACAGTTTCGTGAATGGCTGAACGCGTAGAGTGTACCCTTTTTCGGTTTTAAAACGTAGCTTATTCGTTGCCCGCCCAACTACACCTGGCAGGACTTTTTCGAGTGCGTCGGCAGCCGTGCCGGGTTTCAGCAGAACATAGGTGTGGCAGGTCTGATAGTTGCGCCAGTCGGCAAACGAGGCGCGCTGTTGCGGATTCCAGGGCGTCTGCAACGAAAACAGCATATCAAAATCCAGATGTGATTTAACCGGCATATTGGCCAATACACCCGTAACTGTGAACTGGCCAAGCTCCGTATTTTGCAGAACCTGCCCGACCGGATTCGCGGTACCAAAAAACTTTTCGGCGGTTTTGCGCGTGAGCACAACCGTATTGGGCTCCGTTGCGGGTCGGCCTTTCGCCAATTTGTAGCCGAAAATGCGAAAGAAACCTGGGTCAACGGCATAGGATACCGTCGTAAATCGCTTGTGGGTGCTCGAAAATTCCCCGTATGTTTTAGCGGCACGGGTGGCTTCTTCCACAAACGGGTAATCACGTTTCAACACCTCCGCCAGCGGCATGGGCGATGTAGCGAAAGGCGTAACGTCGTTATCCTGCCCCACTACATCGGTCAGAATTCGGTACGTCCGGTCCCGATTGGGGTGGAAATTATCGTAATCAAACGACCCTTTGATGTGTGCGATGGACAGAAAACACACCACTAGCCCTGAGGCAAGGCCAAAGATGTTGATAAACGAAAACAGCTTATGTTTCCAGAGATTCCGCCAAGCAATCTTGATGTAGTTTTTTAGCATAGGGTAGGGACGTGGAGCAGGGGGCAGGGGGCAGGGGGCAGGGGCTGCTATTCCCGGCTCCGTGCTCCCTGCCCCGCGCAATTTATTCACTTCGTAAACTCTTTACCGGATTCGTCAGGGCCGCTTTCACGCTTTGGAAGCTCACGGTTAGTAAGGCAATGAGTACGGTGAGTCCACCAGCCAGTAGGAACACCCACCAGTGAATGTCGGTGCGGTAGGCGAAATCGTTGAGCCAGGTGTGCATAGCATACCAGGCCACGGGCGAAGCAATAAGCAGCGCCACAATCACCAGCTTCATAAAGTCTTTGGAGAACATGGCCACCAGGCTTACTTCCGACGCGCCCAGTACTTTGCGAATGCCGATTTCCTTGGTGCGCTGTTCGGCCATGAACATCGACAGACCAAACAAGCCCAGACACGAAATCAGAATGGCTACCCCGGCAAAGACGCTGAATAGCGTTTGCTGTGTTTGCTCACGAGCGTAAAGACGGTCGAATCGGGCATCCAGAAACTGGTAGTCGAACGGGCGTTCCGGGAAGAACTGTTTCCAGACGGTTTCAACACGCTGTAAAGCGGCTGGGACAGAGCCTTTCAGGGGAACCGACAGCCAATTGAGCTGACCGGGTCTCAGAATCATGGCAAGAGCGGCCATTTGCTGATGCAATGACTCAAAGTGAACGTCTTTCGTTACACCAATGATCTGTCCCTTAGCGGGGCCATACTGAAATGGTTTACCAATGGCTTGTTCGGGCGTCCAGCCTAATTGCCGAACAGCCGTTTCATTCAACACAACCATCGACGTATCGGTAGAATGGGAACGGGAGAAGTTTCGTCCGGCAGCCATACCAATCTGATACGCTGGAATGAAATCGTAATCGACACTCAGCCCACGCAGGTTAATCTTTACCGGCGCCATCGTGTCGCCTTTCATGGCCATAGCTCCATACGAATCCAGTAACCGACCCGATGGAATTCGGGATGAGCGGCCCATATCCCGTACAACGCCCGTCTGGATAAGCTGCTGTTTGAGGGTTTCGTAATTCGTTGTCGAATCGCCCACATCTGGTAGTAGCAGGACCTGATCTTTGGCATAACCCAGCCGATAGTCCTGAATGTACTTCATCTGGTTGTAAACAACCGCTGTGCTGATAATCAGGACAATGGCAATCGCGAACTGGGTTATAACCAGCACCTGACGCAGTTTGCCAGTGCGCATGGTGGAGGCAATCTGTCCTTTCAATACACCCAGTGGCCGGAAGGATGTGAGGAAGAACGCCGGATAGCTGCCCGCTACCAGGCCTGTCAACAGCGTAATACCAAGTACAATGCCCAGAAACCCTGGGTCGAGCAATTGCTTAAACACCAGTTGCTTATGCGTGAAGTCGTTGAGGGCTGGTAGAAAGAGAACCACCAGCAGGCTCGCGATGCCCAGGGCGATCGTTACCAGCACGACGGATTCGCTCAAGAACTGACCAATGAGCTGGGCGCGCAAAGCCCCTACAACCTTGCGCATCCCAACCTCTTTGGCCCGCCCTGCCGAACGGGCTGTTGCCAGATTCATGTAGTTGATGCAGGCGATCAACAGAATGAATAGTCCAATGGCCGAAAACAAATAGATATAACTGATATCGCCGGTTGGCTCCACTTCCGAATCCGTATGCGAACGCAGGTGGATATCGGTGAGTTTTTGCAGATTCAGTACTGACCAGAGTGACGCTTTACGCCCTTCTTCAGGCGGAACATGTTTGTCCTGAAAAGCCGGGAAAGCCGCTTCGATGCGCTTGGGGTCGGCACCGGGCCTTAACAGCATATAGGTATTGAAGGAGTTGTTGCTGTAACTGGTTCGCAGTTGTTCAGCCCCGTAAACCCGGTTATCGTTAAAGGTGGAGAGCGAAATTAAAATGGTGGGATGAAAATGCGACTGAGCGGGTAAGGGTTCATAAACACCCGTAACGGTCATGTCGAACTGGTTATTCAATCGAACGGTTTTCCCTATTGGATTCTCATTACCGAAGTACTTCTCCGCCATTGGTCGGGAGAACATAATGGAAAATGGATTGACCAGGGCAAGGTCGGGGTTTCCGCTGATTAGATTAAAATCGAATACCTTGAACAGATTCGATTCGGCAAAGTACATGTCCTCTTCGTTGAACGAGTGTTCGCCGTAGCGAACCAGCCCATCGTTACTGATTGTGCGCACGACTTGCTCTGCCTCCGGAAAATCCTGTTTAATCAGCGGGCCAAATGGCGGTGCAGCCTGCGCCAGTTTCAGCGAGGCAGTCCCATCCGATGAGAGGAAGGTTCGGGCAACGCGGTAGATACGGTCTGCCTTGGTGTTATAACGGTCGTAGCTCAGTTCATCCTTCACGTACAGGGCAATGAGCAGAAAACACGCCAGCCCTACAGCAACGCCGGTAATGTTGATAAACCCGAATGTCTTGTGTTTCCGCAAATTGCGAAAAGCGATCAGCAGATAATTGCGTAGCATGAGGAATACAGTAATTGGCGCCATAGAACGTTGCCCAAATGCTGTACCAAAAAATTAACTACTTGATTATCAGTATGTATTTTTGTTTTTGTAGAAAGCGTTGTCCGTAAACGGACGCCAGACGGACAGTTGCGGACAGTGTCAGAACCGGGATTTTTATGATTTTATTGACCGACTATGATTTCAAAATAAGGCTTTCAAAGAAAGCATAATAAAAAGGAATCATAGTCGGTCAATAAAATCATAAAAATCCCGGTTCTGACTACTCACTCCGCAAACTCTTCACCGGATTCATCAGGGCCGCTTTTACGCTTTGAAAACTTACCGTCAGGAGTGCGATTCCCGTGGCCAGCAATCCCGCCAGGGCGAATACCCACCAGGCGATGTCGATCTTGTAGGCGAAGCCCTGCAACCAGGTGCGCATGGCCCACCAGGCGATGGGCGAAGCCAGAACAATAGCGACCACGACCAGTTTTAGGAAATCTTTGGAGAGTAGACCGACGATACTGGCGACCGATGCACCCAGCACTTTACGGATACCGATTTCTTTGGTGCGTTGTTCCGTGGTAAAGGTGGCCAGTCCGAAAAGGCCCAGACAGGCAATGAAAATAATCAGAGCGGAAAACCAACTCAGGAGAATTTTTGCCTTTTCTTCCCGCTGGTACTGCTGGTTGACTAACGTATCGAGAAAGTTGGCTTCGAAGGGGTAGTTGGGAATGAGGCTTTCCCAAATGGATCGGACAGCGCCAACGTCTGCCGTTTTAACCCGAACCAGCACATTGGGCGGGCTATCGGTTTGATAGATCAGCATGATCGGTTCGATTTGATTGTGCAGGGAAGCAAAATGATAATCGGCAACCACACCTATGACGCGCCGGGGAGGGGCATCTCCACCCGACGACTTAATGATACGCCCTACGGCATTGGCCTGTGTCCAGCCCATCCACTTTATAAAGCGTTCATTCACAATCACCTCCCGTTTTTTGTCAGACGGAATCGTAGCGTCAAAGTTTTGTCCGGCTACTAGCCTAATTTTCAATAGAGTAAGAAAGCTGTCATCAATCCGTGCGGATAAAATAAGCCGATCCGCTTTCTGCCCATTTGATTCTTTCAGTATACTGGTTTTGGCATCGTACGTAATGGGGTTTATTCCAAGCGATACTCCATTAACCCGACTATCTTTTGCCAGAGCCGTTTTCAAGACCTGCATTTTCTGTCGAATGGATTCGTCAGCAGGTACATTTACCACCAGAACCTGCTCTTTCGTGAATCCTGGGTCTTTGCTTCGCAGGTAATCGGTTTGCTGGCTGACCACCAGTGTACTAACAATCAGGGTAATGGATAAGGTGAACTGAAAAACGACTAATGTCTTACGGACGTATTGCTTACCTGCCAAACCTGCTGAGCCTTTCAATACTAATGAGCTGCGACTACCAGCGAGGAAAATGGCGGGGTAAAGTCCTGCCAGCAAACCGACCAGCCCAACTATACCTACCCCAGCCGCTACAAACGACCAGCCGGGGAACCCCAGCGGAACAGCCGTCAGTTGCTCGAACATCGGTCGAATTGCTGCCATAACAACGAGCGAAAAACCAGCACTAAGGCTAATCAGGAGCAGGGCTTCACCCAGAAATTGACCGACTAACTGACGTCTCCCCGCGCCAACTACTTTTCGAACCCCCACTTCTTTCTGACGCTTAATGGATTGCGCCACGTACATATTTACGTAATTGATACAGGCTACAAGCAGAATAAACGCAGCTACGATTGCAAAAATGGTCAGATACGTTTTGCTTCCTTTGGGTGTGTCATCAAATAAGCCATCAATAAAATGTAAATCAGTAAGCGCCTGTAACTGGTGTTCAATCCGAAAATCGTATCCCAATGCTTTAATGCGGGGGGCAATCTGCGTCTGGTCGAATTGTGCCAGTTTCTTGCTGAGCTCCCCGGCCTTGGCCTGATCCTGAAGGAGCAGAAAGGTATAACAGGACGTGTCGAATAGATCTTCGGCGGTGGGGCTTACTTCCTTCCAGGTTAACAACGCGCTGAATTTAAGGTCTGTATTGATAGGCGGGTTTTGTAAAACACCAGTAACGAGGTAAGCCTGATTATTTATTCTCAGTAGTTTACCAACCGGTTCGGTGGTGCCGAAGTATTTCTGCGCCAGACGCTGTGTGAGCACAACGCTGTTGGGTTTATCTAACGCGGCCTTACTGCCAGAAAGTAGTCGATACGAGAATACAGTAAAGACGCTTTTGTCGACCTGATAAATATCCGCTTCGTTCACCAGTTTAGTGCCGCTCCGGATTGTAGCCACTGGCAACGCCTTAAATCGAACGGTTTCCGTTAGTTCGGGAATCGTTTGCCTGAGTTGAGGGGCAAGTTGGTGGCTTGACGAAGCCAGCCCATCATCGGAGTCTGCTGTTTTGAAGCGGGTGGTAATTCGGTAAATAGAATTAGCTCGTTCATGAAATCGGTCGTAGCTGAGTTCGTTCCAGACATACAGGGTAATCAGCAGACAGCAGGCCATACTGACCGATAGACCAATGACATTAATCCCACTATACAGTCGGTTGGCTAGTAGCGTACGTAGCGCAATTTTGAAATAATTTTGGAGCATAAGGAGGAGAGGAAAGAAGGAGTAAGGGGGAGGAAGGAGGAAAGGGAGGAGCGGGAAAAGTAGCGTGGCGCTCGGTCTGCCCGGCACCATGCTCCACGCTACTCACTCCGCAAACTCTTCACCGGATTCATCAGGGCCGCTTTCACGCTCTGAAAACTTACCGTCAGGAGTGCAATGCCGGTGGCGAATAGCCCTGCCAGCGCGAATACCCACCAGGCAATGTCGATCTTGTAGGCGAAGCCCTGCAACCAGGTGCGCATGGCCCACCAGGCGATGGGCGAAGCCAGAACAATGGCGACCACGACTAGCTTCAGAAAATCTTTGGAGAGCAGTCCAACGATGCTGGCGACCGACGCACCCAACACTTTGCGGATACCAATTTCTTTGGTGCGTTGCCCAACCGTGAATGCCACAAGCCCATACAGCCCAAGTCCGCAGATGACCATCGCCATTAGCGCGAATACATTGACGAGTTGTGAAATGGTCGTTTCGGTTTCGTAAAACTTCGCGAGTTGATCGTTCAGAAATTCATACTCAAATACATCCGTTGGATATAAGCGTTGCCAGACGCTCCGAATATGGGCCAGCGTCTGCGTTGATGACACGCCTGAAATTCGGATGCCCGCCTGCTGATACATGTTGGGAAACGACGCAATGAAGCAGGGTGCGATGGCTTCGTGCAGTGATTTCAGGTGGAAATCTTTAACGACACCGACAATGGGCAGCGGCACCGACGATAAATAATATTGCATCCGTTTGCCAAGAATATCCTGCGGATTACGAAAGCCGAGCTTATGGAGCAGTGTTTCGTTGATGACATACTCCCGAATCGAATCGCCTTCAACGATGTTACGACCCGCCACCAATTGTAAGTTGTAGGTTTTTAGATAATCCGCATCGGCGAGTCGCTCCCGGGCGGGGAAGTTGGTCCAGTCATTTTTGGGGCCGAATTTGAACGAGCCGCCGTTCATGACTTTAGCCGAGGGTGGTCGATATTGTAAGGTCACCGCCTTGATGTCTGGGTACTGGCTCAGTTCGCTTTTGAAAGCCTGCCATGATTTCTTTTCGGAAAAAGGAAGGTTGACAATCAATACATTATCCTGCTGAAAACCCAGGTCGGTTTGCCGGATAAACTGCATCTGTCGCATCACCACCAGCGCCCCGACCAGTAACGCCTGACAGACGACGAACTGTAGAATCACCAACCCCTGCCGCAGCGAGTATCCGCCGACCGATGTTGCCGTCAGTTTGCCCCGCAGACTCGCCCAGGGACTAAATCCTGACAACACAAAAGCCGGATAGCCACCCGCCAGAACGATAACCGTGACCATCAAAAGCCCGATGAACAGCAGCATCGATACATCGGTCGTGAAGGCAAGCGGGATATGAACCCAGTTGCTGAATAGCGGCAGACTCAGAAACGCCACCAATCCGGCCAGCATCGTAGCCATCACCACAATCATACTGGTTTCGAGCAGAAACTGCCATGCCAGTTGCGCGCGTGAACTACCCAGCGTTTTACGAACCCCCACCTCTTTACTACGCCGGAATGCCTGCGCTGTGGCCAGATTGACAAAATTGATGCAGGCCGTCAGAATCAAAAACAGGCCAATCAATCCCAACGACCAGATCAAGGATAGTCGAATAACACCACCCACTCGATTTACATCGAAATGTACATCGGCCAGCGGCTGTATGTGAAAATGGAACGCATTCGCGACGTCGCCAAAGTGCTTTTTCGACAGCGCCGGGAAGGTGGTTTCCAGTTTTTGGGCAGTAGCCGGCGTGTTGTCTTTCAGGGTGCAGTACAGCCGATAATTGCTGTTCAACTGCCCCCACTCATTCACATTAAACTCGGGGTCGAGTTGCCGAATGGTGGGCATGGAAATGAACAGACCAATGTTGGTATCGGTGGGTTTGGTCGGATCGGCGATAAGGCCCGTTACGGTCGCGTTGACTTTGTGATCCAACTCGATGACTTGGCCTATAGGATTGTTACTGCCGAAATAGCGTTTGGCCCATGACTCGGTCAGTACAACCGTATTGGGCGCACTGAGGGCCGTTTTTGGATCACCACCCAGCCACTGGTAGTCGAAAATCTGGAATAATTCTCCTTCAGCAAGGGCCGTGCCGTCGTGTTCCAGAAAGCGCGTGGGAGCCATCTGGCCGGGTTGGATTACGCTAACCGTCAATGACCGATTTACGCACAGAAAAGCGGCCTGTTCCACCTGCG
Organism: Spirosoma sp. KCTC 42546; assembly: GCF_006965485.1. Lineage (NCBI taxonomy): Bacteria > Pseudomonadati > Bacteroidota > Cytophagia > Cytophagales > Cytophagaceae > Spirosoma > Spirosoma sp. KCTC 42546. The sequence continues at coordinate 1,155,380 of NZ_CP041360.1, forward strand.
GATAGTCGGTTCGCAGGGTTTTTGCCATGGGCAGTGGCGCTTCGGGATACTGTTCAACAGACCCATCATCAAGGTGAAGATCCAATACAATCCGGTACATACGATCGAATTTAGTGTGGTAGCGATCGGTGCTAAGATGGTGCCGGATAAATAGAAATAGGAGCAGCCCACCCGCCATGCCGATGGTGAGACCCACTACGTTTAGCGCCGTATACCCGCGTTGCGAACGCAGGTTGCGGAGGGCGATTTTGAGGTATGAGCGGAACATAACTTTTTTTGCTAAATTTGTTTACATACAGCAAGCACTATGTATAATCCAGGCACTATTGAATTTGCTCTTGTTAATGATGACATGAGCGTATATGGCCCCAAAGCGCATCAACGGGTCATTTCCAAACTAAACTCAGGGCTAGGGCCGCTCTTTTATCGCGAGCATGTCATCCAGCTTGAGCCATTGCCTGAAACAATGCTCGATGAAGGCCAGGCCTCGCCGGTTCCCGACTTAATTTTGTATGACAATGAAGCGCGAACAACACCCATCATCATAGAGGTTTGCCATTCTGACGGTCTTCGTAAAGACCTCAAAAAAGTAATTGCCTTGCTTGACGCCGACGATTATGGCATCAAAGAAGGATTTGTGTATGATTATGTCGCTGACCAATGGTATCGATACATCAAAGGGGATGGTGGCCTGACTCAGTCAACTTCTTTTTCGGAAATCCTGCAATTAGATATGAATCAATTCCTGTAGTACCGTACTGAAACGGTCGAAGCTACTCACTTCGCAAACTCTTCACCGGGTTCACCAGGGCCGCCCGGATGGCCTGGGCACTGACCACCGCTCCCGTCAACAGCGCTAGAATACACGCCACCAGCACAAAAGGCGACCAGGCCAAATCAGTTCGGTAGGCGAAATGAGCTAACCAATCGCTCAATAAATAATAAGCAAGCGGCCAGGCAATGACGTTGGCAATCAGCAGAATCAGCACAAATTCTTTCATGAATAAATTGACAATACTGATGGTTGAAGAGCCCAGTACTTTGCGAATGCCGATTTCTTTGGTGCGCCGGGTCACGTTCAACGATACCAGACCTAATACCCCTAACAGCACAATAATCAGCGCCAGCGTAGTGGCCAGTCGGGATGCTTTTTGGAGTTGTTTTTCGGTCTGGTAAAGCTTCTGGAGCGTATCGTCCATGAACGAATACTCGAACGGTGCATCCGGAAACAGTCGCGTCCATTCCTGATTAATTGCGGCTACAGTTTTCTGTAAATGCTCACCACTACCCGCCGAAAGTTTGAAGGAGAAATAGCGATAAATGGGGTTTGCCCGGACATGAAAAAAGATGAGTGGATTGATCGTTTGGTGTAACGATCCAAAGTGAAAATCTTTCAGCACCCCATCTACCCGACACGTAAAACTCCCGCCCTGCAACCGAACCAGTTGACCAATGGCCTTAGTGGGATTGCTCCAGCCCAGAGCCTTGGCTGCCGATTCGTTGATTACAACGCGTGTGGAATCATACCCTCCGCCGTTCGCGTGGAAAAACTGGCCTTCCTGTAATTGGAGCCCGTATGTTTGTGCAAAGTGTTCGTCGGTGGTTAGTATATCAACGGTTGTTGCCTGCGTACTGTCGCGGCCCTGCCGGAATAATTGGCCACTGCCGCTGCTTCGTCCATCGGGCACAACGAACGAAAAACTTACGTCGCTTACACCGGGAATACGTGCCAGTTGATCCCGAATACCTTCCATCCGTTGCACCCCATCTTTCGACCAGTCGCGCGGGACAGAGGCTACCGTCATGATCTGGTCTTTCTGATACCCTAAGTCTTTACTGAAAAAATAAGCGACCTGCCGACTGATCACCATGGCACCCACAAACACCAAAATAGCGACCGTAAACTGAAACACGATTAACGCCCGACGAAGCCCGATTCCTTTCTGTACCGATGCCGTTAACTTTCCCTTCAATGACTCGACAGACGGCATACTCGACAACACAAAGGCTGGATAACCACCCGCCAGTAGGGCAACTACTAATACGCCAACCATTAAGCCCACAAAGGCAACCGGCGACCAGCTAATCAGTGATGGGATTGGCCGCTCCAGCAAGTCGGCAAAGGTTGATCGGAACACTTCGTGGCATCCCAGAGCCAGTAACGTAGCAACAGTTGTTAACAAAAGCGCTTCGGCCAGGAATTGGCCAATCAGTTGTTTCTTCAGCCCACCCAGTGCTTTCCGAACGCCAATTTCCCGTAGCCGTGTTGCCGAGATGCCGATGGTGATATTCACAAAATTGACTACCGCCATTAACAGAATAAAAACCGCAATAATGGTCAGCGTAAGGACCATCTTTTCGACCAGACCCTTGTTGCCTTTCAGATAGAATGTTTCCAGTGGGCTAAGGGATACCTCCAGATTTTCCTTGAAACCCGGTGGGGCATAGGTCGCCAGAACGTTGGCAATCGGTTGGGTCAGTTGGTCGGCAGTGACGCCCGGTTGTAGTTCCAGAAAGTTCGGGATGTATTGGTTCTGCCAGGAGTTTATTCCGGCTTCCGGGGCAAAATAACTGACGTTGCGCATCGGAATAAAGACCTCGTCTTTTATGCCAACCAGATCTGTAACGCTATTCTTCGGCTGGTTCTGTAACACCCCCGTTACGGTAAATACTTGTTTGCCTCCTGCCGGTGTCTGTACGGTTAGCTGTTGCCGGAGCACATCGATTTTGCCGAAAAACTTCTGGGCAACAGCTGCTGTAATCACGATGGAGTTTGGGTCTCGGAGGGCGGTTTTGGGATCGCCGTAGGCCATGGGAAAACCAAACATCGGTAATAGCGTCGAGTCACCCACTTCAATGCTTTGCCGGAAATGCTTCTCGCCGTTTGAAATGATGGCTGTTATACCGTAGAACCGGTAATAGTTGGCAACCAGACCAGGATATAATCGCTTGAGCGTGGGTCCAATGGGCGACAGTGTCGTAATGTCCATACCCATCGTTGCTTCTTTCCAGTGGCTCCGCACCAGATACTGCTGACTGGCATTGCGAAGGGTTTTATTTACCGCCAGTTCGCCCTGAATGTAATTGCCAATCAATAGCAAAAAAGTAATGCCTACTGTCAGGCCAAGTAGTGTTACCAACGCATAGAACCGCCGTCGAAGGAGATTACGAACTGCGATTTTGATATAATTACGGAACATAAAGCGAACGATTTACGGGGTCGATACCTTCACGGCTAGCGAGAGCGTTTGTCGCCGTGAAGGTATTGACTAACACGGTTTGTTCAGCTTTTTCGTTGATTAGTAGGCTGTTAAAAAATGTTAAGCACGTTTTTTGCTGGCGTGGGTAACTGGTCCAACGGGTATTCTCAGCCATTGCCAGGGGAGCGGAGCGGGCAGAGGTCAGTATGGATAGCTGACACCAGTTTTTACTATAAAACGGCTAAACATGAAGATATATAATTAGTCGATCATCATACTTAGCTATATTTGTTTGCTTCACTTCGTGTTATGTAACAACAGATTGTGAGTTGCCAACTCATTCATTTTCATTATGAAATCCGTTTCTACCCCTACCCGCCTGTTACATAATACGGATGAGTTTTCACCAGCCAATGGCGTAGTGCTGTACCATGCGCAACGTGATCCCGATGGCCAGCTCATCGACTTCCGGCTGGTTATGCTGAATGATCCGGCATCGACCATGTGGGGGCGTCCTCAACTTGAACTGGTTGGCCGATCGCTCAGTCAGCTAGTTGCCGACAACGACGCTCAATATCTAATCCGGCAATTCAGCCTTGTTGTCGAGTTCGGGCGATCGGTTCGGTTCCGGATGGATGATTCGTGGAAACAGGCAGGTACGACTCGGCAGTATGACCTGCTGGTGGTTAAACTGGACGATGGTGTTTTAGTGACCTACGACGACCTTACGGCCAGTAAACAGGCTGACTTGCAGGCTCAGCGGGATAAACTCTACCAGAACTCGATCTATCAGCAGGTGATCGACAACACCCAGGCGGGGCTATTGCTGGCCCGGCCCATCCGGGATGAGCACAATCAAATCATCGACTTTCAGTACGTGCTGACGAACGAATACAATGCCCGCATCACGGGGAGGTCGGTGGCCGAGATGACAGGTGCGCTGGTTGGTGATTTATTCGCAGGCTGGCAGGAGTCGGACTTGTTCCGACGCTATGTAGACGCCGTTGAGACGAAACAACTCAGCCGGATTACGTTCTTCTACGAGAGTTACGGTATAAAAGGCTGGTTTGATGGCTCGTTTAGCTGTGTGGACGACTGCCTACTGTATACGTACATTGATGTAACCGCTTACAAAGAAGCTGAACTGGTGCAACAGCAAAATGCTGATTTACTGGAGCAGGTGATGAACATGACGCCCGCAGCCCTGGTGATGAACAAAAGTATCCGGAACGAAGCTGGCGAGATTATCGACCTGCGCATGATGAAACTGAATCAGATGGCTGCTGATATACTTCAAAATCCAATTGAAAAGATTCAGTACCGGCGTATTTCTAAGTACATGCCTGGTTCGCTGGAAACGCCCTTATTTGAGCAGTGTAAGCAGGTTATTGAAACAGGAATTCCCCGACGTGTGGAAGTTCCCTGGGCTGATCGCTGGTATGATTTCTCGGTAGCCCGCTTCGGCGATGGCATTGTATTAGCGGCTCAGGATAGTACGCCCATGCATCAATACCAGCATCAGCTCGAACGGGCTAATATCGAACTGAAACGATCCAATGAAAACCTCCAGTCATTTGCGTTCGTTGCGTCGCATGATTTGCAGGAGCCACTTCGTAAAATAATTTCCTTCTCCGATATTCTGGACACTCAGTATGCCAGCCAATTTGATACAGCCACAGCCGACATTGTTTCCCGAATTAACGCGTCGGCCATTCGGATGCGGCTGCTTATTCAGGACTTATTAGCCTACTCGCAGGTAGAAACCCATCAGGATTCATTTGTGCCTGTTACTATAGCCAGTTTGATTCAGGAGTTGCAGGAGCATGAACTCTGGGAAACGATACACCAGCGTAAGGCCCAGATACAACTCGGTAAACTGCCCGTTATTATGGCCGACCTGTTGCAGATGCGTCAGCTATTCCAGAATATTCTTTCCAATGCCATCAAATTTTGCCCGATCGACACGACACCCGTTATTACCGTAAGCAGCCGGTTGATTGAGCGATCCAATGTGCCATCTGGATTGCTGCTTCCTGCTAAATCGGAAAAAACTAAGCCTGCAAATTCCTGGTTCTCCGAAATTTCTATAACTGATAATGGCATCGGGTTCGATGAGAAATACCTTGATCGTATTTTTCAGGTCTTCCAGCGATTGAATGGTCGAAGTCAGTATGCAGGGTCAGGCATTGGACTTGCTATTAGTCAGAAGATTGTTGAACGCCACGGAGGAGCTATCACTGCCAATAGTCAGCCTGGCAGAGGGAGTACATTTCAGGTTTACCTGCCTGTGCAGAAAGAGGTATAGCACCATAAGCTATTGTGCTCTGTTGCGTGATTGCCGAAACGGCTTACGTATGAGGATAATTAATATGGTCATCAAAATGGACCGGTTCGCTGACAGCTTCCACTCCTTAATTCAGTTTATGATTCTAAAAAGGTTTTATGAGAAAGCCCTGATCATAAATAGATACCCCTGGATGAGCGTAAAATCTTGATACCTTAATTTCTGTTTTTTACTATAGCATTATTAACTGGCTTCCCACGTAATAACCTCGTCCTGCTCATACCAGGCGTTGATCAATGACTGGTAGCGTTTCTCGACCTCCTTGCGCTTGATTTTCAGGGTGGGTGTCATCAGGTTGTTGTCTACCGTCCAGGCGTCCTTAACGAGAATGATCTTCTTCAGGCGCTCATAGGCTGGTAGCTGGCTATTCAAGTTTGTTAGCGTATCGGTCAAGCTTTTGACTACATCGGTCGGGGGCGTCTTCTGGCCAATGTCCGAAAGTACCAGCAAGGCAATAGGCTGAGGCAACTGGGCACCTATTACGCAGATTTGATCGACGAGTTGATTCTCACTAAAGCCGAATTCCAGTTTTGTGGGATTAATGAATTCACCTTTTGGGCTCTTGTACAGGTCGTTGAGTCGGCCCGTAATTCGGAGATAACCGTCGGCGTCAAGTTCCCCGACGTCGCCCGTATGGAGCCAGTTATCGGCCGTCAGCGTTTTGGCGGTTAGCGCTGGATCGCGGTAGTATCCCCGCATATTCCAGGCACCCTGGGTGAGGATTTCGCCGGTAGCCGGATCAATCCGAACGTTCATCCCGTCGTTGACCCGCCCTACGGTTCCATCCTTGATCCGATCGGCTGGCATCATGGAAACGGCCCCCAGATTTTCCGTCATGCCGTAGTTTTCCTGAATACAGATCCCCAATTGCCGAAACCACCGAATCAGTGGAATCGGAGTAGGAGCGGCCCCGGTCAGAATCATGACGGTATCGTTAAGCCCCAATCGCTGACGGATTTTTCGCTTAACCAGGCTGGATACGACGGGTATACGAAGCAACCTGCTCAATCTGGATTGGGGCATACTGGCCAGAACACCCTGCTGAAATTTTGTCCAGATGCGGGGCACGGCCAGAAAATGAGTTGGACGGGCTGCCGCCAGATTTTTGCCAAAGGTGGCGAGCGATTCAACAAAGTAAATAGTACCCCCCGTGATCAGGCCAATGGCTTCGACAATGTTCCGTTCAGCCACATGGCAAAGGGGGAGGTACGAAAAAAAACGGGCATTTGGTAAATCCTGGAATGTTTTGGCTCGGGCTGATTCGGCAATGTGGGCAGCAGCCCGGTAGTCGAGCATAACCCCTTTGGGAGTGCCCGTTGTGCCAGAGGTATAAATAATCGTGAATAGGTCATCCAGCGTCGGTTTCGGACTGTCGACCATGGGCGGATAGGTGTCCAGAATCTCATTCCAGGAACGCAGGGCAAAATCGGGCTGGTTGTCGGGAAAAGCGATGCACAGCACATTAGCGGGTATACCCATCCGCATAGTATCCCAGTTGTCTACTTTTCCCACAAACAACACCGTACACTGGCTGTGTTCCAGTACCGACTGGAGTTGGTCGGCCGTTAAGGTGGGATAAAACGGAACGGAAATATGGCCGCTGATGAGAATCGCAATGTCGGCAATAAGCCAATGGGGACAGTTTTTAGAGACCAGCCCAATGGGACTTTGTGGGGGCAGATCGAGCGAACGCAGATAGCTGGCCATCGAGCGAGCCTGCCTGCCCACCTCCGCCCAGGTGTAGTCGATATAACTATCGCCAACGGGTTGCCGCAGATACACCTGATCGGCTTTCTCGCGCTCCCATTTGTAGAAGTAATCAATGAAAGGCCTGCTGCCGGGTTGCGTTGTGTTGCTGGTAGACATGAACGGGATGGAAAAAGGTGGGTACGTACTTACTGCCGATGAAGCCATCTATCGATCTGGCGAATTCGTTTAAATGGCGGCTCGGGGCGCTTTTGATCCGCTTTCGCATATATAAGTCCGAAATACTGGCAGAGGCTGGCCGCACACATTTTGCCCGACTCATTTGCCTGTTCCATGGTTGGGGTGCGATAGGATGTGTAGATAAACTCGCCCGCCAGAAAAAGATTAGGCAGGTGGGTTTCTACCGAGATAGGCGACTCGTTGGTGGCTTCCGGAATGAACAGCGTGGATTCGGTGAGCCAGCGATAGCCTAGCGCGTTGGGCGGAAAACTGTCCCAGCCCATAAACTCCGCTTTACGCTGTTGATAGTCTGTTTCGGGAATATAGGCCACCGTCTTGTCGAGCCGGGCTTCCACGATAAGGTCAGGATATGCAAACCCAATCTGGTGGAGCAGCTCGGCCTGTACTTCCTCGTCGGTACACTGATGCAGGGGTTTAGGAGTTAGTAGTCCCGGTGTGTTGACATTGGATAACGTGACCGACAGAATGGCCCGAACATCAGGCCGGAAGTCTACATTCGTCCAGAGGGGTTCGGCTTCAATCAGGTACACCAGCTTCCAGGGCGAATCCAGCACGAGCGTAAACGTCTGATTGATCCGTAAATCGGTCGGAATAGCCCGCAAATAGAACTGATAACTAAAACTCCACTCCCGATGGCGTTTCTGAGAAAGTTGCAGGTCAGGCACTAACCGACGGAGGTGCTGATAAGGAATCGCCAACACAAAAGCATCGGCTTTGTTGACCTCTGTTTTGTTGATCATAACCTGCGAAACCTGCCCCGCTTCAACGACAACGTCATCGAGCGAGCTATTCAGGTGAAACTGTACCCCCAGCATCGTTAAATGCGTTACCCAGGGATCGATGAACCGGTCATTCGTTGGCCCATTCATCACATTCATGGTCGATAAAAGTCCGGCTACCTTGTTGGGAAACATGATTTTGTTCATCAGTGATAAAATCACTTCAGCAGCGGCATAGGGCTTCGCGGCTACAATAATGTCGAGGAAAGCCGTCAGAAATTGTTGAAAAGGTTGTGAATATGTGGATAAACCTACATAGTCCGCAAAGCTTTTTCCGGCATAAACGGTGGCCCGGCGTTCCTCACTCTTGAGGGCATAATCCATAGATAAGCGAATGAACTGGATCGCTTCGTTCGCGTTGAGTTGCCAGCTCCGCAGAATACGTAAAAGCACCAGCAGCTTACGGAATTTTGGGGTAGCATAGGTGGTGGGCAGGAGACGATTCCGGGAAGGATCTTGCCGGGAGGTCATGAGCACACCCGGCAAGGCCGTCAGATTATCGAAAACAGTTTTTCCATCGCCAGCAGGAATCGCCTTCAATGTGTGAAATAAATGGTGATAGCCAGCGCCATAGGTCCGAATGGAATGCTCGATGTGCAGCCCATCCTCATTTTTCAGACCAAACGCCTTTCCGCCACAGTGACTCTTTCTTTCGTACACATGTACCTCGAACCCCTGCTGGATGCACTCATGGGCAACCGTCAGACCAGAAATACCTCCCCCAACAATCAACACCTTTTTCCTGGCCATGACTTTGCTTAAATGGATAATGAGTAATGGATAATTAATAATGGGTTCAGTGATGTCAGTTTCTTAAAACTGACAAGCGAGGTTTCTCAAAACCGAGTGTAGTAGCCAGCCTGACACAATAGGTTTTGAGAAACCTATTGTGTCAGTTTTAAGGAACTGACACCACACGCAACTGGCTGTTTCTCCCGTTTTTGGTCGGCAAAGCGAGAATGGAGAACAGGGTGAGATGAATTACGCCTGAACTGGCCGCGTTGCCCTCACCCCCGGCCCCTCTCCTGGTTTGGGAGAGGGGGGCTGGGAGCCGATACTCAACCGCTTGCCCAGCCACCGCCGACTCAGTTTCCAGACTGCTTTCAGTAGTTGACTACGTGACGACCGACCGAGTACGAGCAGGTAATTATCTGTCAGGTACTGCCGACCGTCTTCCTGAACGATCAGCTTTAGATCAAACGCTAACTGGTTGAACGACTCCTGCGATGCCCGATAAAACAACGGCCATTGGTCGGTGATTTCGGTTGGCGTACGTTCTTCATCCGGTGTCAGCACCACTAGCCGATCATCGATCGTATACCGGATACCCCGCTCTTTTCGGACAAACTCCCTGGCAAACCGAATCAGGGTTTGGGTAAGCTCGTTACTGGTTGGTAGGTAGAGTTTGTGCTGTAACCCCATAATTTGCATCAACTTAGGGTTGGGCGTTCGGAGCATGAACGCATACGAACGAAGGGGCCAAAAGGGGCCAAAGGTGTGCCGCATGTAGCTAACCGATAGTTGATGGGCAATACCGCGCCCAACTGCTGTGGTGTCCTGAAAAGCCAGTCCCCCGTATAATACGGGCATTGCCCGGCGTCGAAATGGGGTCTTGCACCGGTACAACGAATACGATTGCAAGCCCACCAACCGCCCGTTTTGATGAGCCAGTACCATCTTGGGATTGTGCGTCAGATGTGCCGATTCCAGATAGCCGGGCTCAAAGAAAAATCCGGTTCGGGCCACCAGCGAATAGCAATCGGCGATCTCATCGGCTGTAAGATCAGTAGCGGGTTTAAGCGTGATAACCGTAGAGGAAGACATGTTTTTTGGCGTTAATGGCTGGAGGAGCCGTTGACTGAGTTGGCGCGGGTGGTCGATGTGGCGTCCAGGCAAACCGCTACGCAACAACCTCGGTAGTCGGTTTGGTAGAAGGGGAAGGGGCCGTGTGGCGCGCTGAGTTTCCAGTGTTGATTTTCCAGGTGAAACGAAATCTCGTCCAGTTTCCAGCGCATATCCGTGGCTTTCAAAAACGCTTCTTTGGTCGTGAAGAGCCGGAAAAAGGCAGCCGAACGCTGGGCCTGAGGGAGTAGGTCTAATTGCCGAAACTCATCGGTCGACAGAAAAGGCTGGACCTGATGAAGCTCGATGGGCCGGGGAGCCTCAATATCGACGCCAATCGGGAACCGGGATAAGCCAACCAGATAATGCCCGTCTGAATGAGACAGGTTGAAATAGGGGAATCGCGTCTCGGCCAGCGCGGGTAAGTACGGTTTTCCGGTATCGGTTACGGAGAGCGAAATGGCGGTGGGGGCGAGTCCTAAACAGTCCGCCAGCATCTGTTTCAGAAACGTTCGGCCCGTCAGAAATTCCAGTTGTTTCTGCGGGCGGAGTAGCCGCTGGTAGCGGGCCAGTTCAGTTGTATCGAGCAGGCTTAAATCGGGTATGATTTCATACTGCTCTTTCATGACGATCTGATAATCCATCTGAAGTATAGGAGTCTTCGGCGATTAGGAAACGAATGAGGGCCTTGCTGAAGTCGGCTGAACGTGTACAGTTCGATAGCTGGCATCCAATTGAACACCCAGCATGCTTAGATACTGAATTCGGTTCAGGTAGGCGGCCCCGTGCAGGAGTTGATGGGCAACATCGGCCACGCGCCGGTTTTCCCAGACTTCCAGTCGGGTTCCTTTCACCCACTGATTGAATGAACCCATAGCCGGTCCGCACCAGATCTGGTAATCCAGCTCGCGCCCGGTCACGCCCCGATTAGCCCAAACCGACGACAGGCCCAGATACCAGCGGAAGACCAGTGCCATTTTGCGTTTGGGGTTATCATTGGCCAGCGTGATCTGTTCGGGGTCCCGCTCCATAAAGAAGGTGAGGCATTGCGCCCAGACCGAGTCGAACGATTCGCCTAGTATATTCTTTTCCAGCGTAGCCCGCTCTTTTTCCGGAATGGCTTCCCAGCCTGGATAGGCGCTGTACAACTCGTAGAGCTTCTGCGCCCGAAGGCCAAACAGTGTTCCCGTTTTAGCCACCTGAAGCTTCACTCCCATCTCGAACATATCGGCTGCGGGGGCCATCATCACATCGGTCATGCTGACGCGCGCCAGTACCGCCCGGACATGATCGGAGGTTCCGGCCTCACGGCAACTCTGGTTGATTGACCCCGTTACCACGTAGGCAGCGCCCATCGCGAAGGAACCTGCAATGGATTCCGGCGTACTTAAACCGCCAGCCGCGCCAATCCGCACGGGGTACGCATCGTTTTGTTCGGCCTGAATCTGATCGCGTAAACTCAGAACGGCGGGTAACAGACAAACCAGTGAGCGTTTATCCGTATGCCCACCCGAATCGGCTTCAACGGTGATATCGTCGGCCATGGGTATCATCGATGCCAGCTGAGCCTGCTCTGGACTGATGCTGCCCGCAGCGACCAATTTTTGTAGGATGCTGGCTGGGGCAGGTTTCAGAAAAAGGGTAGCCACTTCGAGCCGCGAGACCTTGGCAATGACGCGATTAGCCGCATGAATGGTGCCGTCGGAACGGCGCTGAAGTCCGGCGGCCCGGTAGCGCACGACGTGCTCGGTCAGGCTTAAAAAAGCGGAGGCTTCAATAACGGTAACGCCTTTGGCAAGATAGAGTTCGACGGCTTTCCGTTCGAGGGATTCTTCGCTGGGGCTATGGATCAGGTTGAACGCATAGGGTCCGTTGGGAAGCGCCTGCTGAATGGTGTCGATCGCCTGCTCGATACGGGCCGGAACCAGCCCCCCGGCCCCGAACGACGCCAGCATACCGGCTTTGCCCAACGCAATAACTAGCTCCTCCGAGGCAATGCCATTGGCCATCGCGCCCGCCATATAGGCATAGTGGGTCCCATACGCTTGCTGGAACGAAGGGTCGCCGAGTTGGTCAGGCTGGTAGGCCGGGAGCGTGGCCAGCAATTCCATCGAACAAAGCTGGTCTGGATCGCTGGTGCCAAAGCTCATCGTCACGCCAATTCGCCCCTGTGCATCACGCACCCAGTAGCTGGTTTCGCCGAGGGTTTCGAGGAATTGGCGAATACCCGGTTGATCGAACCGAACCGTGCGCGGATCACCGAACCATTTGGCGGTTACGGGTGTCTGACGGTAACTGATGCCGTTTGATTTAGGTGAGGCTATGGATGGGAAAGTCGCAGTCATGGGAAATGAGTTTTTAACTAACAAGCAGAGCCAGATCTGTTACGGCATAAATACGGAGCGGGCCTTTCCATAGGCTGGCGTCGGCAGTTAGTCGCAGCGACTGGTTGGTTCGCTCAATCGTTTTGATATGGATTTCCAGATTCATGTCGGGATCAGTGCTCAAAATCTGGCCCCGGTACTTCCAGACGGTTTTGTGTGGTGCGGCCTGTCGAAACGAAACGCCCGACAACCCATCGGCCAGCCCCTGTTGAAGCACAAATACCTGCATGGCCTGTAAAATGGATTCCAGACCCAGGGAGCCGGGCATCACCGGATCGGTGTAGAAATGGCAGGTGAAAAACCAGTTATGGGGCTGAATCGACTTCTGGGCAAACACGTAGCCATTCCCATAATTACCGCCTTCTTTCACCACCATCACCGTATCGAGCAGATTGAGCTGATCGCTGGCCAGATGCAAGTGGGGCGACGCGGGATTGACCGGGCGAAACAACTTCATCCGGCCAAACAGCGAATCAAGCTTAAACGACAGACTCTTCAACTGGTCGGCGGGTTGGGTGGCGTACCAGGGCGCTACGTGTTCACCCCGATCCAGCCCAACCTGATTCGACAGTTCATCTTTGGTGAAACAACCGAACGACGCATTGCCTCGGTAAAATGGCGATCCATCGACAGATAACTCAAAGGTGTATCGTTGCAGGATGGTGCCGTTCAGGGATGTATGACTCACCAGACAAACCCGGTTGGTGAGCGTTTTGCCCCGTAAATCGACGGGGCGTAGTAAATCGCCATCCCCGTCGAGGTTGCGCAGGAAAAGATCTTTGTCGGGCACAATCAGCGTGCTGCCCAGATAAGCACCCAGGAAACCGCAGGGTTGCAGAGCAATCTCCATCAGAATCGAATACGGCATCTCCGGAGCCGCATTCTGCCGGTAGAACCACGCATCGGCGGGTACGTCATACTCGCTCACCATCACGGGCTTGTTGGCAAACACATGCCGCCGGCCCGTCGACGATACGATCCGGGAAATCAGTTGCAGATCCGTGTTGGGCTGCCGCGACAACGCCCGCCCGTCGAATACCCTATACTCCTCGCCAAAACACTTGGTAACTGGCCCCAGTGCCAGTTGGGTGATATGGAACTCGTTCAGGAGAACAGGGTAATCGACCGATTTTACGTAAATGCCTTCCTGGCGCGGTAGGGTGTTTTTCAGGTACGAGGGCTGATCTTTTTCCTGTAGCCGCAGCCCCAGATTCTCGAAAAACACGGCCACCTGTCCTTCGTACAGAATCGTTAGATCGGCAATGACGTAAGGCCCCGGTACCAGACCAATTTCCTTAACCTCCAGTTGGTAGATGAGTTTTCCGGCTTTGGCAGGTACTTCTTTGCGGCACCGGACTTTCTGGGGCAAATCGAGGATGGGCTGAAAACGGGCATCTTTGGTCAACCGTTGCATCCCCAGCAGCAGCAGGTAAAAGCGCAGAAGCTGACCACCGCCTTCGGCCTGAAGCGAGCCTGCCAGTACTTCATCATCGCGAAAATGGCAGGGGAAATACCAATCGTCGGGCTGTAGGTCTTTCTCGGCTTCAATGAACCCCAGTCCTGCGCTGCCCCCTTGCCGATCAACATGCGTAATCCGATCCAGCATCCGGATTTCGTTCGGTGGCAACCGGAGCGACGGATTACGCCCGTTCGGGAAATAGCTGTCGCCAAAACAACTGACCAGATCCCCGCGCACCAGGGCCAGTAGATCGTCGGTTGAAAAAGACGATTTGGCGCAGTCGAGCAGGGACGTAAAATGCTGCCGGGACCGGTTGGCGCGCTGGCTGAGTTCCTGCGGACTAAAGACAACCCCTTGCCCCAGTGCCAGGTCTTCGTTGCTAAAAAAACCGGCACAGCCGCCGTCCATTTTCAGTACCAGCCGATCTTCGACGTAGCAGCGGTAGTGGAAAAAGAAGAGCAGGTTATTCCCGTTCCGCACAAAACGGTCAATCGAAATATCGTAGCGTAAGGTCTGTCCTTCAAACGGAAGATCATCGGTGAAGGTGAGGGTGCAATCCAGGAGTCGGTAGACATACTCGCCTTTGTTCTGGAAATCAATGCCGAGGTAGCTGATCAATAACAAATCGCATTGGCCCGATTCGACCGCGACCGCCCAGGGTATTTGCCCATCGGTGGCAAAAGCCGACTGGTACGGAATGTCATACTCGGTTGTCAGGCGGGATGGCTTATAGTCGTGTAGGGTGGCATCCAGTTTGGTTACCCGGCTCACCAGCAGATAGGGCGGCATGGGCAGCATCACCCGTCGGCGATAGGTGTCGATCGGCGCGTATTCGGGCCCAAACACATCCTGGATTCTGCCACTGGCGAACGTCAGTAGATCGGCCTCGTTCCAGATACTAGTCTTGTCATTCAGTCGGTTCGGATCGGTATAATCCTGTAGAACGAGCCCATTCTCTGCCAACGGGCGTGGTTTCGGCCTCACTTCATCGGCTATCGGTTCGGCTAGTAGTTGTACCAATGTACTCGTCAGGCTATCCGCAACCTGGGTGTATGTGGTTGGTAAAATGGGATCAGTAGTAACCAGCATGGGCTTGGTTCGTGTCAGGTATTGGGCGAAGAAGGCTCGTTTCTCGGGCGTTAGCAGCAACGATTCGAAACGAGGCCCGCCGGTATGTAAGGTTTTTAGCAAGGCTTTGCGCGCGGGTTTTTCGGTCGACTCTTGTTCGAAAAAAGGCGTCAGGTTGACCGGTACGCCATGTGCCAGCAGTCTGGCTACCAGTCCGGTCAGATTCCGCAGCACACTCGACCCCTTGCGATCCATCGGCAAAACAGCATGGTCCTGATCGGCGAGAATGGTCGAAATCCAGCGGGAGCAGGTCGCATTAGCGCCTACCTCAATGAACAGTTGGTGGCCGTCTGCCGCCAGTTTCTGAACAATACGCGGCCATTCTACCGGTTGGCAACAAACCGCCAGCGCATTGGTGGCCAGCGCATCGCTCTCGATGGGGAGCGGTTGAGCCGTTACGCTGGAATAGAACGTTTTAGCCGATGCCTGTTGAATAGGCAGGTGGTGCATCTCGATCAGGTCGTTGGCTACCCGGTGGCAAAAATCGTGATGCACCACATTGTTGATAGTCAAAGGCACCCCGGCCAACTGGTGCGTAGCCAGCACGCGATCCAGATCGAACGCATCGCCAGACAGAATGATTTCGGTATCGGTATTGATGAAGGTCAGAAACACCCGGCCTTCAACGGGAGCCACCGCCTGCCGGAACCAGTCAGCCAGCGATGGATACCCCGTTATCCCCGCTGGTAGATGAATCAGCCGGGAACGCCAGCGCGCTCGGGCTTCGGCTTCCGGTAGTTGCCAGAGTTCGGCGAGGAGTGTCATTCGTCCGCCCACTTTTTCCCGGAACAGCGGTGCCTGCACAAAGTTCGTATCGACGGCGGCTGTGCTCCAGATGTCCTGGCTATACCACATGGCACTGGTTTCGCCCATGCTATATCCCAGCACGGAGTCGGCCTGAACCGCCAGATACTCCTCAAGTACCTTCGTAAACAGACCGGAGAACGTACAGCCTGCCAGCATCATCGCTGATGCATTGGCTTGAAACTGCCGTTCCTTCTCCTGTTTCTGCGTCGGGCTTAAAGCGAAAAGGCTTCGTGGGTATAGGTCGGCGCTGAGGGCATCGGCCGGGTCGTAGCCCTGCTGGTTCAGCCGGTCATATAATTCAGGGAATGCCTGAAAAATGGTGGTTCCCATACCCACATAGGCGCTGCCCGAACCGGGGTAGACCAGCGCCAGTTTACCCGTATCCCCCAACGGAGCTGGGGTATAATAACTGCCCGACGGTGTTTGAAGCGGTTCCGCTGCCGATGGTTGCTGACTAAGTGTAGCCTGAAAAAAACGGACCTCCCGCCGTAAGTCTTCATCGGACGACGCCACCAGTACCAGCGTTTGGTCGGGCGTAGACGTTGCCCTGACCGCAGCGCAAAGCTGATCGGAAAGTTGCCGGAACGATTTCGTGAGCAGGCGGTTTTCGATGTCGGTTAAGCGCATGAGCAGTTCGTCGGTACTAGCGCTTTGTATGGGAAAGAGTCGTTCGCCAGCCCGCAGTAAATACGAAGAAGGTTGGTTGGCTTGTGGGTGATCCACTTCCGATAGAAGCAGGTGCGCACTGGTGCCGTCGCTGGCCAGCCCACTGATGGCGGCCCGAAGCATAGATTGGCCTTTTTGGGGAATCCAGGGCCGCGACACATCGGGCACGTAAAATGGGCAGGTGGCAAAGGGGGCTGCCCAGGCCGGGCCTTCCCAATGTGGCACGCCCGGTAAAAAACGATGGTATAAAGACAGCGCCGTTTTAATGATCGATGCGATTCCCGATGCCGCAAAGGTGTGGCCGATATGGGCTTTGCTACTCCCCAGGGCGCAGGTTAATGCCGACTTATTTCCGCCGTAAGCCTGCGTAAGCCCCTTTATCTCCGCGCCATCTTCTTCGGTAATGCCACTGCCCGACACTTCCAGATACCCAATGTCGGACGGACTCAGTTGCTGCCGACTCAGTACCTGCCGGGCGGCTTCGTCGACGGCTTTGGCACTGGCGGTTCCCCGCAGGCTGGCGCAGTCCGACTGCACAATGGCCAGATCATCGATCCGGGCATATACCCGATCCGTCGTGGCATCATCGGCACGTTTCAGAACAATGGCTCCGGCACCTTCGCCGATTGTCCAGCCGATTGTACTATGGTTCCAGCTCATGGACACCGCTCCGGTATGAACCGGGTGAGCCGCCTGTCGTGCCAGCACACTTTCGAAGCCACCCCCCAGATCGACCGCCCCAAGCACAACGGCATCTACCTCGCGACTGGCCAGTAGGTTATGGGCAATGTTCAGGGCTTTATACATGCTGTTCTCGTTGGACGAAACCGTGAACGCCGGGCCCGTAAAATCCATTAATGACGAAATTCGGCTGGCGGTAATGTTGCCAATGAATCCGGTATGCTCGCTCAACGAATGCCCTTCGTAGTCTGAAAAAATCGCGTTTTTGATGCCATCGGTCAGGGTATCCAGGGCTGATTCCGTGACGGTCAGTCCTGCGTCCTGAACCGCCTGCCGAACCTGCCAGCCCATATGCCAGCGTCCTGCCCGGTGGTGAATTTCCAGCTCGGTTTCCATCGCGATAATAACGGCAACGTTGGCCCCCTTCCCTTCCAGCTTGTCCAGGCCCGCATCCCGAATGGCCCGGTCGGCTACGTTCAGCATCAGAATTTGCTGATGGGTAGTGCGTTCGGCTTCGTTGGGCTGGATCTTAAAGCGCAGCAGGTCAATGTCGAATGCCTCGATCCAGGCACCCCGCAACTCGCTGATGGGCGGTAATCCGGCTTCGTTCCGTGTTTTTTGCAGAGCATCCATGCCTTTCCAGCGCTCGGCGGGTAAAGCCCGGAAATGCTGCCGACCCAGGAGCAATGACAGGTAAAAGTCGTCCAGATTCTCGCAGTCGCCCATGTGCAGATCCATCCCGACGATGGCCAGAGGTATGGGTGGCAACGGGCTTGACATCGCTTCAGGTTGCGCACTGGGTGACGGAACCGCCAGAACCATATGGGCATTGGTACCCCCGAAACCAAAGGCATTGATGCCCGCGCGGGGAACATCGCCGTTGCGGGGCCAGCGTCTGTTTTCACGTACCAGTTGACTGGCACCAATCTGCCCATCGGCCGATGAGAGCGGGTTTTCGATGCCGATGGTGGCTGGAATCACCTCCCGTTGCATCGCCAGAATTACCTTGAACATACTGGCCATACCAGCCGCTGTCAGCACATGCCCCAGATTGGACTTGACCGACCCAATAAGCGGAGCCGATGAGCCGAAAAAATCGCTGATGCTATTCAACTCGATTTTGTCGCCCAGCCGGGTTCCGGTAGCGTGGCATTCCAGATAATCGATCGCTTCCGGCCCGAAGGTGGTTTGGCTGTAGGCTCGTTCCAGCGCCAGCCGCTGCCCTTTGGGGTTGGGGGCCAATAAAAACTCCCCTTTTCCATCGTTGGATAAGCTAATGCCGTCGATAACCGCATGGATCGTATCGCCATCCCGTTGCGCATCCGACAGTCGTTTCAGAACAACCATACCGGCCCCCTCGGCGGAGGTCAGCCCATTCGAGTACTGATCCAATGGAGCCGACAATTCAGACGCTTGGGCATAAGCGTGGAAATACGAAAACCCAACATGAATAAGTAGTGGATCGGCCCCACTAACGGCCCCGGCCAGCATCAGATCGGCTTTGCCCGCCCGTAGCTCGTCGCAGGCCAGTTTTACAGCGTACAAGCTGGAAGCACAGGCAGCATCCAGCGAGTAATGTGGCCCCTGAAGCCCTGCGGCCTGAGCGATCAATGCCGAAGGTGTACTAATGAGTAAGGCGTTTTGTAAATCAGTTGAGTGAGGTGCGTACGGCCTTGGTACCGGTATGGATTCGCCCGTCAGGGTTTCCAGCGTCTGTTGGGCTACATCGGCATAAACAGCGGATAAAATTTGCCGCGACTGGCGGGTGGGGAAGGATAGATTACCCATGATAACCCCGCAGCGGTTCAGGCTTTCGTGTTGCCAGTAGCCGCTGTTTCGTAGTGCTTCGCGGGCAACGTACAGGCACCAGTGCGCCTGTTGATCCTGATCGAGCAATGTCTGTGCATCCAGTGCGTACCCCTGCGGATCGAACTGAAAATCCCGGATGAAACCACCACGCAACGAATAACAGCTATCCAGTTTGCCTTTTGCTTCGTTAAAAAATAACTGTGGATCAGCCCCGAAATCGGCGGTAGTGGCCTCGCTGATCAGGGATTTGTTCGCCAGTAAATTAGCCCAGAACTCGTCTGGCGAGGTGGCACCGGGAAACAATGCACCCAGGCCAACGATCGCTATTTTTTCGGCTGTCTGATCTGGTTTCATAGAATTAGCTGGCTACTTCTTCTGGCAGTGTCCATTGCAGGGTGCGACTGATGGTGACGCTGGCTCGTTGCGTTTTCAGGAAAACCACACCCGTAACGGCATCGAACGCGGTGAGATCGGCCGACATGCTGAACTCCGTGGACTGGACCACCCGAAGCGAGACGTAGAACGGTCGGCCAAAGGGAAGTTCCTGCGTCATTTCTACCCAGCCGGTTGTAAGGGGCAGACAAGCGCAGTTGTGAAACCGTCGTACCCAGATCAACAACCCCTGATACATACTATCGGTCAGAAAACCGTTGATGGACGAGGACGGGAACTGGCCCTGTCGCTCCCAGGACAGACCAGGGTGTTCGCACAGCAATAAAGCGCCGGTTTCATCCAGAGAAAGCACTTGCTTAACGCCCTGAAAATCGGGGCCGTGAAAGAGCGTGCCATCCCGATACAGCACTGATCCATCGGCAATGACGGGCACCATGTTTCGAATATCCGGCAGAGGTTCAATAGGTGGCTTTGGCCGTTGACTCACCAGTACGATCTCGCTCTGGTAGTGGGGCATGGGCAATTTGCCACCCCGTTGACTCCTGACAGAAATCAGTACATGAACCCGTTCCGCGCTCTTTTCGAGTTCCTGCACAACGATCTGGAAATCGGTGGGTTGGTTGCCGTCAAAGACGATGCCCTTAAACAATTTCACATTATCTTCCCGATACAATTTGAAACCGGGATACAGCATATCCGCCGTTTGTGCCATCCAGACATTGGCGATGTTGATCGGCAATACGGGGTGTTCCTGAATGTGGTGATGGGCTAGAAATGGATTGGCGTCCAGCGTCAGAGTCCGGTTAATCGTATACGTTCGTAGGGGGGCATCGGTCACGGCTTTGGCAACGGGTAGCGTTCCACCCAATAGGATCTGCACCTGATCCTGCGCCTGAATGCTCAGCTGATCGACCAGAGCAAGCGGCCCCTCCTGAGAAGGTACAAACTCAACCTGATGCGCCAGGAGCATCTTTTTGAGTTCAGGACTCACCATGCCCGAGTCCCAGGCACCCCAGTTGATGGATACCACCTGTGACTTCGGGTAGTTTTTGCGAAATAGATACGCAAAACGATTGAGCACCTCGTTGGCCATGGCGTAGTCGGTTTGGCCAACATTGCCATAAAATCCGGCCACTGACGAGAACAAAACCACGTGCTGAAGATCGGCCAGCGACAGGGCCTGCATGACCGAGGCCAGTCCCAGCACTTTAACATCAAAGACGGCATCGAAATCGGCTTCGGTTTTATGCTCGATGAGCTTGTCGGCCAGCCGACCCGCGCCGTGAATCAGGCCGGTAACGGGTCCCGTTTGGGGCTGTAACTCGTCAAGAACCGCTTTAATGGCTTCGGGATCTGTGACATCCACGGATCGGTAAAATGCGGTGGCTCCCTGTGTTTTCAGGTACTCCAGATTTGCACGAATTTCCCGTTGAGCGAGTACCTCGTTCACCAGGCGCTCCACAAGGCGGGGCAGTGGTTTTGCGCCCGATGCGTTCAGGAATTCCATGGCCTGACGTTTTAGATCGGTGGACTCGCTTCGGTTTTTTGCCCAGTCGGGCTCGGCATGCTGGAGGGCGGTGCGGCCTAGCAAAATAAAGGTGCAGCGAAAGGTAATGGCCAGTTGATTGACGCAACTGGCCGTGATGCCCCGGCCACCTCCGGTTACCAGAAATACGCTACGCTCATTGATTCGGGCGTTTAGCAATGGCTCTTTTGTTGGGTCCACGGGTTCGGCTACCAGCGTGAATCGCTTGCCTACTGCGTTATAAGCGGTTTGCGTTAGGCAGATGTTTGAATCATATAACTCCTGCCGGATTTTTTCGGCGGCTTCGGTTGCCGTTAGCTCCGGCGACAGATCGACCGACCGACAGAAGACGCCCGGCCATTCTAAATTCAGTGATTTGGTCAGGCCCGTTACCCCACCGCCTAAAATTGCATCCTGCCCGGAATTGGCCGTGCCCAGCGCACCGTCCTGCTGCGTAACCGTAAGGAAAGCTGGCCGTGTTTGCCAGGTGTCAGCGTTCAGCGACGGCTTTAGGTATTTGGCAAACAGGAACGCTGTTTTCAGATCGTCTTTTTCCGATGCCTGCGCAAACGTCTGCACATCCACTCGGGCAAGACGAGGATGTACATAAATAAACTGACTGACCGGGGCTGTAAGTTGGCCCAAGGCCTGTTGCATCGTTTCCGCCTGTCTGTCCGGAAGTTGCTGCTCTACAACACCCGCCGGGAATGACTGGCGCAACGTACTACTTCCGATGGGAAATGTCAGCACAACGACCTGATGGCCATTCCCAACTAATTCGGCGCAGAGCGCGGTCGTTACAGCCGATCCGTCATTGATAACCAGCGTAATGCCTTCCTGCGGCATCGTCAGGGCATCTGGCGCGGGAAGGTACCGCAACATGGCTACCGAGCGGGGCACATTGGGGTAGTTTCCCGGCGCGTAGCTAGTCAGGCTGACAGGATCGGCGACTACTTTTTTTCGACAGCGACCTCCCGACCTGTTGTCATTTTCGCGACCAGATAATCAACAATCTGTTGCAGCGTGCGCAGCTCAGCCAGTTCCTGCTGCTTCACCCCCTGTACGGATGGATGGGCTTCGGTCATGGTGCCGAAGATTTCTACCCGCTTGATCGAGTCGATGCCCAGATCGGCTTCCATATCCATGCTCAGTTCAAGCATTTCGGCAGGATAACCGGTTTTTTCGGCTACGACGGCCAGTAAACTTGTTTCAATCAGTTTGGGATCAACGGCGGGTCTTGCCGGAATCGGAATTCCCGGTGCCGACGGAACCGGCAGGGTAGATTGGGGTTGATCTGACTGCCCGTTTTGATGGACTGGATTGGTTGATGGATTGGATAGTGGAGCGGAAAGCCCTTTACTAAATTCGATGGTCTGCCCGGTTGTCATCTTGGCAACCAGGTAATCGACAATTTGCTGGAGTGTGCGCAGCTCGGCCAGTTCCTGCTGCTTCACCCCCTGCACAGATGGGTGCGCTTCGGTCATGGTGCCAAAAATTTCCACCCGTTTAATGGAGTCGATGCCCAGATCGGCCTCCATATCCATACTTAATTCAAGCATTTCGGCGGGATAACCGGTTTTTTCGGCAACCACCGTCAGGAGGCTGGTTTCGATAAGTTTGGGATCAATGGCGGGTTTTGGTGTATCAACGACGACAGGCGCTGCCTGCATCACCTGCACAGGCAAAGGTTCTACGGTCGCTCCATTGATGTAGCCGTTTTTTGAGCCATTAACCCCATTGAGGGACGATGAAGAATAGCCATTTACCGCTGGCAGGTCTGAGGTAACCGATACGGGTATCGCTTTGGCGTTCAGTTGGCTGGCAGAGAGGGTATTGGTATGCATCAGGGCTTTTAACATAGCCTCAATTCGACCTTGTTGTTCCAGTAGCGAGGCCAGGTCAGCCTGCATTTGGGTGAGGGTTGGGTTCATGGCTTCGTCTTCGTTTATACTAGAGAGGGACTGTGTCTCAATAGGGGGGAGGCAGAGCGCGTGCTCGTAGCGTTTTTTTGTGGCTTCCGAAACGTGGTTGTAGCCACTGATTTTAATCGTTAGTTTGGGTTTGGCCGCCGGTTCGACGTAGGGTTGCTCGAACGGATCGAATCCCTGAAGTGCCTGCCCCAGCACCGTGAGCTGAACAATAGCTTCCCGTAGCTGTTTATCGCTGTCTTTTTTCGGGTTGGCATTCAAGGCAATCACCTTGTGGGGTTTCCCCGCCAGAATCTCCGTTACCAGATTACTCAGCGTGTTTTTCGGCCCGAACTCAACAAACACCCGACCACCCTGCGCGTAGATAGCTTCGATCTGTTCCTGAAAACGGACTGGCTTTCCGATATGCCCGGCCAGTGTTTCTTTAATCTGTTCCGGATCGGTTGGGTAGGTTTGTCCGGTTGTATTCGAGAACACTCGACCGGTTGGGGTAGCTATAGAAATTCGTCGTATGGCGTCGGCAAAGGGTTGTTGGGCGTGGCTGACGAGTGGGGTGTGAAAAGCGGCCGATACCGGAAGCAGGGTGGCCTGGAATCCCCGCGCTTTGGCTTCGTCCTGTACCGCCAACAGTGCATCCGTCTGCCCACCCAACACCAACTGTGAGGGCGAGTTCAGATTACATACCCATACGCCAGGGCGGTTGGTGATGAGTTGCTCAATGGCTTCGCGATTTCCCTTCACGGCCAGCATCGTCCCCGAATCGCCGGTTGGGGTAGCCGCCATAACTTCACCGCGAATCTTGGATAGACCATAAAAGGCATCATCGTCCAGAACCCCGGCTGCCCAGAGTGCGGTCAATTCACCATAACTATGACCCGCAAAGAAATCAGCTGTAAATCCCGCATCGGCCAGTAGCTGATACATGCCTGCGCTCAGGGCACCGATGGCGGGCTGGGCCATCTGGGTTTGCCGGAGAGCATCCTGTTGCCGTTGTCGATCGTCATCCGAGAAAACCGGAATCGGGAACACAACATCCGTTAGGGGCTTCTGTCCTTTGGCCTCAAAAAAGCGGTTGGCCTGGTTGAATGCAGTCCGAACGGTTGGGTAAGCGCAGGCTAGCTCCGTTCCCATAGTCACGTATTGCGATCCCTGCCCGGCAAACAGAGCCACGACAGATTGGGCCGTATCCAGCGCCGATTGCCGATACCAGATGCCGTCGATCGGGTGCTGCCATTCCGGCTGGCCCGTGTTCCGATCTAAAAACTCAATGAACCGGGTTAACTTCTGACGAGCTTCGGCTACGGACGAGGCAACAAAGCCCATCCGGGCATAATTGGCCGGGATTTTTTCTGTTTTAGACTGGTGTGCCAGCCGATTCAGGTGCTGCGTGGCCTCGTCTGATTGTAGCAATGCCAACTGCTTACGGCACGCATCCAGCAATAAGGAATCGTTGGGCTGGTGTACCAGTAGGATGCGGTGAAGCGTATGCTGCCGGTAGTTTTTCGGTGGTTCGTTGCCCACTTCTTCTAAAGTCGTGTGCAGATTGACGCCCCCAAAGCCAAAGGCACTAACCGCGGCCCGCCGGGGTATATGGGCGGCTTTGCGAAACCAGGGCCGGGTTGTCGTATTGATATAGAGCGCCGAGTTTTCGATACCTAGCTCAGGATTCGGCTGGTTGACGTTAAGGGTTCCCGGCAGTACTTTATGGTGCAGAGCCAGCGCGGCTTTGATCAACCCGGCAATCCCCGCAGCGGCTTTCGTATGCCCAATCTGCGATTTCACACTGCCGATGGCGATATGGTTGGGCGTCAGGTTCGATTTTCCGAAAACGGCTTTTGTCGAGGTAATTTCGGCCAGATCGCCCGCTACGGTGCCGGTGCCGTGGGCTTCGATCAGGCCAACGGTTGAGGCATCATAACCCGCTTCGTCGTAGGCGCGTTGCATGGCGATGGCCTGTCCGTGAGGGCGAGGTGCGTAAATACTTTTGAACCGGCCATCGCTCGAACTGCCCATGCCCTGGATGACTGCATATACCCGGTCGCCATCCCGGATGGCATCGTCCAGCCGCTTGCAGACAATGATACCCAGTCCTTCGCCCACCAGCATCCCATCCGAATCCTGATCGAAGGGACGAATGCTGCCTTTCAGCGAAAAAGCAGGTGTTTTACTGAAATTCATGTACATGAAGGGCGAGTTGTTGGTATCCACGCCACCCGTCAGCATCATGTCGCAGCGACCTTCGATCAACTCACTCAGGGCCATTTTTACCGCACTCAACGAAGCTGCACAAGCCGCATCGACGGTCGAGTTAATGCCGCCCAGGTCGAAGCGGTTGGCAATCCGGCCTGCCACCACGTTGCCCAGCAAACCGGGGAACGCATCTTCTGACCAGGGGATGTAAGCCGCTTTTATTTTTTCGATCACCTGCTCGATCTGCGCAGCTGGCATCCCCGCCGACTCCATTGCCCGGCGCCATACCGGCGACTCCAGCCGGGTGCTGAGGGGCAGAATTAAATTTTGCCCCCCACCCACGCCCAGGATCACGCCCGTTCGTTCGCGGAGTTGGGCATCCAGTTTGGTCGACCCCAGCCCGTATCCAGCATCCAGCAGGGCATCCCGTGCTACGGCTAAACTCAGGAGCTGAGCCGTATCGGTGGCTTCCAGTAGCGTTGGGGGTAAGCCAAATTCCAATGGATTGAAGTCGATTTCGGGAATGAAGCCTCCCACTTTGCAATAGGTTTTATCGGGCGTAGTGGGGTTTGGATCGTAATAATCGCTGATTTTCCAGCGGTTTTCGGGCACTTCGGTAATACTATCTACTCCCTGAATAATATTTTCCCAATACGTTTTTAGGTTCTCTGCATCCGCAAAAATCGACGCCATCCCCACAATCGCAACCGGTGTTCTCCGTAACAGCGTATTTGTATGATCCATGACTTACAGCACGTTTTGAGTAGTTGAACCAATCAAAAATAGTGTACGTCTACAGGGGGATTTGGGTAAAGTTGTGGGTGACCTCGTGGTGTAGGTAAACTACAGAAGTTAGTTGGTGAATGAGAATTGACCACTCATATTGTTTGTTTGCCAAGACCTTTCGGGGATATGCAGCCGACAGAGGGTTCCGTTTTGTTGTAGTACTTCATACTGGCCATCCAGCTGTTCTATGAGGGAGTTGATGAGCCGTTCCCCCAATGCATTTCGCTCGCTAAGTTATTGCCAATGGGCTGGATTGATGCCTATGGTAGCTAGTAAGAAGCCCAGCCATACTGTGTATAGTACTTTCATGGGAGTAAATCGTGAAAGAACAGAACACTTGATCAAGGTGACGTCCATAGGCTGCATGGGCTAGACTTTAAAGTTGGTAAAACACGGGTTCATGCTGGCTATTTACATGGCATACAAAATCTGGTAACTCACTACACCAGAGCTGTAACTCACCGACAATAGGGAATTTGCTGGTTCTGCACCCTCTAGTTTAGCGGACCGAATTCCTTACCTCTTTAGCCTTAATCATGATACCATACGTTTACGCAGTACAGCTAGCCCGTACCAGTTTGTTGGCGGGACTGATATTTCTTCTGCTGCCGACCATTACGTTCGGCAAATCAACGGAAGCCTTTGCGACGGCTGACGTTCCGATTATTACAGCTATCTCAATTTCTCATGGGCCCACAGGTACTTCTATGGAGTTAGCAGGGGTGGGCCTAGGAACCAGTGGCACTGTAACGATTGGTGGCCTGAATGTTAAGGTGGTTGACGACGGATGGACCAATACCCGGATTGTATGTATGCTCTCGTCAGATCAGGTGACCAACCTGCCGGTGATTGTTACCCGATCGGATGGGCAGGTCAGCAGTAGTGTACAGGTTAGCTATGACCCGCCTTTCATTACCAGCATCAGCCCCGCCAGTGGACCAACTACAGGAGGTACTCCAGTCACGCTGACAGGCCTTAACTTTGGTAACACATCTGCGCTTGTTACCATCGGTGGACGGCCATCGTCGGTCAGTTCACAGTCGCCTACTCAGTTGGTGGTCACTAGACCGGCAGGTCAGGTGGGTGCTCAGCCAATTGTGGTAACAGCAGGTGGACAGATTTCCAATAGCCTGAGTTTTACCTATGTGGCGGAAGCGCCCAAGCTGACCAGTATTACGCCCAATCATGGGTCTACCAGTGGTGGTACGTCGTTAACACTAACAGGTACGGGGCTGAGTGCAAGTGGGGTCGTATCGATTGGTGGGGTAATGGCCTCTATAACAGGTTCATATTCGGATACAGCCATTACGGTGAACGTACCTTCCGGCGAAGGGATCAAGCGGGAGGTAACCGTTACCGTGGGTGGTCAGTTTAGTAATGCGCTAGAATTTGACTACGATGCGCCCACGATTACCAGCATCAGTCCCAATCATGGTTCCACCAGTGGTGGTACATCATTGACAGTGCTTGGCACTAGCTTTGGCACTAGTGGCTTTGTGACGATTGGCGGGATAACGGCCCCTGTAACCGGTTCTTATTCCCACACTGCCGTCGTGGTTAATTTACCTGCTGGCCAGGGTACGAATCTGCCGGTGCAGATGACTGTATCGGGGCAATCGTCAACTAGCTCCGTCACGTTCAACTACGACGCACCCGCTCTCATTAGCGTCAGCCCAGCTACTGGAACTAGTGGTAATACAGTAGAGCTGATTGGTACGAGTCTGGGTGCTAGTGGTACAGTGACGGTAGGAGGTGTATCGGCTACCGTTGTTAGTGGCGGCTGGGGGCATACCCACGTTTCTTTCCTGCTGCCATCAGGTCAGGGTACAAACCAGCCTGTTGTTGTCACTCGTACCGACGGTCAGGTGAGTAATTCATTATTGTTCAGTTATAACCCACCTACTATCACAGTAATTACCCCAGCCAGTGGCCCTACGACCGGTGGCATAACCCTGACCCTGATGGGAACTAACTTTGGCGTACAGTCAGCCAGCGTCAGCATTGGCGGGCAGGCTGCTAGCGTCAGTGCTCAGTCGTCTACTCAACTGGTAGTTACCAGTCCTGCCGGACAGGCGGGTGCTCAGCCCGTTGTGGTAACGGTGGGAGGACAGGTGTCAAATAGCGTGAGTTTTAGCTACGTAGCCGTTGCCCCCACGCTGACCAGCCTTATTCCCAATCATGGCTCGACTAGTGGGGGCACATCACTGACACTGACAGGGACTAACCTGGGAAGTAATAGCCAGGTCAGTATTAGTGGCGTTACGGCTCCTGTTACGGCCTCTTATTCCACAACTGCGGTTGTGGTTATCTCACCGGCTGGCCAGGGGCTTGATCAGACTGTTGTGCTTACCAGTGGTGGTCAATTCTCCAATTCGCTCTCGTTTGACTATGATGCACCCACCATCACCAGCATCACCCCTAATCATGGTTCTACCAGCGGAGGTACCTCGCTGACGTTAGTTGGAACTAGCTTTGGATTCACCGGCTCGGTAACGATTGGTGGGAATGTCGCTACGACTAGCGCCCGTTCCCACACCTCTATTGTGGTTACACTGCCTGCGGGCCAGGGCACTAATCTGCCTGTGTTCATTACGGTAGCCGGGCAAGCATCATCAAGTTCGGTCTTTTTCAATTACCATGCCCCCATGTTGACTGCCATCAGCCCTATCAACGGGCCAACCAGTGGTAGCAGCGTGATTAGCCTGAGTGGGACTAACCTGGGTCGGAGTGGGGTTGTGACGATTGGCGGTGTGACGGCTACGGCTATTGCAGGCAAGTGGACGGACACCGGGATTGAGTGTATCCTGCCTGCGGGCATGGGTACCAACCTACCAGTGGTGGTCACCGTTGCTGGTCAGGTGAGTAATAGTCTGACGTTTAGCTACGATGCCCCAACCCTATTGAGTATCAGTCCAGCTACTGGAACCAGTGGAGGATCAATGACTCTGATGGGGACAAGCCTGGGGACCAGTGGCACGGTGACAATTGGGGGCGTAGCGGCTCCGCTGACGAGCTGGAGCCACACCCAGATTCAGTGCCTGATCCCAGCGGGCGTGGGCGTGAATCTTCCGGTGATTGTCACCCGGGCGGATGGGCAAGTCAGCAGCCCGCTCCTGTTCAGCTATGGGGCACCGGTGATCAGTAATATCACCCCAGCCAGTGGCCTTACAACGGGCGGTACCTCCCTGATGCTGATGGGTAGCAATTTTGGTGTACAGTCAGCCAGTGTCAGCATTGGTGGGCAGGCCGCTAGTGTGAGTTCTCAGACGCCCACTCAACTGGTGGTTACCACGCCCGCTGGTCAGGCCGGTGCTCAACCTGTCATCGTAACAGTAGGTGGTCAGATTTCTAATAGCGTGAGTTTTAGTTATGTGGCAGTCGCGCCTATGCTGACCAGTATTATGCCAAATCATGGCTCGACCAGTGGTGGTACCTCACTGACCCTGACAGGGGCTAACCTGGGGAGTGGCGGTCAGGTGAGCATTGGTGGCGTCGCGGCACCCATTACTCAATCGTATGCCACGACTGCGGTTGTGGTTACCTCACCAGCTGGCCAGGGTACTAATCTTCCCGTATTTATTTCGCTGAATGGACAGATATCCAATTCGCTCACGTTCAATTACGATGGTCCTACACTAGCTAGTATCAGTCCGGCCAATGGACCCACACAAGGGAACATCGAGATTCATTTAACGGGTAGCAGCTTTGGGCGCGGTGGTATTGTTACAATTGGTGGACTAACTGCCACACTTGTAAAGTGGACCGACACGCAGATTGATTGCATCCTGCCTGCGGGGGAAGGTCTCAACAAACAGGTGTCTGTTTTTGTGGGGAGTACGCCCAGTAATAGCCTTAATTTCAGTTACGATGCCCCAAGTATAACCAGCATTACGCCTAATCATGGCTCGACCAGTGGCGGTACTTCATTGATAGTACTAGGTTCTAATTTTGGGCTTACGGGCTCGGTAACGATTGGTGGGGTTTCCGCTCTGACTAAAGTCCGTTCTCACACGTCCATTGAGGTTACCCTGCCTGAAGGCCAGGGCGCTAATCTGCCCGTAGTCGTCACGGTTTTAGAGCGGCCCAGTAATGGGGTGAACTTTAGCTACGATGCCCCTGTGCTAACGAGTATGAGTCCGGCCAATGGCCCTACCCGTGGCGGTCAGGTGATTAGCCTGATCGGAGCTAATTTTGGTCGCAGCGGCACTGTGACCATTGGTGATGCTCCTGTCAGTCTTACTGGCGTTGACTGGACCGCTACCCGGATTGACTTTGTCCTGCCTGAGGGAATAGGAACAAATTTGCCGGTGGTTGTTACGGTTTCAGGGCAAGTAAGTAATAGCCTGACGTTTAGCTACGATGCTCCGACCCTGTTGAGTATCAGTCCAGCTACTGGAACGAGTGGGAGTTCAATGACGCTGATGGGGACAAGCCTAGGAACCAGTGGCACCGTGACTATCGGCGGTGTGCCCGCTCAGTTGGTCAGTGGTCAGTGGCTTCACTCGCAGGTAGAGTGCCTTATACCACCGGGTCAGGGTATGAATCTCCCTGTCGTGCTCATTCGTGCTGATGGGAAAACGACGAACAGCCTGAATTTTAGTTACACCCCCCCTACTATCACCGTGATCACTCCAGCCAGCGGCCCTACGACTGGCGGCACAACCCTGACGCTGATGGGGAGCAACTTTGGCCTCCAGGCGGCCAGTGTCACCGTTGGTGGACAGGCTGCTGTCGTGACTTCGCAGTCACCCACTCAACTGGTGGTTACCACGCCCGCTGGTCAGGCAGGTGCCCAACCCGTTGTGGTAACGGTAGGAGGGCAGGTGTCTAATAGCGTGAGTTTTACCTATGTGGCCGTTGCCCCCACGCTGACCAGTACCAACCCCAATCATGGCGCTACCAGTGGGGGCACCTCGCTCACCCTGATAGGGACTAACCTGGACCGTACTGGTGTTGTTACCATTGGTGGGGTCATGGCTCCCATCACTCAATCCTATTCCACAACTGCGGTTGTGGTTAGCTCACCGGCTGGCCAGGGGATCGATCGGCAAGTGATGATCACAATAGGGGCCAGCCAGTCTAATTTGCTCTTGTTTAATTATGATACTCCTGTCATTATCAACGTCAGCCCCAATCACGGCTCGACTTCTGGGGGCAACTCGCTGACGTTAACAGGGACTAACTTTGGCACTAGTGGCTCAGTAACCATTGGTGGGCTAGCTGCCCCCACAACAGGCGTTTATTCCCATACCTCTATTGTAGTTACCCTGCCTTCGGGTCAGGGCACCGATCTGCCGGTGGTTGTCACAGTAGCCGGACAAGTTTCATCAAGTTCGGTCCTATTTAGCTACGATGCACCTGCGCTGACGGCTATGACCCCGGTCAATGGGCCAACCAGCGGAAGTAGCGTGATTAGCCTGATTGGGACTAGTTTAGGGCGGAGTGGTGTGGTTACCATTGGCGGAGTGGCGGCTACGCCTGTGGCGGGGAGGTGGACTGACACCCGGATTGAGTGTATCCTGCCTGCGGGCATGGGCACTAACCTGCCGGTGGTGGTCACGGTTGCTGGTCAGCAGAGCAACAGCCTGGCGTTTAGTTATGATGCCCCCGCGCTGATCAGTATGACACCCGCCAATGGCTCTATTGGTGGATCAATGACTTTGTTGGGAACGAGTCTGGGTACCAGTGGTAGGGTGACGGTTGGGGGTGTTTCTATGTCCATTGTAAGTTGGAGCCATACACAGATTCAGTGCCTAATTCCACCAGGCGAAGGGGTAAACCTGCCTGTAGTGATCACCCGAGCAGATGGGCAGACCAGTAACCAGATACTATTTAGTTATAACCCGCCTGCTATCACGACGATCAATCCAGCCAGTGGCCCTACGACGGGTGGTACATCGCTAACCATAACGGGGGCTGATTTTGGGGCCAATCCAGCTAAGGTCAGCATAGGTGGGCAGGCTGCTACTGTGAATTCTCAGTCGCTTACTCAACTGGTTGTTACCACCCCAGCCGGACAGGCGGGCGCTCAACCCGTTGTGGTAACGGCGAGTGGACAGGTGTCCAATAGCGTGAGTTTTAGTTATATCGCACCTGCTGGTCGTGTTTCGGTAAGCGTTCAATCCCTGGATGGGGATAATGGACAAACTTCCAACAACTCGATCAATCCAACACTTCGGTTGGTCAACACGGGAACAACAGCGGTGCCGTATTCTGAGCTGACAGTGCGGTACTGGTTTACTGCGGAAAACTTTGCGGGCATAAACACCTGGGTCGATTATGCGCAACTGGGCTCGAATCGGGTCAAAATGAACTATGTTCGGTTCAATAAACCCTATCAGGGAGCCGATGGGTATATTGAATACAGTTTTGATGCCTCGGCAGGTAATCTAAGCGCTACTACAAACTCAGGGCCAATTCAGTCACGGCTGGCGAATCAAAACTGGGCTTTCTTTAATGAATTGGATGATTATTCCTATCAATCAGGAACGGCCTATGCCGACAATAACCGCATTACGGTATACCGGACAATTGCTGGTGGACAGCCGCAACTGATTTGGGGTACAGAGCCTACAGTTGCCACATTGGTTATGAAATTTGCCGTTCTGTCGGAGAATAGAAACACGAACACCAGTAGCAATCAAATCAGTACGAATGTGAAGGTAAATAATGTGGGTAATGTACCCGTCAATTATAGCGACCTAACCATGCGCTACTGGTTTACCGCCGATGGGAAATCCAGTTTAAGCTACTGGATTGATTATGCCGAAATGGGATCAGGTAAGCTAGGTGCGCAGTTTAAATCACTGACTCCGGTTCTTAATGGGGCCGATACCTACCTGGAGCTTAGCTTTAAGAATAACGCCGGAACCTTTGCCGCGTCGGGCACTACGGGAATCATTCAATTTCGGGCCGCCAAAGCGGACTGGTCCAGCTTCGATGAAACAAATGATTACTCATTCAAAACCAGTGCTCCCATAGCGGAGAACAACCACATTGCCTTGTACTACAAGGGTCAGTTGGTCTATGGAACCGAACCCCTCTCATCGGCTCGATTGATGGCTCCATCTACTGGCGATACCGCGCCTTTACAGATTCGTATTATTGGTAATCCGGCTGAAGGAAATCAAGCACAGATTGAGATTCGCAATGTACTCAACCAGATGGTCGATTTAGTCTTGTTCGATTCGAAGGGGGTGGAGGTCAGTCGCCAAACGGTGTATCAGGATTCCCTGATCAAACAGTATACACTGGGACTCGATGGTGTAGGATCAGGACTTTATTTGCTAAAAGCGACAACATCGCGCGAGTCAATAACGACTAAACTGATCCGACGATAAATCCTCACCCCAACCCCTCTCCCAAAACGGGAGAGGGGCTAAAAAATGGCAACCTTATACGTTTATGTTGTACCCCTTTCCCAAACAGTAAAGGGGCCAGTAGTGAGGGTAAAGCGATTAGGTAAATGCCCTGTCGTGCTTTCGTAGGTAGGCATTGTCAAGCCCATTCTAAACCTCGATACTCGTATGAAAACTTCACGCAGGATTTTTTTGCGGAACTCCGCTCTGACCGCTACCGGAGCGGGATTGATTAGCTTACCTAGTCTGGAAGCCATTGCCAGTCAGCGCAAAACGATTTCCCCGAACGATAAACTTCAGGTTGGGTTGATTGGCTGCAATGGCATGGGCTGGTCGGACCTGCGCTCGCATTTGTTGATGAGCGATGTGGAGTGCGTAGCCCTGGCCGATGTGGATCAGAGTGTACTGGACAAGCGCGCTGCCGATGTGCAGACCATGCAGAAAAATAAGCCGCTACTCTTCAAAGACTATCGGAAACTGCTGGAGAATAAAGATATAGATGCCGTCATCATTGGTACACCAGACCACTGGCACTGCATGGCCATGATCGACTCGGTATCGGCGGGAAAGCATGTGTATGTGGAGAAACCGTTGGCCAACAGTATTGAAGAATGTAATCTGATGCTGGCGGCTGCCAAGAAGTACAACAAGATTGTGCAGGTAGGGCAGTGGCAACGCAGTGGATCGCACTATGAAAAAGCCATTGAGTACATTCGGTCAGGGAAACTGGGCAATATCCGTTTGGTAAAAGTATGGGCGTATCAGGGCTGGATGAACCCCGTTCCGGTTCGACCCGATAGTGCGCCCCCCGCTGGCGTCGATTACGATATGTGGCTGGGGCCAGCGCCCAAACGGCCATTCAATCCCAACCGCTTTCACTTCAATTTCCGCTGGTTCTGGGATTATGCGGGTGGATTGATGACCGACTGGGGCGTTCACGAAATTGACATTGCTTTGTATGCCATGAATGCAAAAGCACCCAAATCAGTGATGGCATCGGGTGGCAAACTCGCCTATCCCGATGATGCTTCCGAAACGCCTGACACCCTGCAAGCCGTGTATGAATACGATGGCTTCAACATGCTCTGGGAACATGCAACGGGCATCGACGGTGGTAACTACGGCCGTACCGAGGGTATCGCTTTTATTGGCAACAACGCAACGCTCGTGCTGAACCGCGATGGCTGGTCGTTACTGCCCGAAACCCAAACCAAGAACGGGATCAAGGTCTATAAAGTGGACGACATCCCCGATCAGGCCCGTAACGGCGACTACCTGAACGAGCACACGAAAAACTTTGTCCAGGCCATTAAGGCAAACGATCCCGGATTACTGAAGTGCGGCATTGAAACCGGCAGTATTGCCGCCATAAACGCCCATATGGGCAACATTGCGTACAAAACGGGCCGCAAAGTGTACTGGGACGCTGCCGCTAAAGGCTTCAAAAATGACACGCAGGCCAATGCCTTGCTGGCCGCTCATTACCACAATGGCTGGAAATTACCGGTTGTTTAGGGGATTTTATCCCACCCTAACCCCTTCCCTGAAAAGGTGAGTTTTACCCATAAGTCGGAGGTTTAGGTGGTAAGTGTTCGTTCTTTGATATATTGTATCCATCTGCAAACGATCTGGAAATGCAGATAGCCTTTCCAGATCGTTTGCCATCCCGGTGGACTGCTATGGTGTACGCCCTGATGACCCACCAATCGAGCCAGGAGTTGCCAAAACCAGCCTACGCTGTTGACCACTAAATCGCCCTGCCCATGCGTACTCAGATACGGACGACTTAATACACTGGCCACTCGTTGCCCACCAGCATCCTGCCAGTCCATACCCTGGCTGGCCGTCGAGGGCTGACTCTGATGGCGCAACCGCAACAACCGGATGGCCTCAGACTTAACAAACGGATACTGTTAGGGAGGCCACCACCTAATCGAAGTCGCGGCTTTCAATGCCACAGCCCGTTTTGAGACACTTGTGGAAGTCTTCGCAGGTGCGCCAGCGATGGGTATAAATGTCCACTGGCTCCACCCCATCAGCCAGCGTACTAACCCTAACATTGGTGACCAGACACCAACGAGTAGGGGACTCATCAGCCACCGCATCTGGTGGAGCTAAGTCGACCAGCCAACGGGCCTTCTCAATCTGATGGAGCTCTAGGTTGGCCCACTTAAGGGCACATAACCGCTGGTGAAGTTGCCCCTTGCTGTCGCCGATGGGCCGGTAAAGCTGGTGTCGGCGGGTTGCTGGGCCAACTAAGCCGATACACTCATAGACGTGTCGGCTAGTTGGGGCTGGGAGCCCCCGGTCACCACAACCGCCTGATGATGGCTGAGCGCATAGTGGTACCAGGCTATGGCACACTCCGAATCGGCCACCTACAGGATGTGAAAGCCTGTCCGACGCTCAAAATGGCGGGCGAAGTCCAGGGCTTCGATCCACTTGTAACTTTCTTTTCCGCGAAGGGGGGCTGTTTACGGGCGTGGTGTTTGCCAAACTCGGTTCGATCTCGCTGAATCACTTGCTCAACGGGCAGTCCCAGGGGCACAAACTCGCCATGGGTCAGTAAGCCCTGATGAAGCAAAAGCCCGTTGTCATCGGCGTTTTGCATCAAGCTTACACCCATGAAAGCGGGCCACTGTGGTATCCTGAAACAGCTAGTGCTCTTTAGCGGTTTTTGGCTGTCGGCTGGCCCAGTCGACTACTCCATCCGGGTAGGCTTTGCTCATGGCTTTGGGGGTAAGTTTAGGGCTGTTGACCAACCAATAGAAGGCTTTGAGTTGGGCGCTTTGCTTGAAAAGCCGAGGCAATGACTGCCCGCAATCGCGGTGCATCAACTGAGTCTGCAGTTGTTGGCAGCGTCGGTCGAGCCGTTTATCCCCTACTTTATAGTGCTGCATCTGGCAGGCAAGGCCGTCCTCAAGTTGCCTCCACGAGCTAGATACAATATATCAAAGAACGGATAGTTTATGCCCAAAAGCCCCGACTTGTGGGTAAAACTCACCGCTCAAGGGGAGGGGTTGGGTAAAACGCCACGGATCTGTAAATATCCCTACATTCTCACGTTCTCGCTTGGCTTTGTCGACCGAGAACGTGAGATGAGTGATTAGGATATGATGGATCAAGTTGGCTAACTGCCTCTATGTTACCGATAGTAAATTATTCTCAAATAACGCTCCTGCCTGAGACGAAGATACATTCATTTAGCTTCGTCTCAGGCAGGAGCGTTTTTAATAGACGCATTTTCTTACTATCCAGCCAACACTAGCTGAAGTATTCCCCCACAGATTTACAGCAGTTGCCTACCGTTGAGCAGAGCGATTAATTCGCTCATGCGTTCGATCTGTCCATAGCCATTACCGGCCACAGCGATCTGCTCGTGCAATGCAGTCGTATAAAAGGGTACGTAAATGGCGTTCGCACCGATATTCACGACCGGCAGCACATCGGACTTAAGCGAATTGCCGATCATTAGAAACTCGGCTGGCTGCAATCTGTAGCGTTTGAGTAGCTGTTGGTAAGTCAGCTCATTTTTTTCGCTAACAATCTCGACATGGTCGAAATAATGCCCGATACCCGAACGGGCCAGCTTGCTTTCCTGATCCAGCAGATCACCTTTGGTCAGTACCATCAATGGATAGGCTCCGCTGAGTTGGCGCAGGGTTTCCTCGACCCCATCGAGTAGATCAATCCGGTACTGGAGCAAATACTTGCCCTGGTCAATGAGCTGCTGAATTTCCCGGCCCAGCACCTGTCCCTCCGTTAGCAGAATGGCTACTTCGATCATCGATAAGATGAATCCTTTGGCTCCGTAGCCCATCAGGGCAATGTTTTGGCTCTGTACGGCAATTAGGGCTGCATCGAGCTGATCGGGGGTGCCGTATTGAGCTAAAAACGTTCGCAGGTCTCGCTCAACGTCGTCGAACAGAGGCTGATTGGCCCACAGTGTATCGTCAGCATCGAAGGCAATCAGTTTAAGGTTTTCTTTAGCTATGTTCATAGTTTGGGCTTATTGGGCCGGTATCTGTTGGGGCGCCAACGCGTGGTATCGCTTTTGCAGTTGAAACAGTAGGTCCTGCTTTAATTGATTGGGGATAAAGGCCGCTAGCAGGGCCTGGCGATTGGTCGCGTAAAAATCAGCAATGTCCCAGCCAAACGTTTGTTGCATCTTTTGATACTCTTCACTCAAGCTAACGTTGACGATGGTTCGAGCATCGGTATTGAGGTTAAGTGCCACACCCGCCCGGTAGAGTTTGTCCACCGGATGCTGGGCATACGTATCGTACAGGTCGATCTGCACATTACAGGTTGGACAAACTTCGAGGTGAATCTGGTGCTTCTTCAGGTGCGCCACTAACTGGGGATCTTCGATGCTACGGACGCCATGGCCGATCCGGCTGGGGCCAAAATATGCCAACGTTTCCCAGACACTCGACGGCCCTTTCGCTTCCCCCGCGTGAGCCGTGCAGAAAAGACCGTGCTGTCTGGCATACTCAAATGCGTTCACATGCGCGGCAATAGGGAAGCCCGCTTCGTCGGCGGCAATGTCGAAGCCTGTTACGTGCGTGTCCTTAAACTGCTCGACCAGTCGCACCGTTTCCATACTTTGGGCTTCGGTATAGTGACGCAGGGTACAGAGTATCAGTCGGGCTTCGATGCCCGTTTCCCGCACGGCCTGCGCCGTAGCCGCTTCCGTATAATGAACCACCTCTTCCGGAGTAAGGCCTTTCTCCAGATGTTGAAGGGGGGCAAAGCGCAGTTCAGCATAGAGCACATGATCGGCCGCTAATTGCTTAAATAAATCCCGCACCACCAATTTCAGTTGCTCGGGTGTTTGCATCAACTCAATGCCCTTGGGAGCCCGTGTCAGAAAATCGGCCAAATTGTGGCACTTAGCCGGGGCAATGAACTCCTCCTGATATTGGGCTTCGGTAATGGTTGGGTCAATAGCATTAACCACGTTGTAGCTTAGGGAGCAATCCAGATGCAGATGCAGTTCAACTTTAGGTAAGGCTTTAATGTCCATTTAAATTAAGAGATAAGTAGTGGCATATACTTCGTTACGGTATCAATCAAAAAATAGCGCATTGGGTCAGCCGGTAAAGCGGTGATTCGGTTTAGAGGATCTAGTCCCCAAGGATTATCTTTACCTTTGTTGTCCACAATATAAGGGCCTGTCAAGGACATTTGACCCGTTGTAACTGGCGTGATAATTAAATACAATCCGGATTTACTGACTTACCTCAATCGGCTAGTTGCCGCCGATACGCATTCGTCATCGATTAGTCGGCGAACATTTACCCAGGGCCAGTCGCTGATTAATCAGGGCGATTGTCCGCAGTGGGTTTACCTGCTCACCGGAGGGATCGTTAAGTGTTTCATCACCGAAGAAAACGGCCGAAGTTATGTGCTGGAATTTTTAGGCGAAGGCGAAATGCTGGGTGAACTGGAGCTTTTGACCGGGACGGACAATCTGTCTACCGTTGAAGCACTGACGGATGTTACGGCCTACCAGATTAGTCAGGACTTGTTTCACTCGTATTTGCTGGAGGAGCCCCATTTTAATCGGCTCCTGCTCCAGGAACTGGCCCTGCGGCTAAGCCGTACAGCCCAACGAGCGTCCTACCAGCAAATTTTTCCAGTAGAGTATGCTATCCTGAAAGTACTTTTTCTGTTTACTGAGAGTCAGCCTTCCGTATCCAAACAAAATCTGGCAGACTACTTAGCGATTCCGGTCCGGAGCCTAAACCGAATACTAGCCCGCCTGAGTGCACAGAACCTGTTTACTGCTACGACCAAAACCGCCTTGACCGTCTCCAGGGAGAGGCTGACTGAACTTATCATAGCGTATCATTGAAACCGTATACGACAGATTGAATCAGACAGATCGTAAAAATGACGGTCTCTTTTAACGCTCCTTTTCATAAGAATGACAATAGTCCTCACTGGTGCGCCAGCCCGGTGGTACGCCAGCCCGATCGGCGAAGTCAGACGAGAACGTGCGTATCTTTACAACCTATGGAAACCTTACCCATTTTTCGTTTTTTACTAGTTCTATCTCTAGTCCTAAACAGTGGACTACTCTTGGCGCAGCCCAGAAAACAACCAGTGAAAAACTCCTCAGAACAAGCGGGTTTGTGGAAAGATACCGATGGGCATTTCATCAATGCACACGGTGGGGGGATGCTTCAGCATAAGGGAACGTACTACTGGTTTGGGGAAATCAAAAAAGGGAAAACATGGCTCGTTCCCGGCCAGAGTTGGGAATGTTATCGGGTTCCGGCGGGGGGCATTTCCTGCTATTCATCAAAAGACCTGAAAGCCTGGAAATACGAAGGTGTTGTGCTGTCGGCAACGACGAATAATCGCCGGAGTGATTTAGATACCAGCAACGTCATCGAGCGACCCAAGGTGGTTTATAACCAGAAAACAGGGCAGTTTGTTATGTGGATGCACATCGACCACAAAGACTACAGCTATGCACATGCGGGCGTTGCCGTAAGCAACAAACCGACCGGGCCGTATCGCTATTTGGGTAGCCTGAAACCCAATGGACACGATTCGCGGGATATGACTGTCTTTCAGGATGATGACGGAAAAGCCTACCTGATTCACTCGTCCGAAAACAACAATACGCTGCACATTAACCTGTTATCGGACGATTACCTGAAGCCAACCAATTGGTACATCCGCTTGCTGGAAGGCAAACGACGGGAAGCACCAGCACTGGTTAAACAGGCCGGAAAATACTATTTAATTACGTCGGACTGCACGGGCTGGAGTCCTAATCCAGCCTCGGTTGCCGTTGCCGATTCGCCGTTGGGGAAGTGGACAACTCAGGCGAATCCCTGCGTAGGCCCGAATGCTGAAACGACCTTCCAATCGCAAAGCACCTACATCGTTCCACTCGACCCGAAGCAAGGCAAGTTCCTGTTCATGGCCGATCGCTGGAACAAAACGAATCTTGAGGATTCTCGATATGTATGGTTACCGCTGGACATCAAGGCCGGAAAAGTAACAATACCCTGGCAAGCCAATAGGCTGTAGGTTGGCGTGGGGCCGGGAGCCGGGAGCACGGAGTCAGAAACCCCGCCCGTCTCCGTGCCCCCCGCTCCAAGCTCCACGCTATTCAGAGCGCAAACTTTTCACCGGATTCATCAACGCGGCTTTGATACTCTGGAAACTCACCGTTAATAGGGCAATCAGCACGGTCAGTATGCCCGCCAGCGCGAATACCCACCAGCTAATCGTAATTTTGTACGCAAAGCCTGCCAGCCATTTGGTCATGGCCCACCACGCCAGGGGCGAGGCAATGACCAGCGCCACCAGCACCAGGATAACGAAGTCTTTCGATAACAGGCCAACCAGGCTGGATACCGATGCGCCCAGTACTTTCCGAATGCCGATTTCCTTCGTTTTTTGCTGCGTTACCAGCGATACCAATCCGTATAAACCCAGGCAGGAAATCAGGATGGCCAATCCGGCAAAGTAGCCGATGAGCTTGCTTAACCGCTGTTCACGCTCGTAGAGTTGGGCAAGGCGTTCATCGAGAAACTGATAGCTAAAGCCTTTTTCGGGAAAGTATTTATCCCATTCCTGCTGAATGAATTTCAGGGTTTTCGCTTTATCCTGCGCTTGTATTTTAATGGAGAAGAGCGATAAGCGGGGTTGATCAACGGAGAATAATGTGCCTTCAATAGGATCCAGCAACGACTGATTGTGAAAATCCTTCAGGACCCCCACAATTTTGCCCTCTTTCCCTTCCAGATTCACCGATTTGCCCAGCGCTGCCGACGACGACTTCCAGCCCAGTTGCTTGACGCCCGTTTCATTGATCAGAAATGCCGCCGTTTTATCCGTCGGGTAGGCTTCCGAAAAATCCCGGCCCGCCACAAATGTCAGCCCGTACGTCTGGGCGAAATTATGGTCGATGCCGACAGAGCCAATAAACATGTTCTCATCAGGCCTATGCCCTTCGGGAATTACATTCCGTCGGATGGAGCCGTCGCCCATGGGTCGGTTAGAGAGCGTAACCTGCTGAATATGCGGGTTGTTGAGCAGGATTTCCTTGAATGTTTTTAGGCGTAGGTACGTACTGTCGTTTCGGTTTGCGAATACATTGGTGATTTTATCACTACGCGTATTGGCCATGATCATAAACGATTTGTCGAATCCTAGTGGCCGATTCTGCATATAATCGAGTTGCTGAAACGATACCAGCGTTCCGATAATCAGGGCAATAGACGCTACGAACTGCACCCCCAGCAACACCTGCCGAACGACCCCTCCTTTAGCCTTACCGCTCACAAAACTGCCTTTCAGGGTGGCAATAGGCTGGAAGCCGGAGACGAAAAAGGCCGGGTAACTACCCGATAATATACCCGTTAGCAAAGCGACGCCAATGAAAAGCACAATTAACCCGATGTCGGATAAAAAATAGTTCATGCTGATCGACTTGCCCGTCAGGTTATTCAGGACGGGCAAGAGCGCGCCAATAAGCAGGAACGAGAAGACTAACGCAATGAGGCTTAATAGGATCGACTCGCCCAGGAACTGCGCAATCAGTTGTTGTTTATCACTGCCTAACACTTTTCGGATACCGACTTCCTTTGCCCGTTTTAGTGATCGTGCCGTTGACAGGTTCACAAAGTTGATGCAGGCAATTAAGAGTGTCATCAAGGCAATGCCAATGAAAACATAGAGATACGTCATACTGCCCGACGGCTCTGGCGTAGCCTGCGCTTCAGACCGAAGATGGATATCCCGAAGTGGTTCCAGTTTGTACACTATGTCTTTGGCAAACTGCTTGTTGGCATAGGTCAGCAGAAACTTCGGGAAGCGGGCATTAACCGTTTCGGGCGAACGTCCGGGCCGAAGCAACACATAGGTATACCCATGCGAGATTACCCAGTTCTGGGGGAGATTCTGGCGGGCGGCCTCACTTTCAGTCGCATACATCGTCTCATAATTCGCCAGCAAGTCGAGGTGAATGTGCGAGTTGTCGGGAAGCCGATCCACCACACCCGTTACCCGCAACGGATACTTGCCTTCGTATAGCAGCGTTTTACCCAGTGGATTCTGCCTGCCGAAATACTTGGCGGCTATCTCATCGGTAATTACCACGGTAAACTTGTCACGCAGGGCCGTACTCGGATTGCCTTGCCGAAAATGAAAGCTGAAAATGTTGAGCAGGGTGGAATCGCCGAAGAAGAACCGTTCCTCATCGTACTTGATAGGGTGCTCCTGGCGCTGGCTGAGTACTTCAATCGTGGCATTGCTCCGATATAAGCGAGCCGACGTTTCGATTTCTGAAAAGTTAGCGGGCAGTAAGGGCGATGCGGGCGGAGGAGTCAGCGCCAGCGGTTGTTCCAAACCCGCAAACTTGGGCAGGTACGTGAGCCGATAAATTCGGTCGTATTTCTGCTGGAAGGTGTCGTAGCTGAGTTCGTGCCGAACAAACAGCAGAATCAGAAAGCAACAGGTCAACCCAACCGTTAACCCGACGATGTTGATCAGCGAAAACCCCTTCTGCCGAAGCAGGTTTCGATAGGCGATTTTGAGGTAGTTGAAAAACATGGTTTAAGAAATAGTCATTAATTGTCATTACTAGTCAGTTATCGTCATTAGTTGACATTTACGGCATGTGATGACGATAACTGACTAGTAATGACAGCTATACTTAGTCGTTGTTTTTAAGGACGTTTGATAGCTGAACATTTGCCATTTTCCAGCTCTGCGTGCCTACGGCGATGGCTGCCGTGATGAAAACGACCGTATTGGCCAGAAAGAACCACCCGATACCCGGCTGGAATGAACCCGTAAATTCCTGGGTGTTCTGGAGCAATAACTTGATGCCCAAAAAGCAAAGCACATTGGCCAGGAGTCCGGCAATCGACAATAAAAGCAGGAATTCACGGTTGACCAGCAAAACGATCTGGGCAATTGTCGCCCCCAGCATTTTTCGTACGCCCACCTCTTTCATCCGTCTGGAAAAATGCTGAGCCGCTAATCCATACAGCCCCATGCAGGCAATCAGCAACGCCAGTCCGGCCAGATAGCCAAA
This sequence comes from Spirosoma sp. KCTC 42546, assembly GCF_006965485.1. Classification (NCBI taxonomy): domain Bacteria; kingdom Pseudomonadati; phylum Bacteroidota; class Cytophagia; order Cytophagales; family Cytophagaceae; genus Spirosoma; species Spirosoma sp. KCTC 42546. Next base: position 1,198,669 of record NZ_CP041360.1, read on the forward strand.
ACCGTTGGACAGGTTTTGAAACGTGGTGTTAAAGCCATCGAACACATCTTTCTGGTAAAAATGAGAAGCCGTCGTGTTTGGGAATTTAGCCTGCCAGATTTGTTCCAGATTGGCTACTACCTTGGGGCCGCTTCCCGGATCGAATCGGGCAACTAAGTAGCTAAACATAGGCGGCTGGGCAGCGAAAAAAATGGCCGGGCGTGCTGCGCCAGAACCCATTAATTTGAAATCCTTGACGACTCCGGCAATCGTAACTAACTTCTTATCTACCCGTATCGACTTACCAACGGCGGCATCTTTCCAGTTGTGCTTCTGTACAAACGACTCATTGACAATGACCGATTCGGTGTTTTCGGCGACACGGTTGTTTTCGAAGAAATGGCCCGACGCCAGGTTGAGCCCCATTGCGTCAAAATAATCGGGGCCAACGTTGTACTGAAGCACGTTTTCCTGCATATCGCCCAGGTAGATTGTTGCCCGGCCTACTGATTCGCCAACGTGGTTTTCGGCACCCGCAATCGTCCTGACGGATGGGTTTCGGGCCAGCTCATTTTTGACGATGGTAAACTGGGTGCTATCGGTCAGGCGAAGGACCAGCGTTTGATCGGGATTGTAGCCCCAATCGAGGTTTTTCCACTGCACACCGGCACTCGTCAGGACAACCCCCAGAATAACCGACATAAATGCCAGCACAAATTGCGCAACCAACAGCGCCCGGCTGAACGTGTTTTTGGTGCCAAACTTCAGCTTCCCCGCCAGGACAGCAATGGGCCTGAAGGCGGAAACATACAAGGCCGGATACGCCCCCGACGCAATGGCCGTAAACGCTAACAGGCCAGCCAGAAAACCCCACAAAGGCAAGTTTTGACCAAAGGAGATCGATATGCTCATGACCATCAGGTCATTAAACAGGGGAACCAGAAATGCGGTGGTGATAACCAATGCCAGCAACAGAGCCACAAAACAAAGCAGCAGATTTTCGGTCATGAACTGGGCAATCAATTGCTGGCGCGTACCACCCATCACCTTGCGTACACCAATTTCTTTTAATCGCTGGGTTGCCGCTCCCAGCGAGATATTGACGTAGTTGAAACACGACAAGCCCATCATGATCAGGGCGATAGCCGAAAACAGGACCGTCGTGATTGGGTGGTTGGCTTCGGCCGGACGGCGGTTCACCTCGTAGGCATTCGGGGCCGGATCGCGGAGATTATCGAAGATGAACGATTTAATGGGATTCTCCCGGTTCCTGGAATTATACAACGCCACATACCGACCCATTTGCCCAGCCAGCGACTTTACATCGGTTTTTTCCTTAAGCTCAATGAACACGCCATAGATGTGAGAGGACCAATCCTGATTCTTCAGCGACGCGTGAACGGGATGATAGCCGGTCAGCAGGTCGAAGGCAAAGCCGGTATTGTTCGGGAATTTCTCGGCCACGCCCTGCACGATGAACTGGTTTTGTTCCCGCTCACCCGTAACGATGGCAAAGGATTGCCCGATTGGAATCTGGTTCGGGAAGTACTTCTCCGCCATTTCGCTGCTGAGAATGATAGCATTCGGATCGGCCAGCGCTGCCGGGTTTCCGTACTTCAGCGGGAACGTGAACAGTTGGAAAAAGTTGGCATCCGCATAGGTAATCGTTTCGTCGAACAGATTTTCCTTACGAACCACTTGTACCCCTTCCCGCTGGACGCGAACCGCCCGTTTCACCTGAGGAAAGTCAGTAGCCAAAGCGGCAGCAATGGGAGCCGGGGCATTGCCGTATACCTGCGTTTCCTTATTGACTTCCATCGTGTATTCTACCATGAAAATCCGATCGCCGTTGACATGGAAATTATCCAGCGTCCAGAAGTTTTTCAGAATTAAAAAAACGGCGATGCTACACGCAACCGCAATAGATAATCCAACAATGTTGATAAACGACGTTACCCGGTTAGTAACCAGATTCCGCCAGGCGAGAATGATATAGTTTTTTAGCATAGTAAGGGGGAGAAAAGGGAGGAAGGAGGAGGGGAGGAAAGGCGGGCCGCCATCGCGGAAGAGTAGGATAAAAAGTGAACGTTCTAGTTCCTTCCTCCCTCTCCTCCTTCCTCCCTTTTCTCCCTCTTTATTCCGTTTTTAAACTCTTCACTGGATTCATCAACGCGGCTTTGATACTCTGGAAACTCACCGTTAACAACGCTACACCCACGGCCAGCAGGCCCGCCAGGGCGAACATCCACCATTCGATGTCGATTTTATAGGCGAAGTCCTGCAACCACTGATTCATGCCATACCAGGCGAGGGGTGAGGCAATCAGGATTGCGACGAATACAAGTTTCAGGAAGTCTTTGGAGAGCAGGCCCACAATGCTGAATACCGAAGCCCCCAGCACTTTCCGAACGCCGATTTCTTTGGTCCGTTGTTCGGCCGTGAAGGCGGCTAAGCCAAACAAGCCCAAACAGGCAATCAGGATGGCCAGGGCCGAGAACACGAATACGACCTGGGCGGTACGTTGCTCAGATCTGTATAGCGTGTTCAGGAAATCATCCAGGAAGGTGAATTCAAAGGCCGAATCGGACATGTCTTTCTGGAAAACGCCTTCCAGTTGCCGCATGGTTTCGGGCAAATGAGCCGTCTTGGTTTTGACAAGCAGATAGGGTCGCGACTCCGTATCGGCATTGTGGAATGCGTAGGCACCAATGGGCATGTGGAGCGATTCGAAATGGAAATCCTCAACAACTCCCACAATCTCGGCCCGGTCCCACCCGAACAGATTATGCGCTTTCTGCCCAATCGCTTTTTGGGGTGTGTAGCCTAAATACTGAACCGCCGTTTTGTTCAGTACCACCTGTACCGTTGTGTCTTTAGGATCTTTTACGTCAGAAAAAGCGCGGCCTGCCAGCAGTTTTAAGCCCAGCACATTAATAAAGTCACTCCCGACCCGGTTCGTCCGAATGGCCATGCCATCGCTTGCGTTGTTGCTGTTCTTGTCTGATTTAGTGATCGTTCGGCCACTGCCCCCATAGCCGGGGAAAGCCTGCGCCCGGCAAACATCAACAACATTACTCAGGCTTCGATAGTCGTTCATCAGGGCATCGATCTGCGTTTTGTCCTTTGCCGCCGAGGTCATGATGGCCAGCACCTGCGTGGGTTCATAGCCCAATTTCTGCGACTGAATAAACTGCAACTGCTGGTAGAAAATGAACGTACTCACCATCAGCACGACCGAGGCCGTGAACTGAATAACCACCAGCGACCGCCGGAATAAACCCGCCCCCGACTGGTTTCGGAAGGTGGTGCTGAGCAGGTATTTGGGCGAAAATGACGACAGGTAAAAGGCTGGATAAGAGCCTGCAATAAGGGTAATGAGTAACCCAATGAGCAGCAGGCCACCCACTACTTCGGGCGATATTAGGGCCTGAAAGGGTAATTGCTTGCCGGTTAGCTGGTTGAATAAGGGTAAACTAAGCGACACTAAGACGATGGCCAGTACCAGCGCGATCGACATCATTAACCCTGTTTCGAGGTAGAAACGGCTGATCAGTTGCTGCATCGTTGCGCCGACGGTTTTAATAACGCCCACCTCGCGAAAACGAATCTGCGCCTTGGCCGTGGCTAGATTCATGTAGTTGATGGACGCAATCAGCAGGATGACGATGGCCAGAATCAGGAGAATTTTAACCTGCTGAAAATCGCCGATGCGGGTGGTATTGGCATTGGTAATATCCGCCGAATGCAGGTGAATGTCGGTGAGGGGTTGGAGGCCGAGCGTGAAATATTGATTGTCTTTGGGTACGTTTTTATTTAGAACGACCGCCATTTGCTGTTCCACCTGAGCGTGGTTAGCCTGCGGAGTGAGCAGCAGATAGGTTTCAAAACTGGCGTTGTCCCAGGTTGGATTCTTTGCCCAGCGTACACTACTGAACGACCCGATCATGTCGGCATCCAGCGTCGAGGTACCTGGAAAATTCGCGTAAACACCCGTCACTTCCAGCGTATCCTTGTTGTCGACATTCAGGATTTTGCCGATTGGATTTTCGGTGCCAAAATAGCGGTCGGCGGCTGCCTGACTGAGCACAACCTTACGTGGTCCATCGAGCGCTGTTTTGGGGTTTCCTTTCAATAAACCAATATCGAACACATCGAACAGGCTATTGTCGGCCCAGTAGAAGTTCTTCTCAGCAAATTTCTTCTCGCCTGAGTTCACGAAAGCGGTCTGCCCGTAATTATGGCGGAGTAGCCGTACCTGCTGCGCTACAGTCGGGATGTCGGCTTTCAGCGCCGGTCCAACGGCATTGGGCGAGTTGGCCCATTTCATGGTTTTTCCATCGAAGGAAACCGTTGCTTTGACCCGATAAATCCGGTCGGCATTCGTATGGTATTTGTCGAACTGAAGTTCGTCTTTTACATACAACATCAGCAGCAGGGCCACGGCTAGGCCCGTTGCCAGGCCAACTAAATTCAGGAACGTAAACAGGCGGTTTTTCAGAAGCCCCCGCCAGGCGATTTTGAGGTAGTTTGTTAACATAAGAATTAGGGAAGAAGGAGGAGAGGGAGTAAAGGGAGGAGGGGGAGGAAAGGGGGAAAATAAGCTTTTGTTGTTTTTCCTTTTCTCCCTTTCTTCCCTCTCCTCCCTTTACTCCGAACGAAGTGATTTAACTGGATTCATCAAGGCTGCTTTTACGGACTGGAACGAGACGGTTAGGAGTGTGATCAGGGCGGCCAGGACAATTGTTAGCCCGAACATCCAGCCCTGAATCTGGATGCGGTAGACATAATCCCGTAGCCAGGCATTCATGAGCCACCACCCGAGGGGAGCAGCGAGCAGAAAACCCAATAGAACCAATCGGCCAAATTCCCAGCCAAACAGCCAGAGAACCTGAAAGGCACTAGCGCCCAAGACCTTGCGTACACCAATTTCTTTGCTCTTGGTCTCGACCATAAACGAGACTAAGCCATACATACCCAGGCAACCAATCAGAATGGCGATTAGCGAAAACACCTGCGTTAGGGCGAGCATAATCCGGTCGCCCCGGTAAAATTCGTCCAGAATAGTGTCGACAAACTGGTAGCTAAAGACCTTTTCCGGGAAGAAATCGTTGTACGTGGCTTCGACTGTTTTCAGCGTTTTAGGTAAGTCGGTTGCGCTTACTTTCAGCGCAATCATATGGCTTTGGGCCAAGTCGTTGACGATGACAACGGGTTTTACACTGTTTCGCAACGAATTGGTGTAAAAGTCATTGACCACGCCCACAATCGTTTTGTCAGTATCAAAAATGCGAAACCGCTTGCCCAGTACATCGCTGGGTGCCAGTTTGCCCAATCGCTTAACGACCGTTTCGTTCACGATCACCTCCTGAGAAGTGCTATCGGTTGGACGGAAATTGCGACCGGCCAACAGTTTCATGCCAAATAGGGGCAGGTAATTAGGATCGCCGATTTTCGACTGGACATCAAATCCTTCGGGTTTCGTTCGGGTGTCATACACGAATGGAAACTGATTGATATTGCCCGAGGCTGGCGGTTGATTGCCCAGGGCCACTGCCTGAACGCCCGAAATCTGAAGTAGTTGTTGCCGGAACGTTTCCTGTTTGAGCGGGTCGTTCTGGGCTGATTTGGCGTTTGGTAAATCGACCAGCACAATGCCGTTGCTCACGAAACCAAGATCGGCCTGCCGGATGTGGCGCAGTTGGGTCATTACCACAACAACGCCAATAGTGAATAACTGGGTCATGAAAAACTGAACCACCACCAGGCCTCTGCGTACCGAAAACCCACCAACGGCCTGCGTCGTTAGTCGACCCCGCAGGGCGGTGATTGGATTGAAGCCCGCCATCATCAGCGCCGGATAAAAACCAGCCAGCAGAATAACGAACACCACGCCCAGAATCATCATGGCCAGCGGTTTCGGATTCAACAAATCCGTCAGTACCATCGTGGCGTTGAATACTGACATGGCCTTGTTCATGGCCGGAAGGCCCAGATTGGAAAAAAACAGCGCGACGACCACAGCGACCAGCGTAATGATAGCCGTTTCGGTCATAAACTGACTAAACAACTGCCAGCGGGAACTGCCCATCACTTTCCGGACACCCACTTCTTTGGATCGTTTCAGCGCATGGGCCGTGGCCATATTGATGAAGTTGATACAGGCTGATATTACCAGAAACAACCCAACCAGCGTCATGGCGAACAAAATCGTTTTGTTCATCCGACCACCATATTGTGTGTTGAAATGAACATCGCTGAGTGGTTGAAGGGTAAAGTCGTAAACCTTCTGATCATCGGCCTGATAATACTTTTTTCGGATAGCCGGGAACGCGCTGGCTAATCGGTCGGCGGGCATATCGGGTGGTAAAACGACGTAACACATCGCTTCACTGTTCACGTCGTTCCAGGCCTGTAATGACTCCTTCGTGTTGGCTAGACTGGCAATGGTGCTGTAGGAAATAAAAGCTTCATAGGTGAGGTTCGTATTGCCAGGATGATCTTTCAAGACACCCGTTACCGTCAGATCTGCCTGGTTATCGAAGCGCAGCGTTTTGCCAATTGGGTTGGCTGTGCCGAAATATTTATGCGCATATTTCTCCGTCAGCACCACAGAATTAGGAGTCGATAACGCCGACTGTGGATCACCGATCAACCAGTCATAATCGAACACGCTGAACAACTGCGGCTCGGCGAAACAGAAGGTCTTGCTTTCATTGAATTTTTTCAGAAAACCACCTTTGGGATTGGGGACGCTAACAATCCGCCCATGCAGGCGTTCCACTCGGGCCACCTGTTCCAGAAACGGATAATCCCGGCGTAACACCTCACCCAGCGGTTTAGGCGTTCCGCGAGAGAACCGTACATCGTCATGCTTGATCTGTGTGACAACGCGGTAAGTTCGCTCGGCTTTCGCGTGATAGGTGTCGAAGCTGAGGTGAAACTGTGTGGTCAGGTAAATCAGAATCCCACAGGTCAACCCAACCGATAACCCCAGGATGTTGAGCAGGCTATAGGTTCGATACCGAACCAGATTCCGCCAGGCGATTTTAACGTAGTTTGTTAGCATAGAAGAAAGGGAGGAGGGGGAGTAAAGGGAGTAAAGGGAGGAAGGGGAGTAAAGGGAAGAGAGGGCGGTATACAAGGAGTTGCTATCGTTTTCCCTTTCGTCCGCAACGGCGGCCCGGCCTCTCCTCCTTCCTCCCTTTTCTCCCTCTTTACTCCGATTTTAAACTTTTCACCGGATTCATCAAGGCGGCTTTGATACTTTGAAAACTCACGGTCAACAGCGCAATGCTCACTGCCAGCAGACCGGCTACGGCGAACATCCACCATTCCATGTCAATCTTGTAGGCAAAATCCTGTAACCATTGGCTCATGATGTACCAGGCGATTGGAGCGGCAATGACAATAGCGATTAAGACCAGTTTCAGGAAGTCTTTCGAGAGCAGCGCCACCAGACTTGGAATGGATGCCCCCAGCACTTTTCGAACACCGATTTCCTTGGTACGCAGTCGAATAACATATATGGCCAGTCCCAGCAAGCCCATGCAGGCAATGAAAATGGCCAGCATCGCAAACAGACCAAAGATTCGCTGGGCTACCTGTTCCGATTTGTATAAATCACTCCAGTCGGTGGCGAGGTAAGAATAGTGAAAGGGCTGGTCGGGGAGGTAACGTTTCCAGAGGCTCTCCATCTGGCCGACTATGGCTTCTGGTTCATCGGTACGTACCCGCACTACGAGTTGATTATCTACTTTTTTGAATAGACGGTCGTTCAGGACAAATAGGGGGCTAATGCGCTGGTGTAATGAGCCAAAGTGAAAATTACGAACGATGCCCACTACCGTGTACGTAACGGGTTGACCATTGTTCTGCACAAAGTTGTCTGGGCTAGTTATCTGCTTCCCGATGGGGTCCGTCAGGCCAATCTGCCGGGCGGCTTCCTCGTTTAAAATAACCGACAGCGAATCATCGAACTGGCGACTAAATGGACGTCCGGCCAGCATGCTCATTTGCATCGTTTGCAGGTATTGCTCATCCACCACACAGCCTTTTCCCGTAACGGTTTCGTTCTCGCCATTTTTGCGGAACGTAATGCCGAAAAAGCCATCTTCGCCGGGCGTATTCGTGGTGCCCCCCACGCCGGTTACGCCCGATAATTTAGCCACTTCCGCCTTAAAGGCTTCGGTGTTGTTGCCCAGAAAAAAAGCACCTTTGAGCTTCACAACCGATTCTTTCGTGAAGCCCAGTTCTTTTTGCTGAATGAAATTCAACTGACTGAATACGACGATGGTACTGACAATCAGGAGCACCGATATGGCAAACTGAAACACCACCAGGCCGTTTCGTAACAGATGCCCCTGTCGGGTCGAGCTGAACTTGCCTTTTAGCACTTTGATCGGTTCGAAGGCCGATAACACGCCCGCCGGATAGCTACCTGCAAGCAAGCCTACAGCAATAGCTCCGCCTACCAATAGCGGCAGCGTTTCCCACCGGACCAGCGAGGTTAACGTAAGCGATTTACTGGCTAATGTATTGAATGGGGTGAGTAAACTAGCTACCAAAAAAGCAGCCACGCCTAAACTGAACAGGCTCAGCAAGACCGATTCGGTCAGGAATTGAGCGGCCAGCTGCTGCGTCGTCGAGCCGAGCGATTTTCGGATGCCCACTTCACGCGCTCGCTCCGACGACCGGGCGGTGGCTAAGTTCATGAAGTTGATGCAGGCAATCAGCAAGACGAAACCTGCGATGATGGAAAAAATAGAGACCAGCGACCGGCTCCCATTGGGTTGAAGTTCGGCTTCGAGATGTGAGTCGAGGTGAATGCTGGGAAGGGGTTGCAGGAAATAGAAATACCCATTTCCGGCCTTAAGGTAATCACGGTAAGACACCCCAAAGCTCCGCTCTACCTCTCCAGACGCGTATTTTTCTACCACGGCTGGGAGCTTGGCTTCGACCGTTTCGGGCTGTGTGTTCGGGCGTAAAAGCAGGTATGTATAGGCCGAAAACCCAATGTGATTGACTTGCTCGGCTTGCGGAAACCCTCGCGTAGACGACAGGAAGTTATAGGTAAAGTGAGCATTGTGCGACGGATCGGCGCAGATGCCCGTTACTTCCAGTTTCGGCCCCTGCACAATCTCCAGCATCTTGCCAATGGGATTTGTCTGGCCGAACAACCGTTTGGCCGTGCTTTCGGTCAGGACAACCGTATTCGGACGACTCAGCACCTGATTGGGATTCCCGCGCCGAAGGGGTGTCTGAAACACCTGAAAAAAGGTTGAGTCGACCACCATAAAGTCCTTCTCTTCAACCGTTCGGCCATTCAGTTTAACGAGTACTGGCGCATTGGTGCCCGCAGAAAAAATGCGTGTTACCTGCTCTATCTCCGGTATTTCCTTCTTAACCGATTGGGCATACGACGGCGGAATGAGCGCGTACTTAGTGCTACGGCCGGGGTATTTCCGCTCAAGCGCCATCCGATACACACGCGCTCCGTTTGTCCAATGCTGGTCATAACTCAACTCATCGGAAACGTACATCACAATGAGCAGGCAACACGCCATACCAATGGCTAACCCGGCCACGTTAATGCCCGTATTAACCTTGTGTTTCGCCAGATTCCGCAGGGCGATTTTGAGATAGTTTCGTAGCATTTTGTAACGTTTTTTCTATATTTGATTTCTACTCGGCCAAAAAATACGATCGGTTATGGAAGCAACTATCGAGCAAGTATCTGCTTACGAATTGGAACGCGGAAAACCTATGCCCACTTTAAATCATGCGTACGTGCAGAAAAATCTGCTAGTTAGTTTAGACTATCGGTATCGAAAAACGCTCACCGTTTTGTCAGAGTTAAACTTAAGCATGCCCGAACGACCCGATGCTGTACCTGATATTGCTATCTACCCAAAGCTCCAGATCGACTTTCTGCACGATGTTACATCCATGACCCAAATGCCGCTAACGGCCATCGAAATTGTGTCGCCCTCACAGTCAGATGCTGAAATTCTGGCCAAATTTGAGCGATACTTCAACGCTGGCGTTCAATCCTGCTGGTTGGTTATGCCCAGCTTTCAGGCTATTTCAGTGTATTCTGCTTTTGGTAAATACCGCTTCTTCTCCGAGAATGATACACTTACTGATGCGTTAACAGGAATTGAATTGAACTTAAGCGAAATTTTCTCTTAGGTGCCGGGAGCACGGTTTTATCCCTTTCCTCCCTCTCCTCCTTCCTCCGCAACGGCGGCCCGGCCTTTACTCCGATCTTAGTGATTTAACAGGATTCATCAACGCGGCTCGCACACTCTGGAAACTCACCGTTACCAGCGCAATGAGAATCGCCAGCGAGCCCGCCAGCGCAAATACCCACCACTCAATATCAATTTTGTAAGCGAAATCGGATAGCCATTTATCCATAGCGTACCAGGCAATGGGCGAGGCAATGACAATGGCAGCTACAACCAATTTCAGGAAGTCTTTGGAAAGTAAGGCCACAATGCTCGGAACGCTGGCGCCCAACACCTTCCGAACACCGATTTCCTTCGTCCGCTGCTGAATCGCGATCAGGGCAATGGAAAACAGACCCATGCACGATAGTAAAATGGCAATGCCAGCCGCCGACGAGAATATAGTGGATAAGCGCTGCTCTTTTTTGTACCAGCGTTCGGTGTTTGCATCCAGAAACGACCCAATGAATTCCTGCTTCGGCGCAATCGTTTTCCAGACGCTTTTAACCGTTTCCATAGCACCCGTCAGGTTTTGCGGATTCACCCGAACCAGAATATAGCTTATTGGCCAATTCGACTGCATTTGCAGCGTAATGGGTTTGGCTTCCTGATGCAATGAATACAGGTTAAAATCCGATACAACGCCCACGATCTGGTATTCTTTGTTGTCGGGTTTGATGAACTTGCCCACCGGATTGGCTTCTCCAAGTGCTTTGGCCATGCTTTGCGTAATCAGTACGGATGAACTTGAATCCGTACTGAACGCTGGGCTGAAGTCGCGGCCTTGCAGGAGTTTGATGCCCATCGTTTTCAGATAGTCCGTATCTATTCGCAGCCAATCGCAGGTAATGTCGCGTTTGCCATACTGGAAGCCGAACATCATCCGCGACGAACTGCCGTCTAACCCAGCACCGATGTTAACACCTGAACCCGATACGGCTGTGATGTTAGGTTGGTTTGCCAGTCGGTCGCGCATGGCTTTCAGCGCTTCCGTTCCATTCAACTCATTACCGACCGGGATACTGATTACCTGTTCCTTGTCCAGTCCCATCGGTTTCTGTTGCAGGTAACTAATCTGCTGGCGCACAATCATCGTGCACACAATAAGCAGGCAGGCAATAGTAAACTGCGTGACGATGAGAGAATTGCGTAATAAACCCGGACGGCTCATCTTCACTTTTCCTTTCAGCACTTCCACGGCGTTGAAGCGCGTCACGAACCAGGATGGATAACCACCTGCCACCAGCGTAATGAGCAGAAAGCCCAGCGCCGTCACCAGGAGAACAACAGGCTTCATGAAGTCGGATAAGGCCAGATAGCTTCGGAACAGGCGATTGAACGTAGGCAATGTTAGGTAGGCGAGACCCAGGCCGATGAGCAGTGCGACAAAACACAGTAGCAGCGTTTCGCCCCAGATTTGACCGAATAACTGGGCCCGTTTCGCGCCCAGCGATTTTCGGACACCCACTTCCCGCGCCCGCGAGAGCGACTGCGCAATGGTCAAGTTGATGAAATTGATGCAGGCAATCGCCAGAATAAACAAACCAACGAGTAACAGCGTGTACACGTAGGCCCGACTGATACCTCCGCCATGCGTGGTAACCGTATCGAAATGCACATCGCGCAGGGGCTCCAGAAGCAGGCTTCGCTGGAAGCCCAGTTCATTTTTAGGATAGCCCTGTTCCTGCCGTTCTTTGATGTCCTTCGCGAAATATTTATTCATGAACGCCTGTGTCCGCCGTTGGAGCGTTTGCGGGTCTGTACCGGCTTTCACCTTTACATACACATCGTGGTTGCCATGATCCCAGCGGGTTTTAAACTCCTGATAATCGCCAGCATTTTCACTACGGATCAGCGCATCAAAATCAATGGATGAGTTTTTAGGCGCATTACTCACCACGCCCGTCACGGTAAATGCCTGCCAGGCATCGCCCATGCGGAGTTGGAGTGGCTTTCCAATTGGGTCTTCCTTCCCAAAAATATCCTTGGCCATGTTCTCGCTGATGACAATATCGCTCAGGCTGTTCATGGCCGTGTTTGCGTTGCCTTTTTGGAGCGGGAAGCTGAACATGTTCAGAAAGTCAGCATCGGCCATGCGGACATCCTTGTTGTAGGTCTGGTTATTCCGCCGAACACTCGCGCTCCGGTCGAACCAGCGCGTAACGCCTTCGATCTCCGGGAATTCGGCTTTGAGCGAAGGTGATATTGGGTAAGGCATGGTGGCTCCTTTATCCGTAGTTCCGTCGCGGTTGGTGGAGAGGAAGTTGAGCCGGAAAATACGGTCGGCGTTGGTGTGGAAGTTATCGTATGATAATTCGAACGTGGCTGTCAGAAATAACAGCACACAGGTGCCGAAGGCGACCGACAATCCCACGATGTTAATCAGCGTGTGTGTACGGTTTTTCCAGAGCGTTCGGAAGGCGATTTTCAGGTAGTTGCGAAGCATGATATTTTAGTTACTTTTGGTCAAAATCAGAGTTTTAAAAGCATGAGTTACACAAATCCAGTTTCACTTAAAAACCTTGTTCTGGAAGATGAGATGGGAGTTAACGCCCCCATTATTCATCAAAGCGTTATTGCTCGGCTGACGGCAGGGCTGTATCCACTCTACCGGTCAGGACAGATTTCATTTGAACCTCTTCCGGAGACCATGCTTACGGAAGGTTATAGTACACCCGTTCCTGATTTACTCCTCTATGATCATTCATCTGAGCAGGCAAAAGTTATTGTTGAAGTTTGCCAAAATACGGGTCTGAAACACGACATTGGTAAAATCATTCGGCTGATTGACAGTGCTGAGTTCGGCATCCAGGAAGGATTCGTCTTCAACTATAAAACCCAACAATGGTACAGGTATCGCTTTGGCGATGGTGGCCTGACGACCGAATCCTCCTTTTCTGACATTCTACAACTGGATTTAAATACATTTTTATGATTTTACGTACCTACGGGCTTATTGATTTGAACTAATTAACCGCCGTTTTGCTAGTCTTCAGAACCCCCAACCCCCTGAAGGGGGCTTAGTTCGCTGGGGAGAAAAGCCCCCTTCAGGGGGTTGGGGGTTTGAAAGCCCCAAAAGGATAAGTTTTATTTAGGCGGTTATTTAATACAAATCAAATTAGCCCGTGTTTTATTTCAAATTTCAAAGCAAACCGGGCTAAAGCCCGTAGGTACGTAAAATGGCTTGCTCGCTGAAGGCGCTAGGCCACCAGCGAGCAGAGAAAAGCAAAAGCTACTTCATCCCGTTTAAGATCATTTATTCACTTTTTAAACTCGTTACCGGATTCACCATAGCCGCTTTAATGCTCTGATAACTGACGGTTAAAAAGGCAATGGTGATGGCTAATACTCCTGCCACCGCAAAAATCCACCACGCCAAATCGGTTTGATACGCGAACGTGCCGAGCCATTTGCTGACCGCCCACCAGGCCAGCGGAGAGGCCAGGATAATAGCAATCAGGACAAGCTTCAAAAAATCGGTCGAGAGTAGGCCAATGATGTTTGGTATGCTGGCCCCCAGTACTTTTCGAACCCCAATTTCCTTAGTACGCTGCTCGGCGGTGAAGGCAGCCAGCGCAAACAAGCCCAGGCACGAAATCAGAATGGCAAGTATCCCGAAGTAATTGACGAGCGTATTCACCTGCTGCTCACTGCGGTACATTTTCTCGTATTCTTCATCCATGAAATGGTACGTGAAGGGGTAGTTTGGATTGAACTCCTTCGACAACTGCTCCAGATCGGCAATGGCCTGCTGAGTTTGTCCAGGGCGGGTTTTTACCAGTAAGTAACTCGTATTGGCTGAGTTGAAAACCAGAATGAGTGGGCTGATGGCCTGATGGAGTGAGTTCAGATGGAAATCTTTCATGAGCCCGATAATCTGACCTTTACCCATCCAGAATTCCACTTCTTTACCAACCGGATCTTTCATGCCCATCAGTTTAGCCGCGCTTTCATTGATAAGATACCGGGCCGAGTCAGCCGGACTATCCATCCGGAAATCACGCCCTGCCACCAGTTTGATATTCATGGTTCGGGTGAAGTCGCTCCCTACGGCCATCACGGAAACACTCGTGCCCAGGTTAGGATCTTTACCCGGCCATTTTAAATCGCCGGATGTGCTCTGAATATTGACCGGTAACGACATGGTTGTTGTGGCCGACGCAATGGAAGGCTTCCGCATCACTTCCTGCCGAAAGACGTCTACTTTTTTGGGTTGGGCAATCTCTCCTTCCAGCGGTACATACACCACATCCTCCCGGTCGAGACCGAGATTTTTGGTGCGCAGGTAGTTCATCTGCTTGCCTACCACCAGCATGCCCACAATCAGGAAAATCGAGAGCGAAAACTGAAACACCACCAAGGTTCGCCGGAACAAAGCAGGGCCTGAACCGAATTGCAGGCGACCTTTCAGGATTTTAATCGGTTGAAGCGAGGATAGGAACAAGGCCGGATAGCTGCCCGACAAGAAACCAGTAACCAGCACCAAAACCAGAATGATAGCCCACAGCATTGGCTCAGCCAGGTTGAGCATTAATTGTTTCCCGAATACCTCATTGAAGGTGGGCAGTACAGACCAAACCAGTCCTAAAGCCAGTACAACAGCCACCAGACTCGTCAACACCGATTCGCTCAAAAACTGACCAATCAACGATGAACGTAGTGCCCCAACCACTTTCCGGACGCCAACTTCCTTGGCCCGATTCGCTGAACGAGCCGTGGCCAGGTTCATAAAATTGATACAGGCAATCAGCAGGATAAACAGTGCGACGATGGAGAATATTCGTACGTATTCGATGCGTCCGCCAACGCTTTTTCCATTTTTGTATTCAGCATACAGATGCAGGTCGGTAATGGGTTGTAGTGTTGGTAAGCCCGTCTCGAAGTTTTTACCCGCAAAGCGCGGATAAATGTGTTTCATGGCGGCCTCAGCCTGCGCTACGGTTGTATTCGGCTTTAGGCGGACATACGTATAGAAGCCATTATTTCCCCAGGTTTTCATCCAGTCCTGCTCTTGTACTTTCCAGTTTACGAGCCAGTCGAATTGCAGGCTGGAGTTGTTGGGTAAGTCTTCAATAACGGCCCCAACCACGTAGAATTTGTCGTTGTCGAGTTGTATGGTTTTGCCCATAGCTAACCCGGCCGGAAAATATTTTTCCGCTATTTTTCGGGTAATGACAATCTGGTTCGTTTGGGCCAGCGCAGTTTTTGGGTTGCCGTAAATGGCGGGTAGGTCGAATACGCCAAAGAAGTCATCGGTAGCATAATGCCCTTTTTCTTTAGCTGCTTTTTCGCCTGTTGTCTGATTGCCAACGGGTTTGATCAACAACTCAGGGCCGTAGTTGATTTTGGTGACAGCAGCTACTGCCGGTACATCTTTCGCAATGGCCTCCTGCAACGGGCCGGGCGTAACGGAGTTGGTGACTAGCTCGCCATTGTAAGGAAAGTTGACCCGAACGTACATAATGCGCTCGGCATCGGGCAGAAACCGGTCGTAGCTTAGTTCATCTTTTACCCATAAGCCAATTAGTAAACTGCACGCCATGCCCAGCGCTAAGCCAAGCACATTGATACTTGAATAGAGTTTGTTCTTCAGCAAACTCCGAACCGCGATTTTGAGATAGTTTCGTAACATAGGAAAAGGAGGAGTAAAAGGAGGAGGAAGGGGAGTAGAGGGAGAAAGGAGGAATAACGCTCATATCGTTTTTTCTTCTCTTCCCCCTCCTCCCTTTCCTCCTTCCTCCCCTCATTCAGTTTTTAAGCTTTTTACCGGATTCATTAACGCTGCTTTTATACTCTGGTAGCTTACGGTTAGGAAAGCAATCAGCAGAGCTAGTGCACCTGCCAGACCGAAAATCCACCAGCTCAGTTCGGTTTGGTAGGCGAACGTGCCCAGCCATTTGTTGACCGCCCACCACGCTAGGGGCGATGCGAGCACCAAGGCAATCAACACTAGTCGCAGGAAGTCGGTCGATAGCAGGGTAACAATACTGGCGACCGATGCACCTAAGACTTTCCGAACGCCAATTTCTTTCGTTCGCTGCTCAGCTGTAAAGGCGGCCAATGCAAATAAGCCCAGACACGAAATCAGGATAGCCAATATGCCGAAATAATTGACAAGTGTGCTGATTTGCTGTTCGGCCTTGTACAGTTTCTCGAAGGCTTCGTCCAAGAAATGATAGGTGAACGGGTAGGTCGGATTGAACTGTTTGCTAACCTGCTCCAGATCGGCAATGGCCTGTTGGGTTTTGCCAGCCTGCGTTTTCACAAGCAGGTATCTTGTATTTTCTGGATAGAAAACCACGACTAAGGGTGTAATCGCCTGGTGCAGTGAGCTTAAATGGAAATCCTTCATCAGACCCACTATCTGCCCTTTACCCCGCCAAAACGTAATTTCTTTACCAACTGGGGCTTTTAGCCCCATTAGTTTAGCGGCTGTTTCGTTGATCAGGTAATTCGAGGAGTCGGCTAAACTGCCTGCTCGAAAATCTCGTCCACCGAGCAGTTTGATATTCGTTGTTCGAATAAAATCGCTCCCTACCGACATGGCCGATACACTAACCAGACGCTTGGGGTCTTTGCCGGGCCAACTCAAATCCGTTGAATTACTTCGCACATCGATGGGTAGCCGATTCGTCAAGGTTGCCGAGGCCACAGATGGATTGCGTAAAATCGCCTGCCGATAGGGTTCCATTGTTTGTGGCTGGGCCAGCGCTCCTTCCAACGGTATATACACCACATTTTCCCGGTCGAGGCCGAGGTTTTTAGTGCGGAGATAATTCATCTGCTTACCCACCACCAGCATGCCCACAATCAGGAAAATCGAGAGCGAAAACTGAAACACCACCAACGTCCGCCGGAACAAAGCAGGGCCAGCACCAAACTGCAACCGTGACGACGGACCGCTACCTTTCAGGATTTTAATGGGTTGTAGCGCCGACAGAAACAGCGCTGGATAGCTCCCCGATAAAAAGCCGGTTATCAGCACCAGGCCAGCAATGATAAACCAAAGAGTTGAGTTGGTTAGGTCAAGTGTCAACTGCCTTTCAAACAGCGCATTGAATGTTGGTAAGATGGCGGAGACAAAACTCAGTGCCAGCACTACGGCTAATAGACTCGTGAGGATCGACTCGCTTAGAAACTGCCCAATCAGCGACGAACGTCCTGCACCAACTACTTTCCGAACCCCCACTTCCTTTGCCCGAACCGACGAACGTGCCGTAGCTAAGTTCATGAAATTGATGCAGGCAATCAGCAGAATAAACAGCGCGACGATGGAGAATATCCGGACGTACTCAATCTGACCGCCAACCACTTTCCCGTTTTTATACTCCGAATAGAGGTGCATGTCTGCCATGGGATGCAGAATGGGAGCCTCGTGATTATTGAACTTGGCGTAGCGTGGGAAAATGCCTTTCAGAAGTGCCTCGGTTTGAGCCACGGTTATGCCAGACTTCAGGCGTGCGTAGATGAGCACGGAGTTTGTGCCCCACTCATTCATCCATGCCTCCTCATAGTTCTTGAAGTTGGTCAGCCAGTCGAATTGAAGCGTCGAGTTGCTGGGTAAATTTTCAAGGACAGCCCCAACGGTGTAGTTTTTCTGGTTGTCGAGCTGGAGCGTTTTGCCCAGGGCAACTTCGTTTGGAAAATACTTCTCGGCCAGTCGGCGCGAGATAATGATCTGGTTAAGCTGGCCTAACGCGACTTTGGGATTGCCATAAAGTGCAGGCAAGTCAAATACATCAAAGAAATCGGACGACGCATATTCTCCCTGTTCTTTCGCCGATTTCTCGGTGCTGGAACCATTAACTGCTTTTACCAGAATTGGCCCACTATCATTGAGTTTGGTTATGGCTGCTATACCCGGTACATCGCGTGAAATGGCCTCTTTCAGCGGGCCGGGTGTATACATAGCCGTTTCGACCGGGCCACCGTTGAACGCATAATTGACCCGTACGTTATAAATGTTTTCAACGCCGGGCAGGAAACGATCATAACTCAGTTCATCGTGTACCCACAACCCGACGAGTAACGCACACGCCATGCCCAGCGCCAGACCAAAGACGTTGATTGACGAATAGAATTTGTTCTTCAACAAACTCCGAATAGCGATTTTGGCGTAGTTGGTTAGCATAGGAGGGAGGAGGGGGAGTAAAGGGAAGAGAGGGAAGAGAGGGGAAATAACGCTCATGTTGTTTTTTCCTTTCCTCCTTCCTCCCCTTATTCAGTTTTTAAACTTGTTACCGGATTCATTAACGCGGCTTTAATGCTTTGGTAACTTACGGTTAGTAGGGCAATGCCTACTGCCAATAATCCGGCCAGGACAAACATCCACCATTCCATATCAATTTTGTAGGCAAAATCCTGTAGCCATTGACTCATCAGCCACCAGGCAACGGGTGTGGCAACCAATATGCCGATCAGAACTAACTTCAGAAAATCTGTTGAGAGTAGTGTGATAATGCCAGCAATGGATGCGCCTAGAACTTTTCGCACCCCAATTTCTTTGGTGCGCTGCTCGGCCGTGAAGGCAGCTAAGCCAAATAGACCCAGACAGCATACGATAATAGCGACTCCAGCAAAGAAACTAAATAACTGGCCGGTGCGCTGCTCGGTGCGGTACATCCGGTTATAGGTTTCATCCAGAAAAGTGTATTCAAATACATTGTCGGGAGAGTCTTTTTTCCAGAGCCGTTCGGCAGCCGCAATGGCCTGAGGTGCCTGTTGACCTGTTGTTTTGACGTGCATGATGCCATTGTCGCCTGGAATGCTGAACAGCAACATGGGCTGGATTTGGGAGCGGATCGATGCCGTCGTAAAATCTTTTACAACACCAATAATATGACCTTCTGTCTGGTGAAACTTGAAGCGCTTGCCAATCGGATTGGTGATGCCTGCCTGCTTTACCGCTGTTTCGTTCAGGATGAAACTTGTTGAGTCGGCTTTAGTGCCCGTAAAATTTTTGCCCAGACTTAGTTTGATGCCATAGGCTGGAATGAAATCGTGGCTGATACCGAGCTGATTAACAATGAATGAGCGATCTGGTGCTTTGCCATCCCAATCGGTATCGCCGGTGCTGCCACCACCACCAACCAGTCCTCCAGTAGCCGTAACTACAGCACGGATGCTACTCTCTTTTTCGAGTTCGCGTTTGTATTGCTGAGCCTTGTTACCCGCATAAAACACGAAGGTATGTTCCTTGTTAAAGCCCGGATCTCGTTCCCGTATATAGCGCAACTGTTCGCCAATGACCAGCGTGCCTACGATGAGGCCAGTTGCCAGCGCAAATTGGGTAACGACGAGTACTTTGCGTAATCCTGCCTGCCCTGTTTGGGCACCTCGTCCGCGCAACGAACGAAGTGGATTAAAGGACGACATCATGATGGCCGGATACAACCCCGCCAAGCCTACCGTAAGTGTCAATGTGCCAATCAGCAAGCCCCATACTTCGGGGTTAAGCAACGAGAAACCGAGCGTTTTT
This sequence comes from Spirosoma sp. KCTC 42546, assembly GCF_006965485.1. Classification (NCBI taxonomy): domain Bacteria; kingdom Pseudomonadati; phylum Bacteroidota; class Cytophagia; order Cytophagales; family Cytophagaceae; genus Spirosoma; species Spirosoma sp. KCTC 42546. The sequence goes on from NZ_CP041360.1 coordinate 1,218,352, forward strand.
CCTGTCAGATCGAGGTAATACGGCATCATCAGTTGGATCAACACGATAGCGGCCAGCAACGCAATGCCCATCGTCAGTAACGATTCAACGAGCAACTGAACTAACAACTGCTGCGATTCGGCCCCGATCACTTTCCGGACACCTACTTCGCGCGCGCGCTTGGTTGCCCGGGCGGTGGTCAGATTGATGTAATTGATACAGCCAATACTCAGCAACAGCAAGGCAATTAACCCCAGCATCCGAACCTGCTGCATGCCGGTATCCTTGCCGTTAGGTTCGTAAAAGTGGGTTTTCGTAAATGCCTGAAGCTGGTAATCAGATGAGGAGTCGCCCGGTTTGGTATTACGGGCTATAGCCTGAAGCGCGATTAATTTTTTGCCGATGGCGGTAGGCTCAATTGTGGGGCTCAGTTTCAGGAATGTCTGAAAATAGTAATTGCCCCAGTCATCGTCCAGGCGCTTCCAGTCACCATTCCCACCGAAAGTCCGTTTTTTCAGACTCATCGGAAAGAATACCTTGGCTCGAATCGATGAGTTGTCGGGCATATTGGCCAATACGGCGCTCACCGTAAAGACCCGGTTACTATCCAGAACCGTTAGCTTTTTTCCAACGGCTTCTGGCGTACCAAAGAATTTTTCCGCCATTTCCTCGGTCATAACTACCGAGTTTGGCGATGGGAACGGTTTTGTAACGTCTCCGCTCCGTACGGCAAAACCCGTAAACAGATTCAGGAAATTTTCGTCAACGTAAGCCAGATCATCGTACTGCTCCGAAAACGTTTTGACCCGCGCGCGCTCGTTAACCCGAAATGTACGAAAGTCGTAGAGGGTTGCTACGCGAACAACTTGTTCAACGCCAGGAACTTTGTTGGCGGCTGCTACGGCAATCGGAGCGGGCGTGCCCGACCAGAAGTTTTCGTCGGCACCTTTCCCAAAATGAGCATTGACCCGATAAATCCGGTCCGCATCAGCATGGAATCGGTCGAAGCTCAGTTCGTCTTTCACCCACCAGAACAGCAATACGCTCACCGCCAGCACAACCGCCAGACCACCGATGTTTAAAACGGAATAGCCGCCACCTGAACGGATGTTTCGCCAGGCTATTTTGAGATAGTTACTGAACATGGTTGAGGAAGGAGGAGAGGGAGAAAAGGGACGAAGGGGAGGAAAGGGCGAAAATAAGCTTTTGTTGTTTTTCCTCTCCTCCTTCCTCCCTTTCCTCCCTGATTTTACACGTGGAAGTTCTCCGTTACTACTTTACCATCGAATAGGTTCACAATACGGTGCGCGAAACCAGCATCGTAGGGTGAGTGAGTTACCATGATGATGGTAGTGCCTTCGTCGTTTAGTTCGCCGAGGAGTTTCATGACTTCCTCGCCGTTTTTCGAATCGAGGTTACCGGTCGGTTCATCGGCCAGGATCAGCTTTGGTTTGGCAACAACCGCCCGGGCAATGGCCGTCCGTTGCTGCTGACCACCCGACAGTTGCTGTGGGAAGTGATTCCGACGGTGCATGATGCTCATCCGCTCCAGGGCTTCCTCTACGCGCTTTTTACGCTCATCGGGCGGAGTTTTCAGATACAGCAAAGGCAGCTCGACGTTTTCATAAACGGTTAGTTCGTCGATCAGGTTAAAGCTCTGGAATACGAATCCGATAGAGCCTTTACGCAGTTGTGCCCGTTGACGCTCAGTCATTTTGGCCACTTCGGTGCCGTAGAAATTATATTGCCCGTCGCTGGGATTATCGAGCAGGCCCAGTATGTTGAGCAGTGTCGACTTACCACAGCCCGATGGGCCCATGATAGCTACAAATTCCCCGTCTTTCACATCCATATTGATGCCATTGAGAGCGGTGGTTTCTACTTCTTCGGTTGCGAAGAGTTTCTGAAGGTCAATTGTTTGGATCATTGTTGTAGGGGAGAAAAGGGAGGAAGGCAGGAAAGGAGGAAAGAAATTTCTACTTTGTCTCCCAAACCACCGTTTATTACCTCATATTTTATGGCTAAAATTGAAAAATTCGAAGATATGATTGTTTGGCAGGAAGGACTTGCTCAGGCTGTAAATGTGTATAAATTATTAGCTAATTGCACCGACTACAGCTTAAGGGATCAAATGAGACGTTGTTCTGTATCAGTTCCCTCAAATATTGCAGAAGGCTATGAGCGCCATACAAATAAAGAGTTTGTGCGTTATTTGCGCATAGCAAAGGGGTCTAATGGTGAACTCCGAACACAAATCCACTTGGCTGTTGCAGTCGATATCATTGATGCTGAAACTGGACAAATGCTTCTGGGTAAAAGCCGGCTTATCTCTTCCATGCTTCAAAACTTGATTAAAGTTAGATTGGAAAAATTTACATGATGGAAAAAGGAGGAAAGGAATAAAGGACCATACTGTTTTTTAGTCCTTTCCTCCCCTTCGTCCCTCTCCTCCTTCCTCCCTAAAATTCCAACACTTCGTTATCACCAAAATTTTCGTAAGAACTCGTAATAACTTGCTCGCCGGGTTCCAGTCCGGTCAGGACTTCGTAGAACTCAGGGTTTTTGCGGCCAAGTGTGATCGGACGTTTCACAGCGCGTTTGCCTGATTTATCCACTACGTATACCCAGTTACCGCCGGTGTCGGAGAAGAAACCACCTACGGGCAGCAGCGTCGCTTTGGCGGCCTTACCTAACTCCAACTGAATCGGCGATGACTGACCCCGCTTGATCCCTTCGGGCGTTCCCTTCGGAAAGATCATGTCCACTTCAAACCGACCACTTTTTACTTCAGGATAGACCCGGCTGATTTCCAGATCGTGCATTTTTCCGTTGAATTCAAAAGAGCCTTTCAGTCCTGAAAACACCCGGCTGATGTAGTGTTCATCGATACCGACGCGCATTTTGAAACCATTCAGGTCATCAATCTGGCCGATGTTCTGGCCCCGGTTGATGTTTGAGCCAACTTCCACATCAATGCTGGACAACTGACCCGAAACGGGGGCTTTAACAACCAGGTTATCCAGTGTCTGTTGCCAAAGAGCCACATTTTTCTGTGTACGTTGCAAGGTGCCTTCCAATTGTTTGATCTGGAACTTTGCATTCTCCTCCTGGTACTTCTGGGTTTCGATCTCAATGGTACGCTGACCAGTTAGCCGTTCATAAGCGCGTTTGGCTTTCAGATAATCTTCTTCCGAAACGACTTTGTCCTTGTACAGCTTAGCCTGCCGATCGTAGGAGTCCTTTGCCTGATCGATCTGAGCATCGAGGTCGGCTAACGTTTTTCGGAGGGTAAAGCGCTCTACCTGAAGGCGTTGGCGGGTGGTTTGTAGGTCGTTGACAAGTCGGTTAGCTTCGGTTTCTGACTGGAGGAAGCTTAGTTTCAGGCTCTGGTTTTCGAGTTTCAGGAGTACTTCTCCTTTCTTAACCATGTTACCCCCTTCAATTAGTTTCTGCGTTACATAACCCCCTTCAATAGCATCGAGCCGGATCGTTTTCAGCGGTTGTACAACACCGGTTACGGCAATAAAATCTTCGAAAGGCCCCGTTGATACAGCGGAGACGGTTATTTTATCTTTTTCAACGTTCAACTTCGACCGACGGTCGGCAAAGAAGAGGGTGTAAGCTAATAAGCCTAGAACCACCGCACCGCCCCCGAAGATAGCTAGGCGTTGGACAGTCCAAAATCGTTTAGGTAAGACGCGATCCATTTAAGTTAAAGAGTGAATGAGGGAAAGTGTGAAAGACCGGGCTGGCGTTCCAGCGAATACCGGCCCGGACCTCATTCGTTATAATGACCTGTGCCAATGTCATGCCAGTTGAGGCCTGTTGCTGATTATCAAGTATTTAATCGGCTGGTATTGTAAAGTGCTGTCCGCTTTCGGACGCAATTTGTCCGCTTTTGAGGTTTGGCGTAATGGTGGAGTACGTGTAGTAGGTGAAATGGGCGGAGTGAGTGAATGGAGTATAGTAGATGTAGTAGAACTTACTGCACTTACTTTCACCTACTTCACTCACTCCACTACTTCCCCTTTTTCACCACGACGAGTACATAAGGCAGCAGCGTTTGCGAGCGGGTTGCCGGATTGAGGAAATCATACGTCAACTGGCTGACGTGGAAATACGGGAAGATGGCCAGCCGATGAACACTAAAGCCGTGCGTCGTGAGCGAATCAACATATTCTGCGGTTGTAAACACCGTTTTTGGCCCCGATTGTACCAGTGTTCTCAATGTAGAATCGGTACGTGCGTACACCGTAGGCCCTTTTGCGTAAAATTCATACGACCAAAAACTGCCCCCACCCACGCCCGTTCCGGGTTCATACAATATCGTCGGGCGGTTGGCTAGGGCTGGTTGTGTATTGGCATAGTCGGCCGTTGCCATGCCCGCCTGATAGCGCAAAAAAGTTGGGTACAAAAACAGATTCAGCGAACCCGCTACAACAAACATCACGCCCACCATTCGGCCCATCAGCGACAGCATATCGTTCTGCCGAAAAAGTACGAACAGGAGAACCGTAAGCGTCAATAGCCAGCCCAGTGCTGTGCCCAGTCCAGCGGGTTGGACGAGCCATAAAAGAGCAGCCATGACCATAATTAGCAGGAAGCCGATAATCGATTGTGCAATTGTCCATTTGCGTAGGTTAATGGCTTGAATATCCGCTAAAAACTGTGCTGTCAGCACTGCGTAGAATGGGAAAACGATATTCAGGTAGTGCGGTAATTGAAAGCCGGAGAATGAAAACAAAAGGAACGTAGCCAACCCGGAACCAAGCGACATGTATTCGGGCTGGAACGCTGGCCCAATCCAGCGCTTAACCAAATCGATCAGTCGCTTGCCGATGCTTACATAGAGAGGTAACGACCAGGGGATAAAGGCCCAAAGCAGCGTGTGCACGAAGAAAAACTTGTCGCCTTCGCCTTTGATTGGCCCTGTGTTGAAGAAGCGCCCGAACTGGCTGTCCCAAAAGAAAAATCGAATTCCCGAGACACCCGTTTGCCCAAAGATCACCTTCTCTGGATGTAGGTCAAATTGCTGGTATAGGCAATAGATTTCAGGAATTGTGAAAGCGAAGGATAGTACAATAGCTACATACCAGCGTAGTTTGAGAAGCTCCCGCCAATGGCCGGTCAACAACCAGTGTAGCACTAAACCAGCCCCAATTGGAATAAGCACAAAAACGCCCTTGGTCATGAGCGCACAGCCTGTCAGGAAGGAGCCAATTAGCAGATGTACCCAATTTTTAGATATGCCATTTCTTGAAGAAATGGCATATCCGTCACCTAGAAAAACCCGGTAAAAATGATAAACTGGGCCAATAATGAGTGGCATCAAATAAGGTTCGGCCCGTACATCGCTATTGGACAGAACGCCGTGAAATGCCGTGAGCAGTACCAGAGAAGCTACCTGAGCGGTTAGTTTTGAATAGGTCAGCCTGGTGAAGTGATACGTATACGCCACGCTGCCTAAGAAAAACAGCAAGGCTGGAAACTTATAGGCAAACGTATTGATACCGAAAATTCGGTAACTTAGTGCAATGACCCAGAATGGGAAATGAGGCTTATCGAGCCAATCGGTATCAACGGCGTAGAGGTTTACAAAATCGCCGGTTTGCGCCATTTGTTTGGCAATACAGGCATACAAGGCACCGTCGAGCTCCATTACGGGTGGAAACAGGCCGGTCGCATTCAGAAATACGCCAACGGCCACGAGGGCATAAAACCAGCGGTCGGTAAGAGGAGAAGGAGTGTCAGTCATTAGGTGGTCATTGGGTGTCATGGGTCGTCAGGTATTGCCACTAACTTGTTGTGCACTGGTCGACAACAACGAATGACCACCCAATGACAACAATGACCATCTAATGACAATAAATGACCGTTCAACGACTTTTATTGGGTCAAAGTACGTAAGAAAACCGTAATTCGTTGTTGAATCGAGCGTAGCGTGCAACAAATCGTCTAACTCGTTATCTTTAGTGTATGCAAGATGCAAAACTCTTACTCGTCGACGATGATCCCGACGTACTGCTGGCAGCCCGGTTGCTGCTCAAGCGTCACGTTGCTTCGGTAGATATCGAAAAGAATCCTGAAAAACTGCCGTTCCTGCTTAACAATAATCGATACGATGCCATTGTGCTGGATATGAATTTTCAGCGCGATGTGAGTAGCGGCCGTGAGGGCTTTGCCTGGCTCGACCGTATTTTAGACATTGATCCCAAGGCGCGAGTCGTATTGTTTACTGCCTATGGCGATGTTGAAATGGCCGTACGGGCTATTAAAGCGGGGGCCGTTGACTTCGTCCTGAAACCCTGGCAGAATGACAAATTCCTGGAAACCATTCGCGGGGCCATCAGTAAAGCGGGTGGGAGCCAGCAGGCAGAGGATGCCGGTAAGGCAGACAGTTCATCATCGCCCACCAAGAAAGCAACCAAACAAACGAATATCATTGGGTCTGCCATGCGGCCCGTTCTGGATACCGTAGAACAAGTAGCCCCAACGGATGCCAATGTATTGATTCTGGGCGAAAATGGTACGGGTAAAGACCTGGTTGCGCGTGCTATTCATGACCAGTCGCACCGGCGCGATAAGCCCTTTGTCAGCGTTGATGTAGGCGCTTTAACCGAAAGCTTATTTGAGAGTGAAGTATTTGGCCACGTAAAAGGCGCCTTTACCGATGCCCGCGACGACCGGGCTGGTCGGTTTGAAGAAGCGAACGGCGGTACGATTTTCCTGGATGAAATTGGTAACCTCAGTCCTGCTCAACAGGCTCGTTTACTGACGGTTCTGCAACAGCGGCAGGTAACCCGTGTTGGCTCGAATAAAGCCCGTCCCATTGATGTGCGGCTCATTTGCGCCACCAACGCCGACTTAAACGAGCGGGTGGCCGAACGAGCGTTCCGGCAGGATTTGCTGTATAGAATCAATACGATTGAATTGCATCTGCCCGCCTTGCGTGAGCGTCCGTCTGATATTGGGCCACTGGCCGAGCATTTCCTGAAAAAATACGCGAAGCAATATAACCGCTCAATTTCGGGCCTGAGTCCCGCTTTATTGGCTGAAATGAAACAGTATCGGTGGCCGGGCAATGTTCGGGAGTTGCAGCACGCTGTTGAACGGGCTGTTATTCTGTCTCGGCCTGATGTGCCGGGAGCCACTCAAGGGACTTTGTTGGAACCGACGAATTTTATCTTCAAAAACGGGTCGGCGTCGGTATCGCCTGTGAACGAAACATTGCAACTGGAAGACATGGAGCGGCAATTGATTCAACAGGCTATGCAAAAGCATCGGGGCAGCATTACCGATGTTGCCAGAGAGCTGGGCTTATCAAGGCAGGCGTTGTATAGAAGACTGGAGAAATTTGGGTTGTAATTTTGCTGTCTATTTAATACGATCTAGCAGAAGAGTCAAGATTTGCTGTTGAGTTTGGGATACTTGCTCAAATTTTTGATTCACCTGTAAGAAGCCTTCTCTCATTTCTGTTCGTAGATCATCGATTTGATTTTGCTGTTGGTCGAAGCGTTGATCCATCTGGATTTGTTGTTGTTCAAATCGTTGGTCAATTTGAATTTGCTGTTGATCAAACCGTTCATCAATCCGTACAAATCGATGGTCGACTTGATCAAATCGTTCGTCGACCCGCACAAATCGACGGTCAACTTGCTCAAAGCGTTGACGCATTTCAATGGTCAAATCAGCGACTCCTCGAGCCGCTATTTGGGCATTAGCATCTGCACGAGTAGCTATTACGAGAATCTGCCCATTTGATTCGATCAAACGGTCAGTTTTCTGAGCTACATCAGCTAATACAGGTTCAATTTGATCGAGTCCGGTCCGGCGTTCCGGTTTATCAGGGGGCATTCGACAATCCGTTTTTGTAAATAAACGAATATTCTTTTAATACTTACAAAAAGGGGGGCAAATTCTATTCAAATTTAAATGTGGCCTAACTCGCTGGCGATGGCTGCACGAGATTGCTGAACAACCTCATCGGGTGTTCGCCCGGCAGGTTCTATTCCGGGAAGTACTTGCCACGACATTTTTGAAAACGAGGTGAGTGGGAACAAGCCTTTGGGATTGAAATGTCCCGTTCCCCGAATGGCAATGGGTACCACAAGCGCATTGGGTGCTCGTTTTAACAATGTTGCTACACCACCTGTTACAAAAGGACGCATCTCACCGGTTGCAGATCGTGTTCGTGTGCCTTCCGGGAAAATCATTGCCGATAAATTGTGCTGCTGAATGAGTTTACCTAATCGGGCAATCTCGACAATGGCCTGTTTGGGGTCTTTACGGTCAATGAGGGCAGCTCCGCTTTTCCGTAGGTTATACGACACTCCCGGTATGCCATGCGCCAGTTCGACTTTAGACACAAAGGTGGGTGTATGCCGACGCAGAAACCAGATAATGGGCGAAATATCGAACATACTCTGGTGGTTCGCCACGAAAATAATTGGCCGGTCGGTGGGCAGGTTGGGTTGCTGATGAAAACGAATGGTGCTGCCTGTTAAGTACCAGCCGTAAGCGATACTCGCGTTCATCCAGTCAACGGTTTTTTTGTGGGCAGGTCGGCCAAATAAATTAAAGGCAACGACCTGAGCCACATGGAAAATACATAATACGAACCCAAAATAAAGCAGGTAAACGCAGCTTAAGAGGTAATCAAGAAGTTTTTTCATACAGGCGACACGTGTCAGCGCAGCAACTTGTTTACCCCAAAATTAAGCATGAGTCGCGTATAGTCGGGAAGAAAAACGAATGTGAACCTAAAACATCGACTCTTTTAGCCGAACTTTGTAGTTATAAGGTAAATTGAACCGTTTCGTTGTTACTTGTTATATGATTTTATCTGGCACACGTTTGGATGTTATGCGATTCGTCGGCGAAAAAATCGACGCTTCTGTTGATGAATTTCTTAAACCTATCGAGACCAATTGGCAACCGTCCGATTTGCTGCCCGATTCGACTAAAGAGTCATTTCTGGACGATATAAAACTGCTTCGCGAAAGCACCCGCGAGCTTTCATACGATTACGTAGCGGTACTGGTTGGCGATACCATTACCGAAGAAGCCCTGCCCACCTATGAATCATGGCTGATGGATATGGAAGGGATTGAGCAGGGGAATCCGGCCGGTTGGACGCGCTGGATTCGGAGCTGGACGGCCGAAGAAAACCGCCACGGCGACTTACTCAACAAATTCCTCTACCTATCGGGACGAGTCAACATGCGGGCGATGGAAGTATCTACGCAGTACCTCATTGCCGATGGGTTCGACATTGGAACGGGTAAAGATCCGTACCGGAACTTCATTTACACCTCGTTTCAGGAATTGGCGACCAACGTATCGCACCGCCGGACGGCCACGCTGGCTAAACAGGCCGGCTGCAACCAGTTGTCGAAAATTTGCGGAGTAATCGCTTCCGACGAAATGCGCCACGCCAAAGCCTACAAAGACTTTGTCCGGCAGATTTTCGAGGTCGATCCTTCCGAAATGATGCTGGCGTTTGAGGATATGATGCGGAAGAAGATTGTGATGCCCGCTCACTTCCTGCGTGAGTCGGGGGTGAAAATTGGCCAGACATTCAGCCATTTTTCGGATGCGGCTCAGCGTCTGGGCGTTTATACGACCTACGACTATATCGAGATTGCCGAATCCCTGCTGGTCGACTGGAAGATCGATACAATTACTGATCTGAACGATGCCGGTCAGCGCGCCCGCGATTATGTGATGGCCTTGCCTGGTCGGTTGCGTCGGATAGCGGAACGGACTAAAGTGCCTACGCTGGAGTACCCGTTTAGCTGGATTTCGGCTTAGTATGAACCGATTCGTTCTTGGCATAGGTTGGCGCATCCTCGGCATTGTTGTCCTGACTAGTGCCATAACGTACTTTCGGTTACAGGAAGTAAATGGCTTAATGCTGTTTCCATTAGCCATTTTACATATAGTTCTAACGGTCAATCTGTATCGCTACGTCACCAGCCTGAATCGTAAACTGACCCGGTTTCTGGAATCGGTTCGTTATTCGGATTTTGCCGTATCGTTTCGGGCCGATAACAATCTGGGGCCTTCCTTTTACGAACTGAATGACCAGTTCAACGAAGTGTTGGATGCGTTCCGGCAGGCGCGGGCCGAGAAAGAAGCTAACCTGCATTATGTCAACACGATTGTTCAGCACGTCAGCGTTGGCCTGCTGACATTCGATGTTGCCGGGCAGGTGGAGTTAGTGAACCAGTCGGCGTTGCGGTTGCTGGGTATTTACCGGCTGCGGACGCTCAACGACCTGAACGCAACAAACCCTGAATTGAGCGAATTGCTGATGTCGGCCAAATCATCGCCCACGCCGGTTTCGTATCAGACCGGTACCGATGGGGAGCTATCGGTACGTTGTACGGCCGTACGGCTGCGGGGGCGGCTGGTAACGGTGGTGTCGCTGCAAAACATCCGCTCGGAGCTGCAACAGCGGGAACTCGATGCCTGGCAAAACCTGACGAAGGTGCTCCGGCATGAGATCATGAACTCCATCACCCCAATTGTTTCTCTGGCGGGTACGATGCGCGATATTGTCGAGACCGATTTGTTGCCCTTTGCCTTACCAAGTGACAATGAGTTCAACGCTATACCCTCTGTCGTCGGTGAATCCATCAATGACCTGCGCGATGCCCTGACAACCATCGAGCAACGGGGCGCGGGTATCATGCAATTTGTTGACGCCTACCGGAATTTCACCACCATTCCACAGCCGATTTTTGCCGATGTGCCCGTTGAGCCGCTGTTGCGAACGGTTGTGCAGTTGGCTCAGGCGAATGCCCCCCAGTGTCAGATTGCCTGCACGGTTGGGTCACCCAATCTGGCCATTCGTGCCGATGCCTCCCAAATTGAAATGGTGCTCCTGAACTTAGTAAAAAACGCAGTCGAGAGCGTCGAAAAAGGGATTACGCCTGTAATTGGCATTCACGCGGAAGCGCTAGGGCCGCACGTAGTTATTCGCGTGACTGACAACGGACCGGGTATTGAACCGGAAGCATTAGAGCAGATTTTTATCCCCTTCTACACGACCAAGAAAACCGGCTCCGGCATTGGCCTGAGTTTATCCCGCCAAATCATGCAGCTCCACAACGGCCAACTCACCGCCGATTCCCACCCCGGCGCAGGCAGCACGTTTAACCTGATATTCTGATAATTTTCGTTATTCTGGCAGAAATGTAAAGCGCGACATTCATGATGTTTACGTTTACTTTACGCCTTACTTCCTAAACGATAAAATGTATGAAAAAAGGACTAAACCTGAGGATAGCGCTATTACTTCTGCTTCTGATCAACGCGCTGAATGTGGTTGTTGCCCAATCAACTCCACCGGCTTCGCTTTCGGTGGGGGCGGCCAAAGTAGACATAACCCCTGCCCTGAACGACCTGAAAAAACCGTATTTCGGTATCAACGACAACATCTACTCCCGGGCGGTTGTCGTCAACAATGGCAACACGACTGTGGCGCTCGTTTCGGTGGATATTGGGGGCATCAACGACGAAATGGCCGATCGTATCCTGGCTAAAATTACGGCCACATCAGGCATTCCTACCCGAAACATACTGATAACCGCCACGCACACCCATAGTGTGCCGTTTGGGATCAGTGGAGAGGCCTTTGAGTCGAAGATTGCCAGCGCTGTCAAACAGGCGAAAGACAAGCTACAGCCCGCCCGTGTCGGCTACGGCGAAGGGGTATCCTACATCAACGTGAACCGCAATATCATCGACCCCGACACCCGCCGGTGGTGGGAAGGCCCGAATTACGATGGCCCATCCGACAAAACCGTGGCTGTGGTCACCTTCGAATCGCTGGCCGGTAAACCCATTGCCATCTATTACAACTATGCCATGCACGGGGTTATTTCCGGCATGTTCGATCAGGTGAGCGGGGATGTGCCGGGAGCGGCTTCGCGCTATCTGGAAAACAACTTCGACGATGAAGCCGTGGCCCTCTGGTCGACCGGTGCCTGTGGTGATCAGAACCCCATTTACTATCAGCAAACCTACGATTTGCGCGAAATCCGCGTTAAAGAGTACGCCAAACGGGGCATCGACATCAGCAACAAAATGCCTCCCGGTGGCGAAGGACTGGATCGGAAAGACCCGAAGGTGATCAAATTGATGGAGCAGCAAAAGCAGATGCTGCTGTCGATGGGGCAACTGTTGGGCGAGGAGGTGCTTCACGTGATGCGAAACACCAAACGGAAGGTAAGCAACCCGATTATTCAGGCCGATCAACGCATTATCACCTGCCCCGGACGCAAACGGCTGGATGAGGGCCGCGCGGGTTATGCCGGTACGTATGCCGATGCCGACTCGATTCCCCTCCGGCTGGGGTTAATCCGATTGGGCGACATTGCCTTTACGGCTGTCAATGGTGAAGTATTTAACCCTATTTCCACCCGTCTGAAAAAAGAATCGCCCTTTGCCAACACCCTGATGACTACGCTGACCAATGGTTATGCCCGCTCGGGTTATATTCCCCACGATGCCGCGTTTGGTACCTACACCTTCGAAGTGGTTTCGTCGCGACTCAAACCGGGTTTTGCCGAAAACGCAATTGTCAATGGCCTGCTCGACATGATGTACGCCAGCCTTCAGCTAAAGCCGTAATGGGGTGGGTTAGGGATTGAGGGGTATACAATGTAGACTTAATTTCGGTGGCTTCTGTCGTGCTAGCGTTGCAGTTTGTGGTGGGAGATATGTAGGCGTAAGAATTGAGGGGTTAAGTGCAGACGGTTTCCAAATGTTGGCCAGTGCCGTAAAGATTTTCTTTCAGCCGATGGATTGTACTGTATTCAATGCGTATAGACATTTGCTAGCTAGGCAAAAGTAAAACAATGCTGATAATTGAATTGACTTATCTAACGGGTGAAGAGTAACTGTTGTTTAAATTGCTCAAATAGGGTGGCTGGCTGGCACATGAAGTAGGAGCAGAATAGGTAGCGAATGGAATGTGTTGGCATTGACGAGTTCTTGTGAATAGCCTTATGCCAATATATTATGTATGTTTGCCTGATTGCAGATTACGTAATTATGAAGTAGACAAAAGTAGCTACTGTACGTAAATAGTATTTGCAAACTCACATCTCTATCTACCCAATGAACCCTATCCACAAAGGAGCAGATTATCGTAAAGCAGACTTACAATTACATTCTCCACGGGATCGAAATTGGGAAGGAGTTCATCCCGAACAGAAACTAAGCAATGCATCATTAGAGGATATAAAAGCAGTACGTCGGAAATGGGCTAGTGAGTTTATCGATAATTGCTTAGAAAAAGGAGTACAAGTTGCCGCCCTTACTGATCATCATGAGGGAGTATACTGTTGGCATGTTATTGAAGAATTGAAATTCAGAAACGCTAGTTTTTCTGAAGATATCGATCTTTGGTTTATGCCTGGTATGGAATTGACTTGTAAAGATTCTGCTCAAGCATTAATTCTTTTCGATGCGGATATTACCAAGCCACTATTTGAAAAAGCACGAAATTTATTGCGTTTGCCAACCGAGTGTTATGATGATCAGCTTCAAGGTATTGAGGTAACTCTACTCGATTTTAATATAGATGAAATTCAAGGCGTGCTGGAGCATGACTCTGAATTACGTGACCGGTTTATAATTCTTCCAAATGTTACACCCGGAGGACATAAAACGGTACTTCGGACGGGTTTTCATAAACGTTTTAAGGAACTACCATACGTAGGAGGTTATTTAGATAAAGTATATCCCTCTGACTTGAAAGATGGTGATCAGCGAATTCTGGATGGCCAGATACCTGCTTGGACAAGCGAAAAGCGAGGGATAATTAGCACTTCAGATGCAAGAAGCTCTGACTTTTCAGCCTTGGGCACTTTTGCGACTTGGGTTAAGCTTGCTGAACCTACGGCTGAGTCATTAAGGCAAGCTATGTTAGCTGCTGATTCACGAATACTATATGAAAGCCCCAATAGGCCAACTCTCTTGGTCAAATCTATTTCTGTTTCAGGGGCTGAATTTTTATCATTACCTGAACCATTAAGTTTTAGCCATCAATTCACTTCTATAATTGGTGGACGGGGGTCTGGTAAATCTACGTTACTAGAATTTATTCGTTTTGCAGTCGGTCAATCTGCGCTTGACGTTGGAGATTCTAAATGGGATCCTACGCATGACCGTCGAAAAAATATATTAAAGTACGCGCTTAATGAATCTGAAGGAGTGGTGGAAGTTTTGATTGAGAAGGATGGGGCTATAATAGAACTTATCCGATCAAGGTCAACGCAAGACAGAATTATAATGCGCGTTCAAAATCTTGAACAAGCTATCAGTCCATCAGATGCGAGAAAATTATTTCCAATTCAAGCATATAGTCAAGGGGAGCTGTCGCATTTAGGAGATGAGAAGGCTGAAAAACGACTTTTTGACCTTATTACTGAACCGCAGAGAGAAGCTCTTAACCAGGTAGAAAAAAACAGACTTAACGTAGCAAGTGAACTGCGTGAACACTTAGAGCAGGCAATAAAAAATTGGCAATACGAAAAGGAGTACCGGAAACTTAATGCGCAACTCATCACTTTAAAGGCTGGTCTGGACAATACTATGGTGAAACTTCAGGCAATTCCATCAGAAACGCAGGGAGTAATGGAACGCTATAATATTGAAATACAGACAACTAGATGGCTTGAGCAGATAATACAGGAGCACCAACAATCCTATGATTTATTATTTGGAGCATTCCAAAACCACTTGAAGTTAACAGAAGAACGCCTTGTTGCGGGTAAAATTCCAACAGCGAAAGTTGCTCAAGATCTTTCTATTTTATTATTGCATCAAATGGAAACTGCTAACGATGCATTACGCCAATTAGTGACAGAAAATCAACAGTATGAGCAGCAGCAAACAGAATTAATCATCAACTGGAATAAAGGACAAGTAGACAGTAAGAGCCAATATGAGTTAGCGATGAGCCAATTATCTCAGCATAAGGTTGAACTGGATCAACTTAAAAGGCTTGAGCGAGAGATTAATGAAGCACAACGAAGCGTAGATGATTTAGAACAAAAAATACAACATACTAAAGGAGCTTATATTTTACTCACCGAGAAAAGTGGTCAGTATATGGCTCTTCAACGTGAACTGCAACGTTTAGCACGAAAAGGAATAAGTGTCCTTGCCGAACTTACCGATAATTTAGCTCGTGCAGAATTATCAGAGAAGGCTGATCTTGCAGAATTAGAGCAGGCTATTAAAGATCTCTTTGCAAGTAGTGGAGTTCGTGCGGATCGGCTAGATAAATTACTTGATCATGTTGCTACGAAGGATCCTATTGTAGGATGGTGGGATTTAATGAAGGAAGTTTTCTTTATACTCAAATGGAATACAACTGGCCTTCGAGAGACTGAAAAAAGACCAACTCTAGACTTATTAGATAATATTATCGATCCTGGTGGACTTGAAAAATTCTGTGAACGCTTAGATATAGAACGGGTAAGTCGAGCGATTACTGCAATAGTGAGACCTCGTGTACGGCTATTACAAAAAAGAGGGATAAATGAAATTGAATTTAGCCGTGCATCTCAAGGTGAAAAAGCAACAATACTTTTAAACGTCTTGATGCGTCAAGAGGGCGGGCCTCTTTTACTTGATCAGCCAGAAGAAGATCTGGATAATCGTATTATAGGTGATATTGTATCAGCAACAAGACAAGCTAAAATTAAAAAACAGTTACTTTTTGCTACTCACAATGCTAATCTGGTAGTAAATGGTGACGCAGAATTAGTGATAGATTTAACTGCCGGTAGTATAAGTCAAATTGGAGCTATAGATGTAGAGTCGCTTCGTGTTTCAATTACTGACACGATGGAAGGGGGAAAGGATGCATTTGAACTTCGAAGAAAGAAATACAATTTTTAATACTAGAGATTATGTGAATTTGATTTATTGAGTAGAAACCAGTCCAGAACGCAGACAGCCTATGTTTGATACACTTGATTTCGCACAGGATATTTTGACGCAGGAAATCAACCCGGCTCTGTCTGCTGAAGCTTTGGGCCTGCTGTCGTCAAACCGTCAGCATTTAACGGCCATCGTTGCCTATCAGCATCTTACTGATAATTGGGACGAGGATGGTGCCATTGCCCCTGTACATCAAACGGTGCTGGCAGCTCTCAATCTCGCCTTGTTACTTACTGTAACGGAACAATTGATTTATCACACATCGCCCGGCCCAGTTGGTGAAATTATGATTAATCTCCGCAATGGCGATAAGTCAGCTGAGTTACTAGTTTATCCAAACGGCCGGAACAAGTTAGTGCGTATTGGTCATAGCGAGACTCCTCAACAAGGTCTATTAACGCCGGAGTCGTTGCGGGAAACGTTACAGTGGCTTAACTAATGAGGAGCAACAAACCCGCTTTGTTGACTGTTATAACTATACCGTTTCGTCAACCAGCATAGGTAAAACCAAAACTGGTATTACTTTTGCCTTATAATCTGTGAATTCTCCTTGCCGTATGATACCCTTCGCCCAATCGACTGAACACCAATTAAATGACCAGATGCGGGCATGGTTTGATAGTTTCATGAACCACCTCCAGGTGGATCACATGTCACTCGAAACCAATACAGCTACCACCGAGAAACAAGATTTCTACCAGCGCATGGCAACCGCCAACGCGACGGATTTAGCCTTTACCTCGCGCATTCAAAGCTCGCGGCACTTTCTTGGACAGTTGATCTTAAGCTATATTGATGAACTAAGGCAACGGCATGTGGAACCGCGCCAGCTAGCAATGGATTTTTCGGATGCGAGCGTATTGGTTTGGGCTGAAATTGATGATGATAACGAATTGATGGAAGATCAGCTTCGATTGGCGCAGGCTAAAATTAATGCCCAGTATAGTCAGTATGGCTTTTACTTATCCTCAACTATCGTAGAGCAAAGCGATTGCCTGGCCATTCCTTCTCATTATCAATCCATTCTTAAGTAGGTGTTAGCGTGGCGAGTTTTCAAGATCACATTGCTCAGGCTAACCGAAATTTAGACTTTTTGGAGCAATCAAATAAGTCCATTACTACTTTTTGGGATTGGCAGGTAACAGCAGCTTTCTATGTTGGCGTTCACCTGATCAATGCACATCTGGCTCAGAAATCGGGTCTAAGCTTTCGATCTCACCAGCAGGTTGATGAGGCCATAAATCCATTCAATCAGCTGTCCATAACACGTTTGTCGGAAACGAATTATCTGGCATACGATAAGTTACAGGGATTGGCTCGTCGTGCTCGCTATTTATGTAACGAAGACCGACTAAATAAAGCAACAACCGTTCACTTCACCTACGATAAGCACTTCGCCCGTGCTGTGCGTAATTTGGATACGCTAATTAGTTTTATGGAGAGTGAATACGGTGTCACATTAAAGAAGATTTCAGTTAAGTGTATTGAACTGAAAAAAGGAAGCCTACAGAATATCGCTATTGCTTAATTCTATTGAGCTTACATAGCCACTCTTATCACCTGCGGCTGATTTATTGGTAACCCTCTCACTACGTAGCGCTCCATAACGGCCAGATTGATTTCTGCTGCTGAAGTTTCTACAACATCGTAGAAGGATACGCGTGGATTGGCGTTATTTTTGACTTAACCCCCTAGTCCATTCGACGATGAAAAACATAGTCCTGCTGCTGTTAGTAACCCAATCGGTATGTGCTCAGTCGACAAAACCCGATAATCGGAAGGAGTTTGTTATCGACAACTTCCAAACCGAAACCGGGGTTACGCTACCCAAAGCGCGTATTATTTATGGCACCTATGGGCAGCTGAATCAGGCGCGTGATAATGCCATTCTCCTCCCATCGCACTACATGGCTACGTATCGGGGCTATGAGTGGCTGATCGGCCCCGGCAAGGCGCTGGATACGACCAAATACTTCCTGGTGGCTACCGAACTATTCGGGAATGGACGCTCCTCCTCGCCCAGTAATACGGCTGAACCCTTTCACGGCCCCCGATTTCCGATCCTGACGATTCGGGATAATGTGAAGGCCGTCCATCAATTACTGACCAATCAGTTAAAGATATCGCACCTGACTGCCATTGTGGGTTTCTCAATGGGTGCCCAGCAAGCGTTCCAGTGGGCAGTGAGTTATCCCAGTTTTGCCAATCGTATTGTCGCGACGTCGGGAACGGCAAAAACCTATCCGCATGGTGTGGTTCGTCTGGAAGGCCAGATCGCTGCACTGACCGCCGATGAGGCTTTTAAAAATGGCGATTACACAAGTCCGCCCACCAAAGGGCTTCAGGCATTCGCTGTTGTCTGGACTGGGTGGCTCTACTCGCAGGAGTGGTGGCGACGGGAGTTATGGCGTGCCCGTGCCAAGCCCGGCACCACGTTTGAACAAGTGCTCGAAAACTACCGAACGCACTTCATTGAGGGAGCAGATGCCAATGATCTGATCCTGCAAATGCGTACCTGGGAGCGGCATGATGTGGGAGCAACCGAGGGATTTACGGGAAATGTCGAATCGGCGCTACGATCCATTCAGGTGCCGATCTTGTATATGCCCTCCGCCACCGACTTATATTTCCCGCTGGGCGATGCCCAATATGAAGCGGCCTTTATACCGGGTGTGCAATTACTGCCGATTCCGTCCTTGTGGGGCCATACGGCGGGTGCTGCCAGTAACCCCGCCGATGCTACCTTTCTCAATGAACACATCCGCAATTTTCTCTTCGATAATGCACCGACATCCCGATAGCCTAAATCGTATTCTCTACCAACTGGAGACCTTGAATCCGATAGTAAGGAAAGTTACGGTCTGCGCTGATCATAATCAGTTTTTCAGCGATCGCCTGGCAGATTAGTAGATGGTCAAACGGGTCTTTATGATTGGCAGGCGTTTCTAAAGTGTAGAGTTGCTTCAGGTGTTTTGGCTTAACTGTCAATAGGCGAATGCCAAGCTCATCCTGCAATTCAAAGAGCAGTAAATCAATATCAGCAGGTAATGTTAATTTTCCCGTTTTCGCCTTTAGAATCATTTCTCGGACACTCTCTGTGCTAAAGAAGAACTCATTGGTTTCGTCAGCGAGAATGACTTTACTAGTAGAACTGAGTTTAGGATTATCGGTAAGAAGCCAGATAAGAATATGAGTATCCAATAAATACTTCATCAATCAGGGATGGTCTTTTTTAGGTCTTCATCCCAACAACCATCCTTTTCCACAATGATGCTTTTGTATTTACCCAAAGCCGCTTTTAAATTCGATTTGGGCTTTTTATCTGACGAGGTTTTGCTGGGTTTCGTTGCAGTTTTCATCATGATATACGTTCGATGTGCTAAGATAACGGTTTAAGATTATATCTGGTTGCGTTGCCCAAGAGAGCCTGGATATCTATAAAGGTTAGCTATTCGGAATCAACGATCCCACAAACCCCGGCCGCTCCCGCTTCTTGGATGCCTGCTCATACGCATAGCCCATTGCCAGTAACGGGCCTTCCTGATACGCTCCGGCGATGAGCGAAAAGCCGACGGGTAATCCATGAACGGTACCCATCGGGATGGTCAGGTGGGGGTAGCCAGCCATAGCGGCTGGTGGGCAGAAGTAAAAACCGGTGTCGTAGTCGCCGTTGATCAGGTCGATGCAACCCGCAAAACCGATGCTTGTGCCGCCAATGGCATCGAGTTTGTTGGCCGCCATGAGTTTGTCAATCCGTTGACGCCAGCTTCGTGTTTTGGCGAGCGCTTCGGTGTATTCTTTGCTCGATAGATCCCCTTTCGCTTCACTGCTTTCCAGCGTTTCCTGCTTAAAGAAAGGCATGGCTTTGGCCGGGTTTTTCTGATTAAAGGCGATCACGTCAGCAAGGGTCTTGACGGAGGCATTGGCTTTGGACAGGTACCGATTTACACCATCTTTGAACTCATATTGCAGTACGGTAAATTCGGCACTGCCCGTTTCCTGAAGCTCCTTCATCAACTCCACTTCCACGATGGTAGCGCCCTGTTTTTTCAGTACCTCAATCGCTTCTTGGTACAAACCAACAACGCCTTCATGCCCTTTCAGGAACGATTTCTCAATTCCAATGCGCTTGCCCGATAAACTGGCTGTTTTTAAAAATTGCGTGTAGTCCGTCACACTCTTGCCACGGCTTTCGCCGGTAACGGCATCGTCTGGGTCGACACCTACCAGCGCACCCAGCAAAATGGCGGCATCGGTTACAGTTCGGGCCATTGGTCCGGCGGTATCCTGCGTTTTCGAGATGGGAATTATGCCACTGCGGCTAACCAGACCAACCGTCGGCTTTAGACCGACGAGGCCGCAATGAGAGGATGGGGCAATGATGGAACCGTCCGTTTCGGTACCCACGGCCACCGCGCACAGATTAGCCGATGCCGCCGAGCCGGAACCTGAACTGGAGCCGCTCGGATTTCGATCCAGTACGTAGGGGTTTCGGGTTTGACCACCCCGGCTACTCCAGCCACTGCTGGATCGGGTTGATCGGAAGTTAGCCCACTCGCTCAGGTTGGTTTTACCTAGTATGACCGCGCCAGCCTTCCGCAACTGGGCAACAACAAAGGCATCTTTGGTCGCTTTGTGGCCTTCCAGGGCTAACGAACCGGCGGTGGTCATCATCTGGTCGCCGGTGTCGATGTTATCCTTGATAAGTACCGGAATGCCGTGCATTGGACCCCGAAGTTTCCCATCTTTTCGCTCCTGATCCATTGATTTGGCTATCGTCAGCGCGTCGGGGTTGAGTTCAATGACGGCATTCAGGCGAGGCCCTTTTTTGTCGATGGCCTGAATCCGGTCCAGATAGAGCTGGGTAATAGTTTCGGCCGTGTATTCTCCCGACTGCATTTTCTGTTGTAGCTCATTGATGGTTAGTTCGTTGAGTGCAAACTCATCAACAAACGGAGCGGAATCGGTTTCCGGACTTTCTGATTTGGGTGTTGAGCAGCCTGCCAACGCAGATGCCGAGACAGAAAGGACTGAACTGGCTTTAACAAAACTCCGTCTGTTCATAAAGAGAGGGAAAATGGTTGTCTGGCTGAAGCGCACAAATTAGCATATTTGCACGACAAATTTTTTTGACAGGATTTACAGGATGAACAGGATTTTTATAGATAGCGCTAATCCTGTTCATCCTGTAAATCCTGTCAAAGAAAACACTTCACCGAAACCGTAACACCTGCTTCATGAACCGACACACCACCGATCGGGCTAGGGGCTGGTAGGTCCAGCAGACCAGGCTGGATTGGTAAATCAATGAGCCGAGTAGATTCAGGTGGAGCCAATAGAGATGGCGACACACTATAACGCCCTGTTGTATCATTCGGATCGGTTTCTGTAATGTCCAGCAAGGCATCATGATGTTGCTCCATAGTGCCGAAGTATGTCCTCAATACGGTCTCTTTGGGTGGGCAACAAGCTTGCCTGATGCGCTAACCAGTGCAACGTTTCTGGTTCAATGGCAGCCCCCGCCTTTAGTAATAGCTCGATGATGGGCGCGTAGTCAAGCCCGGAATTTCCAGTAGCGACGCACCACAGCGCTTGCCCTAACGCGGTTCCGCCATAAACGTTTCGGACGTCGAGTGCGGCATTTCGTTCCAGAAGCCACTTCACCAGGGGGAGTTGGCCGCCTAGTACGGCACAGTGCAAACCAGTTTGGCCATCCTTGCCCTGTGCATTCGGGTCAACGCCCCGACTTACTAGGAAATCGACAACGTCGATGTGGCCGTAGGTGCAGGCGTAGAAAAAGGCGGTTTCTAACTGAGCCGCTGGCTCGTCAGGTAGTCCCCAAGTCGTATCAGACTCGTTGGTTTTGACATGACCCTCTTCGGTAAAGAAACTCTGAACCAGTTTGAGCCGCCCTAATCCGGCGGCAGCAACGACACTGTCTACACGCGCCCCATTTCGTCTGAGTAGTTCGGCGGCTTCGGGGCATCCGTTGGCCAGGGCTGCCATCAACGGTGGCCATCCGGTTGGTGTGCAATCAATGTTGGCACCGTAATTCAGCAGCGTGTCAATCAATGGAATTTGTACGCCAGCCCGCTTTGGGTGGATGCTGGTAGCCACTAAGCCTAGCGTTGTGCCTTTGCCGTACGTGTCGGCGAGGGCATCGACTTCGGCACCCGCTTTGAGTAATAGTCGGGCTATGTCAACGACATTATCGGGCGATTTCTGGCGATAGTTCTCAACGCCATTCGCGCCGACGTAATGAAGAAGCATAGCCCGATGCACCCGCATTGAACGCATTCGAATCAGGTTTGGATTGGCGATTAGCAGGGAGTCAAGCATGGCTATATTGCCCGTAACAACCGCATCTACTGCCGATTCGAATTGCCAGACCGCTGAATTGGCCAGCGTTGCTTTCTCGACATAACTTGTCAGCTTGTCCCAATTTTCAAATCCATACACGCGGGCAATGAGTTGCTGAGCATCGGTCAGCAGGCATTCTGTGTCCTGACTGGTTAATTCTGGCCAGTGTCGGAAATTCAGGTCGTTTTCTTGTATCTGTTGAATCTGCTGAGGGCCTTCTGATTGATAATTCGTGAGAAGCTCGTCAGCTTGTTTTTCGTACTGGGCAAGGGGGGCGTCGAATGGTAAAGGTTGTATAGGTGGTGGCATATGCGCGACTGAGTAGGAAGGTTAGCTTAGCGTGATAAAGTAGAAAAACTCGCAGGAGTGATTACCCCCACGAGTTCATGATGTACGCAACTTGCGTTGTGTTTAGGCCAGCGCCCTGGAAAACAAACCTACCCGCTCCCGGAGCAGATAGCTGCTGATATCGGTGCGGAGGTTACCGTTGAGGGTAAAGGCCCGCAACTCGGGCGACAGGTTGGCGTATTTGTCCAGCGCCTTGAACCAGGCGCTCCGATCCAAGTAAGGGGCTAACAAGATACGCGCCTGGCTCAGGGCACGGTGCTGGCGTGGCGACCAGATAGGGCGCTGCCGATAAATGTATCCCTGACCATTCAGCAGATCGGGCAGCGATTGTGGCGGTGCCATAGGAACCAACTCGGCCAGCAGGTACAAGCCTAATTCAACGTTTAACAATCGATTCGCCACCATTCCCGGTAATGCATGCCGAAACCGAATTCGGGTAGCCAGCGGCTCCTGCCAGCGCAACAGACTGGCAAGGGCCGGGCGGGCAACAGGAGCGGTGGTGAGGAGCGTGTTCATTTGTATGTTTGTTTATTGTTCTATACAAATATCACCCTACTAGAACGTAATCTTTTTACGTTGTTCTTTATTTTTGATATTATTTTTCGAATAGAACGCTGATTTTTATGATGGTTATGATAAATATGATTTTTAGCTGAATCATAACCTTATCATATTGATCATAAAAATCAGTGTTCTATTGGTTAATTATTGATTGGCAGCGGAAGCGCTGTCTTTGGAAAGGAATAAATCCGGTGCTTTCCGTTGTCTTTAACGGCCCAGCTTTCCCAGAAACAAATCACCAGAAGCCATTGCGACACATCGTCCTGCCGGGCTTCGTAGCCGCGTCGGCGTAGTGACTTTTTGACGTCCAGCGTCGTGGTGCTGCCATTCGCCAGAATGAGTGCCGTGGCAATAAATCGAATCGCCAACGGGTCCAGTTTTTTACGTTGTGTCTCCATCTTATAACTGGTTAAAAATTACTTCTTTACAAGTCTGAAAATACCCCCAGCCCCCTGAAGGGGGCTAGGCCCGTATTTGAGATAAGCCCCCTTATTGATTTGTATTAATTAACCGCCTAAATAAAACTTGTCCTTTTTGGGCTTTCAAAACCCCCACCCCCCTGAAGGGGGCTTTTCTCCCCAGCGAACTAAGCCCCCTTCAGGGGGGTGGGGGTTTTGAAGACTAGCCAAACGGCGGTTAATTTCTTCAAGTCAATCAGGGGGTTGGGGGTATTTGGGCCGTCAATTTTATTACGATTTGATTCTGACGATGTACCGAACCGTACATTGCGCCTGGTTGTAAACAATAAATTCGTTCTTTTGCAGACTAACTCCCTGACGGGCAAACACCGAATCGTAGCGCGTATCCAGTTGCTTTAGCGCTTCACCGTTCAGGCGCATGTGATGCGGTTCGTGTTGGGCCAGCTCCAGTTGCTCACCAACGTGTACTTCATAAATAGCCAGATAAGCTTCGCTCTGCCGACCATTGGCCCAGACCGAACCATTCAGCGAGGTGTAGTTAAGCGATTTGCTGAACTGGTCGGCGAAATAGATCCCATAACCGAACATTTTGCCCGTAATAACCGCGTTGGCTGGACGTAGCACCAGGCCATCTTTCAGGATCGATAGCCAGTTTTCGCTACGGCTTCCGTGCCAGAGAGCCAGCGTTTTACGGTTTGTCTGTTTGCTTACATAGGCGTTAAAAGCAGCATCGGTAGCGGCATGACGCACACTGAAAGCCGCGTCGAATTTGTTGGCATCATCACCCATCATTTTCTTGATGAGTTTTAGGACGTGGTTGTCTGTTTCAGGCTCGATAACCAGATTCATGCTTTCGAGCAACGTTGGCGGTGCCTGATTTGATGCTCTCGGTGCGGGAGCCAGTTCAACCTGACCGCGCATGACGTCGAGGGTAGATTGCTCGTCGGCGAGGTGATCGCGGAGGGGTTGCAGATCATCGGCTGATTGGGGCGTTTCGCCTGCCAGATGCTGGCCTACGTGGGCCATCCGACGCGGAATTACTTTAAATAGCTCAAGTAGTTTGGTGTTGTACGCACCCGTATCCATGCCCACTTTTAATTGCGCAGCCAGATCGTCGAGCAATTGCTGGGCTGATTCGACCTGTTTGCGCGTAACCTGCTGGGCCGTAACGACATAGTTTTGAAAAATAGACAGATTAGCCAATTCCAACAACCGACTCATCAGGCTACGCACCGTTGGTTCGGCAATAGTGCTGGCGTCTGTAGCGGGTGCCGATTCAGCAAAAAGGTGCGTCTGGTTGGTATAGCCTTTCGACGTTTTTTCGCGGAGTTTTTGATTCCATTGCGCTATTGGATGGGTGGCCTTATTGCGAAAGCCACCCACCCGACCGTAGAAAACGTCGAATGTACCGTTCTCATTTTCACGCATTTCATAGTATTTGTTGTTGTTTTCAGCCGTCACCATAATCAGCTTCACCGTCCGAAGATTCGGGTTGGGTGAATCGGCTGGTGACGGCTTGTCCTGTTCAGCAGAGGAAAGGGCCAGTGTAGTTGGGTGCGGACGAACTGTGGTATCGATAACGGATGGAGCAGAACGATTCCATACCCGTTGTAGCAACTGGTTGAGCATACGAATAGTCAGATAGGGTTTTATTGATTGTCATTAGTAGTCATTGGCGGGGCGTCATTCGTTGTCAGTACTGGTTATTAATTGCTTAGGCAACCAATGACCATTCATGGCAATCAATGACCACCAATGACTATGAATCAAGCCAGCATTTTGCGTAAGACACCGAGCCGGTTGCGGGAGAAACCGACGGTTTTTTCGGAAAAATGACTGCAATCAGGACTAAGGTCATACGCTAACCGATGGCCGGGCGCAGAGGCATAGGCGGCTAGCAGATCCTGCCAGTGAAGATTATAGGCAAAGTGAGACAGCAATAGTCGTCCCCGGTTCAGGTATTTTTTCTGTTTGGGTGTCAGGTCAGACCAACTCGTATCGTCGGGCCGGAGTAGATCGGGTAGCGCCGTTGCCGGAGCGTCGGGGTGTAGTTGCTGAAGCAAAAACAGACCCAGTTCAAGGTCAACTAATTGCCGGGTCGAAAGCGACGGGCGGGGCGTGTAAGCCGGGGTATTTGTGCGAGGACGTGAGGTATGAGTCATGATAAGTCTAAGTAATTGTCCGATTCAAAAGTATAACCCTCAAAACGTAATCTATTTACGGCCTTCTTTTTTTGTTAAAATTATTTTTCTCTTCTTTGTCATCGCTAATCGTATCTGTTGTACGTGTGTATATATTTCATGTGCAATATATAATATAAATATAGTATTCCATGCCAATCACGCGTTCTGCCTTTCAACGGTATCGACTTATTGATGAAATTATCAGCCGATACCCACGCCGATACTCCAAGCAGAAACTCTTTGAACTGTGTCAGGACAAGTGTGGAATTCGGTCTATTTCATCGCTCGAAAAAGACATTCAGCGAATGCGTGAGGATCACGATGCGCCTATTGAATACGACAAACGGGCCAACGGCTATTATTACAGCAATCCACAGTTCAGGCTCCTGAACTTAATGCTGACTCCCGACGACATGGAAGCGTTGGAACAGGCGCGGGAAGTATTGGCCGCTACGCAGGGGGCATCGGTAGCCGACGAACTGGATAACGCCCTGCAACGTGTGCGGCAGAGTCTCGACATTATTCGGGAGGTAAAAACCGATGCGCCTACGCGACGGGTGGTGTATGTCGAGGAGAAAATTCTGGGAGGTAATCGCCAGTACGTTCCTGTGTTAATTCGGGCGGTGAACCAGAACCGGCAGGTGGCGTTTCGCTACCTCAAGCACGAGGATGCCGTGTCGATGAATGGTAGTATGGCCGTACGAAAAGCCAAAGCCCGGACCGTTGACCCAAGCCTAATAACACCTGAACGACCCAAGCTGCGTATTCTGCACCCGATTTTATTGCGGGAAGTGGCGGATAGCTGGTACGTCATTGGTTATGATGCGGCCAGTGGTGGCGAACGAACCTTCGCCCTCGATCGTATGAGCGAACTCGAACTGCTGGACGATCCCTGCGACGTACCACCCGCCATCTTGACCAACGTGAGTGAGTTATTCGAGCACATCTTCGGTATAACCGATAGCCACGGCCCGGTCGAAGAGATTGTGCTATCGTTCAGCCCGTTGTTTGGTCGCTATGTAACGACGAAACCCATTCACCAAACGCAGGAAGTCTTGAGCGACACAGACACCGAGTGCGTCATACGCCTTCGACTGGCACCCAACCGCGATCTGCTCATGCACCTCCGCAGCTACGGCGAACACCTGACGGTATTGAAACCGGCTAGCCTAGTGCAGGAGATGAAAACGTCGTTAGAAGCAACGCTGGCGCGGTATTAGGGGTGTATTTCAGTGATGGCGGTTATAAGTAACCGACACCACAGCGTATCTGAACGTTAGCTGACAAATAATGTATGCCCTCATTTACAACGACCCTACCGTTCACCATTCTCGCTTGGCTACGCCGAGTGATTTAACGGCCTCTGGCCGGAGTAACACGTCAAAAACGGGCCAGAGGCCCTTTAATAACCCTCACTCGGCGTAGCCAAGCGAGAACGTGAGAATCGCAACGGCGAACCGTCCTAAAATGTTGGTTATAAGTAACTGCCATCACTGCACCCCGATTAAAGAATAGTCTATGCCCACATTTACAACAATCCTTCAAAAGTTTGGCGAGAAAGGTGATAAAACCCGGTGGACGTACATCGAAATTCCACTTGCCATCAGCGACGAGCTGAAACCCGGTCAGAAAAAGGCGTTTCGGGTGAAGGGTACGCTGGATAATCACCCGATCAAACTCGTGTCCCTGTTGCCGATGGGGCGCTCCCTGAATCCGGACGGCGGCTTTATGATGCCTATTAACGCGGGTATGCGCCGTGGGATGGGCAAAGAAGAAGAGGGAACACAAATCACGGTTACCCTTGAGCTGGACACGGACCCCTTGCCGCAATCTGCCGACCTGCTCGACTGCCTGGAGGATGACCCGGCCGCATTGGCCCATTTCCGGAAACTAAGCCCGAGTCACCAGAATTACTTCAGCAACTGGATTGAAGACGCCAAAACGATCGAAACCAAAACCAAACGACTGACGCAGGCCGTCACGGGCTTGTCTATGGGCATGGATTTTGGTCAGATGATCCGGCACTCTAAGAAGAAGGAGTAATGGGTTTGAAGATTGAGGTCTGAAGTCTGAAGTTGCTGACGCATCAATAGTCCGTCAACCAACTTCAGACTTCAGACCTCGAACTTCAAACTCATCAATTAAACGGCAGAATCAACTTCAAACAAACATTCCGGCCCACGCCGAACATACCCAGGTGCCCATTGGGCGACTGCGTGAAATACTCGAAATACTTCAACCGGCTCAGGTTCGATTGGTAGGCTACATCGAACAGATTATTAACCTGGAACACCACGTGCCAGGTGGGCTTGTTCTGGCTCACGCGAATCGACGCATCTGCACCGGCATTGACCAGCGTATACGCCCCGGTAGCGGTTTCAGTATTGTTCAGACCCAGGTAGCGGTCTTGCCGGGCGTTGTAATCGACATCGGCTTTGATCGTAACGTCCGTCAGCCATTTAGACTTGGTCGGAAGCAGTTGACTCACGCCCGTCGAAATGCGCAGGGGGGGGATAAACGGCAGATATTGGCCCTGAACACCCGCATCCGTGAACCGTTGTCCCCGATTATAACCATACACGACAGCTATGCTATTGTCGAACGTAAAGCCCCGCCAGGTGGTTGGGTGCAGACTAAACTGCGTTTCGAACCCGTAAAGCTGGGCAGACGCTTGTTGGTACTGATAGGTTTTGTTGCCCTGAACAATGATAATCGGCTCGCCTTTCTCATCGACCAGTTGCGAGAGCGAGATATAATTCTGAATGAAATTATTGAACACGCTTACGCCAAAGTTGACATCGGGAAACGTAGCTGTCAGGCCAATGTCTTCCTGCAAACTGAACTCGGGATTGAAATTGCGATTCCCGATATACACGATGTGCGCACCGGGATCAAGCCCGTTAGAGGCAATTTCGGTGATACTCGGTGCCCGATAACCTCGGGCAATATTGGCTTTGAGGGCCAGTTTTTCTGAGAATTCGTAAGTCGCTCCCAGACTCATCGAAATACCCGTAAACGACTGGTGAAGGGCGGGGAATTGTAAGGTTGCTCCGGCGGTATCGGGCAGAGTCGCGTGTTGCTCGAAGCCCGTTCGTGGATTGGTTCGGATGTAAAAATCATCACCCGTCAATCGCCGACGGTCGTAGCGTAAACCTCCGCTCAGGGTTAGTTTTTCGGCCTGCCATTTCAGGAAAACGAATGTGCCCACATCGAAGAGATTATAATCCGGGATGGGGAAAGCGGTACCGTTTTTATTTTTATTGGACTGATACATCCCATTGACACCCACCGTTGTTGCCAGCTTGCCAATGTTGGGCAGGTTGTACCGCAGCCCATAATTAAAAGTGTTCAGGCGAACGAATAAACCGGCCTGATCGGGCTGCGTAGGGTGATTGTATTCCCGACGGACGTTTTGCTGAAAGGCCAGCAGTATATCGATCTCGCCGTTGCCAATCTGGTAGTGGTTGTTGGTATGGAGTCGATAGTGCTGAATGTGCTGATGGAGCGGGCTAAGCGTATACGATGTCAACTCACTGGCGGGCACGATCGGTCGATTTCGAATGTCGTCCAGCTCCGCTTCGGCAACCTGTTTGGTAAACTGGCGGGTTAGCGAATCACGGCTTCCGTCAGGAATTCCCTGCAAATTGTCATATAACGAAGCGCCAAAACGGGAGTAGCCCTGATGACCAGAGTACCCAAGCATGGCTGTTAACGTCCGCTCCGAAAACCCCGTATTATAAACCCGCCCGTCAATCTTGTTCTTGTAGTTGGTAGCGGCTCGTATAGAACCTCGCAAATTCCACGCCCAGCGCGACCCACCCGATGCCAGACTAAGCGACTCGCCCAGTAGCCTATTATTCGACTGGTATTCGGTTACAAAGCCGACCTTGAGCTTGCCTTCGGTATCTTTTGGATAATTCGGCATCATGCTGACTACGCCCGCCAGGGCATCGGAACCATACATCAAACTGGCCGGACCTTTGATTACTTCGGCCCGGTTGATGTTGTAATTATCGACCTCAACGCCGTGTTCATCGCCCCACTGCTGCCCTTCCTGCCGAACACCATCATAGAGAGTCAGCACGCGGTTGTAGCCAAGACCGCGGATGAAGGGTTTGGAAATATTAGGACCCGTTTTAACCGCGTTCAGACCTGGTGCGTTCTTTACCAGTACGTCAATGATATTGCTACTGCTTGAACTCTCGATGGATCGTGCAGAAATAGCCAGAATGGCTACGGGGTTCTGGCGCAGGAGGGTACCCCGCGTTACCCCCGTGACAACAACCTCGTTAAGGGCGTTTACAACGGGGAGTAAAACTGCGTTGTACTGGTCTGTTTTAGCGCTAACCTCAAGTGTATCGGATTTGTAGCCGACGCAGGAAATAATCAGCTCATGGGCTAACGTATCTGCTTTGATGGACAGAGAAAACTGCCCTCGGGCGTCGGTAATGGCCCCTTTATTCTGGCCAATCAGGCTTATGTTGCCAAATGGAATGGGTTTGTGGCTATCGGCATCGGTCACCGATCCACGGATTAGTCGGGTGGGAGATGGCTGCGCATACAGCAACCCTTCGCTTAGTCCAAGGCCATGCAGCCCGAGACTAATCAGCAGGAAAAAATTCTTCATTCAGGATGAAATCGTTTGGTGGAGTACTCCAGGAAATACAGCACAAGGCATCGACCCGGAGACCGATGTGTGCCAATCAGGAAATTACCAAACGACGGGTGGACCCCGGTGAGAGAAGCAGCGAAATCGGAAATGAGACTGAAAGGAGCGGTTCCTGAACAGGAAAACCGACTGCAAACGCTCCCGCAGCAGAAATAGAAATGCAAAAAAACTACCAACAACAACGGGTAGGTTAGCTGCCAGATCGAGCAGCAGAATTTCCTGAGCTGTGTGGTTATTGGGGAGAATCGGGCCTTTCCCAAAAGGCCAGTAGGGGTGGGCGTGAACAATTAGTTTGCCACTCGGCAAGCGGTGCGCATGGCGAAACACCACACCGTTGAGCCACATAGCCAGAAACAGGCCAAGCAGCAAACGGGCTACGCGCAACCGATGTATGTGGAGCAAACCGATCATTAACTCGCGGGAATCACTCTATCAAAGCTGTACCAAAGATACGCAGGCGTTCTATAATTGGTTTTAGACTCGTCTAAAAAATATTATCCATTGATTAAATGGCCTGTTTACGATAAAGCCTGTAAGCCCACAGAAAACTTCTTTGTGAACTTTGCGCTATCCTTTGCGACCTTTGCGTTTAAAAAATCCTATGACCGTAGAAAACAAAACCATCATTATTTCCGGTGCCTCACGAGGTATTGGTCGGGCAACCGCCTTGCTGTTAGCCGAACACGGCGCCAACGTAGTCGTAACGGCCCGCAACGCCGAAGAGCTACAACAACTCGAAAAACAAGCCGCTGAAGGCCATACGCGCGGTAAAATTGTAGCCGTACCCGGCGACGTTACCAGCGAATCGGACATGGAAGCCGTAGTAAAAACCGCGCTCGATCAGTTCAAACACATCGATGTGGTAATCAACAACGCGGGTTACGGCATCTTCAAAAACGTAGACGAAATCAGCGTCAGTGAATGGGACGATCTAATGGCGACCAACGTAAAAGGCACCTTCATTCTAACCAAAGCCGCTTTGCCAAGCCTGAAAGCACAGGGTTTGGGCCACATTGTGGTAGTCGCATCGGACGTAGCGAAGCGCACGTTTGCGGGTGGGTCGCTGTATACCGCCAGCAAGTATGCGCAGGAAGCGTTCACTGGTGCGTTGCGGAAGGAAGTCCGGTCGTTTGGCATCAAAGTAACGGGCGTGTATTCTGGTCTGGTAGACTCAAATTTCCACGCGAAAGGCCATCGCGAGGATTCACGAGGCAGTTGGCTCCAAAACGAAGACATGGCCGAGTCGATGCTGTTCATCGTCAGCCGCCCAGCTCATGTGGTCATTGATGAATTCATGGTACATCCGTTGTCGCAGGAGTATTAATTTGGGGAGAAAAGGAGGAGGGAGGAACGGGAGAAGGCAGGGAAGGCAGGGAAGGCTGGCGCGGGTATTTACCCGTGCCTTCTCATGTAGCCAGTATTCACTGGCGTTTCGGCTAGCTATGTAGGCGTCAGCAAACGCTGACTATATGAAAAGGCACAGGTAAATACCCGCGCCAGAACGCGTACTTTGAAATACGAGATGAAATCATCGTACGATGATTTCATCTTAAGATAATTTTATCTTTAAATGAAGTCCACTCTTCTTGCATCTCTGTTCGCCCTTTCCAGTTTTCAGCTACTTGCGCAGTCGAACGTAAAGTCTAACTCAAAACGGTATTTCGGCCTGCATTTTGATTTTCATGCAGTTGCGACAGACTCATTAATAGGCCGAAACCTGTCTGAAAAAAGCCTTGATTCATTGCTCACAGCCGTTAAACCTGATTTTATTCAGATAGATTGCAAGGGGCATCCGGGTGTGTCGAGTTACCCGTCTAAGGTGGCGAATGCAACGGTGGCTCCGCATATCGTCAATGACCCATTAGCATTCTATCGGTCCGTTACGCGAAAACACAGTGTGGACTTGTACCTGCATTATTCCGGCGTGTACGACGATGCTATCCTGGCGAAACACCCGAACTGGGCGGTTCAAAAAGCAGATGGCAGTATCAACGCATCGAAAACCTCCGTGCATGGTCCCTACGTTGATTCGCTGCTGATTCCGCAATTGAACGAACTGGCTGATTATGGTGCCGATGGCGTTTGGGTTGATGGAGAGTGCTGGGCAACGGTGCTGGATTACTCGCCAACGGCACTGGCGAAGTTTCGGGCCGAGACGGGTATTCAAACTGTGCCGCGTTCAGAGAAAGACGCGGGCTTTGGCGCATTTAAAGCCTTCGCTCGTCGGTCGTTTATTCAGTACATGGGGCATTATGTTGATGCCGTTCACCGCCACCGACCCGCCTTCCGAATTGCGTCGAACTGGGCCTATTCGTCCATGATGCCGGAACCCATCAACACCAATGTCGACTTTCTGTCGGGCGATCTGACGCCCAGTAATAGTGTGAACTCGGCGGCACTGGAAGGGCGAATTATGGCTGCCCAAGGCCAGCTTTACCGCAAACCCTGGGATTTGATGTCGTGGAGTTTCTGGTATGAATTCAGCCCGGTGCACCGACAGGGTGATCAGAAATCGGCGGTTCACCTGATGCAGGAAGCGGCCGAAATTATTTCGCTCGGGGGCGGATTTCAGGCGTACTACCAACAGAGTCACGATGCGTCTATTGGGTTACGCGAACTGCCGGTTATGGCCGGGTTAAGTCGATTTGTGCGAGATAGACAACCGTTCTGCGAGGGCAGTGTACCGGTGCCACAAATCGCCGTTCTCTATGCAAATTCGACGGTTAGCGCATTTAATCAGTCGCTGTTTGGCAACGGGCAAACGCAGCGGATTGGCGGGGTACTGACCGCTCTTTTAGATGCCCAGTTGCCCGTCGAGGTACTGTCGGAACAGCACCTTCGGGGCCGATTGAATCAGTATCCCGTTATCGTCGTATCGCAGCAGGACTCCCTCGATCCGGCATTTCGTCAGGAGCTTCTCGACTATGCTAAACAGGGTGGCCATTTGCTACTTGTGGGTGCCCAAACTACCCGATCGTTTGCGCACGAACTAGGTGTTGCACCCGCAGAAAAATTGGCGACTGGCCCTAAATGGGTACTGCATAACGGCGCATCGGTGGTGTTGACCGGTCCATTCCAGCCCGT
Source organism: Spirosoma sp. KCTC 42546 (assembly GCF_006965485.1). Taxonomy (NCBI): domain Bacteria; kingdom Pseudomonadati; phylum Bacteroidota; class Cytophagia; order Cytophagales; family Cytophagaceae; genus Spirosoma; species Spirosoma sp. KCTC 42546. The sequence continues at coordinate 1,251,915 of NZ_CP041360.1, forward strand.
TCGTATTACGGGTAAAGACACAAAACCCGTCGATCAATTCCTTAAATCGGAGGCCGACGGACCAGCACCGGGGGTAATTTCGACAGAAACGTCAGTTGGTCAGGGTCGATTAACGGCTGTGTATGCCGACCTGAGCCTCGATTATCAGAAACATCAATCGGCCAAACTGCGTGACTTTATCGCATTCTTAACTCGGTCATTACTACCGAAGCCGGTGGTCGAGGTAAGTGGTTCGCATCTTGTGCATGTTGTCCTGAATCGACAACAAAATCGACTGGCGGTAAACCTGATCAATACGGGTGGTCGCCACGCCGATTCGCAGGTCTTTACCTACGACGACGTTCCCGCGCTGACTAACCTGACTGTTCGGCTTCGTACCGATAAAAAGCCAAAGCGTATCGTGCAGCAACCCGAGAATCGAAATTTGCCGATTCGCTATGCAAATGGCATTGCGACTGTAACAGTACCGCAATTGGCATTGCACTCGGTGCTGGTGGTGGAGTGAAGATGTATGATGTAGGATACATCCTATATCATACATCTCTATAACGTGTATTTCAACGCTACGTTCACAATCCGGCCTTCG